>NZ_SRYB01000001.1:0-301915 GCF_004793975.1 Lepagella muris
GAGCGGGAGAGTAGGTAATCGCCGCCTTATGGAAGCCGACTGAGCGATCAGCCGGCTTCCTTTTTTTGTTGTGGTTGTCGTTGTTATCCCCGGAGGGGATAGCAGCTGCTTGGACGGCTTGGACCTCTTAGACCTCTTTGACTTCTTTGACCTCTTTGTCAATACTGTCATTGATGTCAAATCGGCAATTTGATAATTTGTCAGATTATCAGATTGCCGATTTGTCAGATTGTATTGCTGATGATTATGTGAATTTGCGGCGGTAGATGGTGGGGGAGAAGCCTGTGTGGTGCTTGAAGTATTTCCCGAAGAAGGATTGGTTGGGAAAGTTGAGTGCTACGGAGATCTCTTGGATTGTCATGTCGGTTGTCTTTAGTAGGACTTTCGCTTCCATTATGACGTAGTTCTCTATCCAGTCACCGGCGGTACGTCCGGAGAGTTCTTTCACTACGGATGAGAGATGCTTGGGAGTGATGAAGAGTTTGTGAGCATAGTATGCCACCTGACGTTGTGTGCGGAAATCCTCGCTCACCGACAGGATAAATTTTGCCATTATCTCCTCTTTACGTGATTTCGGGGATTCAACCTTTCCGGAATTTTTCTTATAGTTGATGTCCATCATTTCATAGAGAGCTGCTTGTAGCATGCAATGCACCTTCTGTTTGAGAAATGGTGTCTTCTTTTCCCGTAGTTTCAATCTTATGAACTTTAGGAATGTCTTTATGCCTTCGGCTTCCTCTTCAGTGAGGTCGGTGACCGGTTCGGTACGGTGATGCATGAGGAGAGGAAGTATGTCGGTAAGTTTCGGAAGTACATCCTGCACAAGATGTTTCGAACAGGCCATTATTGAACTTTGAAAATCTTCTGAATATTCGGATAGGTATATGTAATTCTTAGGTTGGATTACGATAAGGGAATTTTTCTTTAATTCGTATTCACGTATGTCGATTCCAATCTTGCCTACCCCTTCCGTACAGATAGCTATGACGAGAGCATCAAGACGGAGGGGATATATGTCGGACATGTGGAAAGAGACACCATGATCAAAGACTATTATGTCTTCGTTCAGGTTGTCTGCATTGACATTGCGTACAATCTGGTGGATTGTCACGAGATCTGAATTGGATGATGTATTCTGAGTATGCATAATTCGGGTCTGGGATTTGTCCGACAATTTAGGATATTGGTATCGGGATCACTATTTCTGTCGTGATGAGAATTTGCGTGCAGCGGCTCTTCCTATGAAGGATATATGGTTGATTATGGTAGATGTCAGTCCGTAGTGGTCCTTCATGATATGAAATCGTTCAAGCAGGGATTTCATCTTGTTCTTGTCGGTCATGCCGTCGCTTAGATAGTCGATAGCCACGGTATGCAGATTGACACAGTTGCCGGGTTTTGATTTGCGGATGCATCGTATTGTCCAGTCATAGTCTGCTGAAAACCTGTATGATGTGTCGTAGAAGGGAGCGATATCCTTCTTGACCATGAACGCCTGATGGCATACCAGCATGCCGTCGGCAAAGGATTGGAATGACAGCACGTCAGGCACTGACAGGTGGCGTGGGGCAATGAAATTGCGTTGACTGTCTACAATCACGGTATCAGCATATATTATGTCGGGATTCTTCATAGCCTCGGCGGCATATTTTCCGAGAATGTCGTCGGAATGGAAAGAGTCGCCGGCATTAAGAAACAGTACGTATTTCCCCTTCGCCAGCCTCAACCCCTTGTTCATGGCATCATAAAGCCCCTTATCAGGCTCGCTGAGGATACGTAGGGAAGGGATTCCGAGTTTACGGGCTATTTGCAGGGTGTTGTCGCTCGATGCGCCATCGATTATTATGTGTTCGAAGTCGCTGCATTTCTGTTCTGCCACAGATTTCATTGTCGCAGGCAGATGGGCTGCCGCGTTAAACGTGATTGTAATTATGGAGATAAGAGGTTGCTGTAGCATGATGAATAATCTGACGTTTTAGGTCAATGCAAAATTAATGAAAAATAGCGAAAAAAGAGGTATTAAACCATATTTTTTATGGATCCTCGGGCATTTCTTTATTTAGAATCAATTCAAATTACGCCGAATAGATGAGATTTAGTTGTAATATTCGTTAGGAAATTCTAATTTTGCATCAAAATAACTCAATAATAATAACTAAAAATAAACATTAACTATGGCTTACGTAATTGGCGATAACTGCATCGCATGTGGCACTTGTATGTCGGTATGTCCGGTAGACGCAATTTCTGAGGGTGATATCTACAAAATCGATCCTGATACTTGCATCAGCTGCGGCAGCTGCGCACAGGTTTGCCCCAACGATGCTATCACTGAGGGTTGATAATCTCAGTATGCAAAGGAATGAAGGCTGTCTTAGATTACTAAGATGGCCTTTTATCGTATTCTTCAGACGATTCCGGGCGTGGGGATGCTGACCGACGGATAATGCACTATTGTATATAAGGCCGTTTTTTATTAATTTTGTAAAAAATCATCCGTGTACCCAACTTTTTACGTTTGGATTCGGTTAATGGATATAAAGAATTGATAAATCCCTTACTATATAAAATGGACAGAATTAAGGTTAAGATCATAAATAAAAGTCATCATCCGTTGCCATCCTACGGCACTTTTGAAGCTGCCGGAATGGACGTGAGAGCATATCTCCCGGAGGGTGCAGTGACGCTTAAACCACGTCAGAGAGCATTGATACCTACGGGGCTATACATACAGCTCCCGCAAGGATATGAGTGCCAGATACGTCCGCGCTCCGGACTTGCGCTCAATTACGGGCTGTCAATAGCAAATTCTCCGGGCACTGTCGATGCCGACTACAGGGGGGAGATTGGGATAATTCTGATCAACCTCGGTGAAGAGGATTATGTGGTCAACGACGGAGAGAGAATCTGCCAGATGGTAATAAAGCAGTATTCCCACGTGGAATGGGAGGAAGTGAGCGAACTCGACCGCACGAAGCGTGAGAATGGCGCGTTTGGTCATACGGGCGTAAATTAAAACCCTGTTTCGGATAGAAACAAGTCAGATTCGTAACAAGTCAGATAGAAATAAGGTCCCTCTTTAAATATTCTCCATTGAAAAAGTATCAACTGATCATATTGCTCGTGTGTGCAGTCTCGGCTGCATTTATCTCCGTGTATGCTGCCGATGGCGGTGAGATTCGCCGGAAAGCCCGTTATTATTATCTTGAGGGGGCACGTTGCCAGGCGGAGAACAACCATCTGGCGGCTTTCGAATATTTCAAGAAAGCATTCATGACCGACCCCTCATACGAAGAAGCGGCATCTGCCTACGGCATGAATCGCCTTATGGTGAAGACCGACACCCTACAAAGCAACCCCGAACTGAAGCGTTCGCTCGATTATATGCGCAGATTTGTCGACGCATATCCTGCCGACCGTAATGAGGCTAACTCGTATGCCTACGTGGCTGCGCGCCTTGATTCCATTGAGGAGACGATAAGGGTGTATCAACGTCTTGACTCGCTATATCCGGGGAAGGAGATGACGCTGCTGCAGCTTGCCGATGCATATATGCACGCCCACCGCGAGGCTGATGCCATAAAGGCATTGTGCAGATATGAGACAGCGCAGGGGAAATCTCCCCAGGTATCGTTGAAGAAGATGAGTTTTATGTTGGCTGCCGGCGACACCGCCGCTGCCATAGATGAGGCGACTGCCCTTATCGACTATAACCGTCGCGAACCGTCGTTCAGGATACTGAAGGGGAATCTATACGAGGTGATCGGGAACAACGACTCCACGCTCGCATACTATAAGCAGGCGGAGGAACTGAATCCCGACAATGGGGCGGCAAAGATGGCGCTTGCCAATTTCTACAAGAATATAGGCGACAGCGTGGCTTTCGACAACAAGATGTATGAGGCACTTCTCTCGGAAGACTTCATACAGGAGGAGAAGATCGCGATACTTGAGGAATATCTTCAGTCGCTTCTCAACGATAAGAGCGACACCGGACGCGGGGATCATCTTTTCAGTGTGCTGATGGAGCAATATCCTCATGAACCCGCAGTGCTCGACCTGGCGGCGCGATATAGCGGTGCGAAGGGAGACTATAAGGATGCCGAGGAGCAGATAGGATATGCAATCGACCTTGACCCCGCCAACGTGGCTTACTGGGGGCAACTGATGCGCTACCAGCTTGCCGACGAGCGTGGCGCGGATGCGATGACCTCATATCGCAACGCTGCAAAGCATATCGATATACCCGACGGGATGAGGCTGATGTATGCCGCTGCCGCCGTTGATGAGAAGAAGTATGATGAGGCTGAGAATACTTATGCCGAGATGATACATCAGGTTAACCCAGAGCTTCCGCTGACAGATTCCGTCACCGACACGCGATTCAGAAATTCATTGAACTTCGATGACCTGACCAGGCTAAGTTCTATCTACACTATGTTGGGCGACACCTACTACAGTGCCGGGGATCTTGACAAGGCTTTCAGGGCATACGACAACTCTCTATTCTTCTATGCATCGAATCCGGTCTCACTCAACAACTATGCATATTTCCTCACGGAGAACGGCGGGGATCTTGACAAGGCTTTGGAAATGAGTACCAAGGCAATCGAGGGTGAGCCGGAGAATGATACTTATCTCGACACGTATGCATGGATCCTTTTCAAGAAGGGAGACTATAAGGAGGCTCTTGAATATCAGAAGAAGGCTATGGAGATTGCCGAGAAAAATGGTGATGTCGCAGCCGAATATTATCATCATATCGGCGATATACTCTTCATGAACCATCAGCCGGATGAGGCGGTGAAGAATTGGAAGCGTGCGCTGGAACTGGAGCCGGATAATGGGTTGCTGAAGAAGAAGGTGGCTCACAAGGCTTTCTTCTATGAATGATATGACGGTTGTCGCCGCCGTCTCCCAATGGATACGGCATCGGAAAAATGAATAGACAGATGAAACAGACAATAAGATATGCCGTATGTGTCATTATGCTGTTGTCAGGGTTACTGATGACGGCGGCACAGGAGGCTCTCGACTCTTCAAGACGAAGCGAGGTGGTGGATTCCATTGTGGCGCAATGGAACGAATGGGAAACGGTATCTATCAACGGAAAACTGAGGATGCCGGGGCTGCCTCTTAGTCCAAGTGTGAAGATTTATATGGAGCGCGACAGTGCGGTGTTGATTTCATTGAGAGCTCCGCTGATGGGTGAGGTGGGGCGTGCCGAGATTTATGCCGACTCGCTGCTCGTGGTCAACAAGATGAAGAAGACATACGTGGCGGAACCCCTTACCGGCTTCATGGCAAATTATCCCATCTCGCTTTCCGATGTGCAGAATCTTCTGCTCGGACGTCCGGTGGTGGTAGGTGAAGGTCTACTGTCTTCCGGATCGCCCGAATCCATTGAACTGTTTTATGAGAATGACGGACAGTTGTCGATGATACCCGCATTGGAGAATGAGCTTGAGGGATTCAACTACGGATATTTGATTGACCGGTGGATGCGTGCTGCCGCACTGATTGTGGTGCCTGTGGAAAAGGAGGATACCTATGTGAGTGTGGAGTATGAATATCCCGGCAAAGGCTACGACATAAATGTGATGTATTATTCCCCCGATAAGAAGAGAGGAGGCACACTGGAACTCGATGATCCTGTATGGGATGGAAGCGGGATATCTCCTATAAGGCTCAAAGGAGGGTATACCCGGATGAAATTTGATGATTTCATAAAATCATTCTAAGTAAGTCAGAAGTCAGAGTAAGTCAGAAGTCAGAGTTAAAGTTATGAAGCGTGTTCCCCGTAATGCAGTTGTGTCGTGGATGGCACTCATGTCGTTAGTCCCATCGGATTATCTGCCGCTTATGCAGGCAGCCAATCCGCAGCAGCAGACCACCGCCAAAAGTCGGCGTGCCAAGTCTTCAGGGAATAAGGCAACCCAGCAGGCATCTAAGAAAGCAGCTCCGCAGACGGCGAAGAAGAAAAGTGCCAAAGCTACCGGGAAACGGAAGACAGAGACATCTTCCGACGTGAAGAGACAGCAGGAGGCTACAAACCGAGAGATTCGTCAGACAGAACAGCAGATAAAGGAGAACGACCGCTCGATAAAGAAGGGGCTAAGTGAACTCGGTAAACTTCAGGACGACATATCCGTATCAAAGAAGCGTATTTCCGAGACAACCGGTAAGATAACGTCTTTGTCAGGGAAAATCAGTAGCCTTGAATCCGGAATATCCGGGAATGAGGCGGAATTGCAGAAGCTTCGTGATGAATATCTCAAAGCCGTGAAGAAGATGAGGTCTGCGAGAAAGAACCGGTCGGCTCTTGCTTTTGTATTTGCATCTGATAATTTCAACCAGGCGTTGCGCCGCATGCGTTATCTGAGGCAGTTTTCCGAATGGCGCGACAGGCAGACTGCCGCCGTGGAGGAGAAGACCGCACAGCTGAAGACGCAGCGCGACCAGCTCTCATTAGTGAAGAAGGAGCAGGACCGGATGCTGATTCAGCAGAAATCAGAGCAGGCGGTCTTGCAGAACCAATATGGTAAGCAGGATGCCTTGGTGGCTCAGTTGAAGGCAAACGGTCAGGCCCTACAGGCGCATCTGAGCAAGAAACAGGCAGAGGCAAACGTATTGCGCAACAGAATCGCGGCATTGATTGCCGAGGAGCAGAGAAAGGCAGAGGAGGAGCGTAAACGCAAGGAGGCTGAGGCGCGACGTGCTGCCGAGGAGAAGGCTCGTAGGGAGGCTGAGGCAC
The DNA here is from genome assembly GCF_004793975.1 of Lepagella muris. Classification (NCBI taxonomy): domain Bacteria; kingdom Pseudomonadati; phylum Bacteroidota; class Bacteroidia; order Bacteroidales; family Muribaculaceae; genus Lepagella; species Lepagella muris. Next base: position 6,755 of record NZ_SRYB01000001.1, read on the forward strand.
GACGTGCGGAGGAGGAGAGACGTGCACGTGAGGAACAGGCGCGTATCGAAAGGGAGCGTATTGCCGCTGCTGAGGCTGCAAGATTAGCGGAGGAGAAGGCGCGTGAGGCTGAACTTCTCGCCAAGAAGGAGGCAAAGGAGAAAGACAGGAAATCGAAGGCTGAGGCGGAGCGATTGAAGAAGGAGCGGGAGAAAGCGGCACAACAGGCTCGTAAGGAGGCTGAACTCCGAAAGAAGGAACTGGCGAAGAAAGAGGCGGAGGAGAGAGAGGCTGCCAAGAAGAGGGAGCGTGCTGCGGCTGATAAGGCGCGAGAGGATGCCAAGTTTGCAGAGGCACGCGGACGTGCCGCACGTTCTGAGAAGAAAGAGGCGGCAACTCCGGCTAAGGCACAGAATGGCAACTTCGCCGCAATGAAGGGAAGTCTCCCTAAACCGGTGGCGGGTTCATTCAGGGTAACGTTGCGCTTCGGACGCCAGTCTTTGCCTAATCTTCCGCACGTGGAATATGACAATCCCGGTATAGATGCCGAGGTAGGAAGAGGGAGTGCCGCCCAGGCAGTATATGGGGGCACGGTATCCGGTGTGTATATGGTGCCCGGCTTTAACACTGTGGTCATAGTGAGTCATGGCAACTATTATACCGTGTATGGCAACTTGTCGTCGGCAGCTGTGAAGGCGGGGGAGGATGTGAAAGCCGGTCAGCGTCTTGGTGTGATTGCCCCGGATGAGGATGATGACAAGCACAGTGTGCTCCATTTTGAGGTATGGCGCAACCGTGAGAAGCTGAATCCGCTTGAATGGATCAGATAGACTCACTCGCCAATCAGATAGACACACACCAATCAGATTAGCGCGAGACGCCTGAGCCTTGTCAGTGAATATATGCCGGATATAATCAGTATTGCGGTCATCACTGCATAGCCTGTCGTAGTGGGAATGAATGAGGCGAGGAATACGCTTGAAGTGGCTATTACTGCCATCGCCATCATCATCATCGATTGGCGTGAGAATCGGAAGGAATATAGTTTCCGGTTGACAATATAATAGATTATCAGGCAGAGTGCATTGTCAGCCACGAGCGAGTAGCCCAATCCGGTAAGCCCGAAGAAATGGAAGAATCCGCAGCTGAGCGAAAGGGTCAGCAGGTTGCACCCTACACCCTCCATCCAGAAAAACAGTTTCTTATTACCTTTAGCGAATGAGATATAGCCGAGCGGAGTCATCAGTGCGCGGAACATTATCCCCAGTCCCATCCATCTCATCAACTCCGTGACGGGGAGAAATTCTGGCGAGAGTAGCACCCGTATGAGAAATGGGGAGGAGATTATTAGCAATCCGGAGGAGGGTCCGATGATGAGTGCGGTGACGATGAATTGACGGTTGACCACATCTCGCATCTCATCATTATCACCTACCGATTTCGACAGGCGCGGGAAATAGTCCATTGCCATCACCGCGAACACTATCCCGGCATATTGCGCCGTAACTGAGTTTGCCGCCTGATAAAGACCTACGGCATCCGTCGAGCCTGTGGAATTGATGTAGATATTGATGAGATATTGGGAGAGGGATTGCAGCAGGTCATTCGACATCAGCAGCATCCCCATCAATAGCAGACGCTTTATTATGGGGCGGTGGCGGCTCCAGCTGAACGGCTCCCTCTCCATTGAATATTGAGGTCGGGTAAGCACACGACGGTAGAAGATAAACAGTGTGGCTGCCAATATTATCATGGCGGGCACTATGCCGCGTGTGCCGAAGAGATAGTATAGCGGCACTCCGGCTACCAACCCCGTCACTCCCCCCACAAGCGAGGCGCGTGAGATGTTTTTCACGTCATGGAATCCCTGAAGCACCGATAGATGTCCGGTGTAAGCCACCGACAGTCCCACTGCAATGCCGAGTAGCATGAACTGCCATTGCATCGATGGGTCGCCAAACGTCAGGATGCTTAGCCAGTGGCTGAAAACCACGCATACAAGGGCGGCAAGAACCGCCGTGAACGTTATTAGTCTACGAGCCACCGACAGGATTGTGGCGAGATTGCGCCGGTCATCGCTGGCTGCCGCCACCTCCTTCACTATGGCAAGATTCAGACCCAGTGAGGAGAAGCGTTGCAACGTCAGCGAGGAGGAGGCGAAGAGCGACGAGACGCCCATGCCCGACGGTCCGAGAAGATATGCCACGAATTTCCCCCGAGTCACGTTGATAAGGATCTGAAGCACCTGCACGCTTCCGAAGAGAGAGATCCCTTTCAGTATGTTTCTATAGGTGTTCTCTTCCTTTACGCGCATAAGATATGTGGGGTTGTCCGGTTATTACAAATCTTCATAACCAATTAACGGAGATATGCCGGAAAAATTCGCTAAATTCGCGAGTAAATGGAGAAAGTAAGTATAATAATACCGGTCTACAACCGGAAGGAGCTTCTTGCACGCACTTTGTCAAGCGTTGCGAAGCAGACATGGCGACCGTTGGAGGTGATAATCGTTGACAATGGTTCGGACGACGGCACCTACGAATATGCGCTTGAATGGCGTGATGCCAACAGCGTGGAGGGTCTTCATGTGGAGGTGATGCGTGAGGAGCGCCGGGGTGCCTGCTATGCACGCAACACTGGCTTGTGTGCAGCCACCGGAAGGTTCACTCTATTCTTCGATTCTGACGACACGATGCGCCCTACGCTCGTGGAGAGAGCGGTTAATGGGTTCCGTGACCATCCGGAGGCAGAGATTGTATGCTGGAAATGTCTTATACACACACTTGACGGAAAAAGTAAGGTGGCTCCGTTTTATCCCGACAGGGGTATGGAGTGCCATCTCGTGCATGCTCTTCTGCGCACCCACGGATATATGGCACCGACAGAACTCTTCCGTAAGGCGGGGGGATGGAATGAGATTCTTCCATGTTGGAACGATTGGGAACTTGGGGTCAGGATGCTCCTTGCCGTCGGGGTGTCGGGGAGAGAGCGAAGGGGAAAAATTGCTGGCGTTCCGGAGATTCTTGCCGACATATATTCCCAGAAGGATTCAATCACCGGGGATAGCTTCTCTCGTAAGGTGGGTCTTTGGGAACGGAGTCTTGAAGCCGTGAGGCAGACGATATCCGCGAGTCGGTCGGAGAATAAGAGGGGGATGCTCCAGACGGTGGCATATCGCGGAATGATATTGGCAGCATGCTATAAAAAAGAGAGCAGACCCGACCTTGCGGCGGATCTGCTTAATGGTATGTCGGACGACAGAAGTCTTTCGTTGATGGCGAAGATAGTGATGAGATTGCTCTATCATTACACGGCATCAGGCGGGAGAGGGGCGTGGCGCATAGCGAGATTATTTCTTGCGCCGTCTGACTGATTTTGCTGCCCCGCTGTTGGATGACGAGGAGGAACTTACCTTGGGCTTCTTGGTAGATGAGCGTTTCTTTGTGGCGCGTTTCTTCGCACGTGCCGCCGATGAGGGTTTCTCTTCCGACACGCTCTCTGCCTCCACTATTGTGCGTTCAGGAATAGTGTCGGCGGCTATACCCTGTTTGCTTTTCTTGGCGTCCTCTTTCTCACGCATGGCGAGATACTCCTCACGGTCGGGCACCCAAAGGTTCTTGCCATAGTTGCGCAGACGGTTGTCGATACTGTCTTGCGCACGCTTGCGGTCATCCTCGTCGGGAAACATCTGTGCCATGGAGAGGTTGCGCAGATTGCGGGTCTTATAGATATCCCCCTTATACATCGTGAGATTAAAATAATCATCTATGGAATGTTGGGCGAGATTATTGTCGTCAGAGAGGAATACGTATTGCTGGGCGAGATAGGGGCGCAGGGCATCGAATTTCACCCAGAACATCGGATATTTCGCCTCGCCGCCGAAGTCGCCGGAGCGGTTGAGCACCGGACAAAGTGCCTCGACACGGGTCTTCATCCTGTTGGAACGGCGGTCAAACTCCCATTTCTCGATTATATAATAGTTGAGCACCTGGGTGGTCGGCACGTCCGCCTCCTCTATGACAAAACGCGGATTCTTCTCCGTAGAGCCTTTGGCTTCCTGGGCATAGATGTCGAAACGTTGCAGCATGTCGGCGACGTTTACCTTGTATTGATCAGTAAACATCTCGCGTCCGTCAAGATATTCGTAGGCGGGAATCTTCCCATCGACCACGAGCCGCAGGATTATACGGAAAAGATTCTCCTGCCCGTCAATCACGTCTTCCGGGAAATAGAGCGGAGAATTTTCAGGCTGCGTGAGGTCGAGCTGGCGGTAGATCTGGCGCATGTAGGAGAGATCGGCATCATGCGGCTCCTTAGTCTCAAAAAAGCCCTGCATCCTGTCGGAGATGACGGGACCACCTTGCACCCCTTTCTTCTCTTTCTCACTGCGTTTGCGCACTCCGCCTGCATTCTCCACCTGCGCATGGAGGGAAAGACCGGAGAGGAGAAGGATGATTGTCAGTATTGTTTTATTAAGAGTCATGATTCGGTGGGTTTTAAATTCAGTTGAGTGCGACGTTGATGGGGGAGATGTCGCGTGTTATGCCGTCCGGTCCTTTCGCCTTCACGTCAGTGATGAAGAAGTTCTTGCCGGGCTTAAGCCGCTTGAACTGTTCCTTCTGCCGACGCGAGAATGATGCACCGTCCGACACTTCCGGTATGGCATTTCCCATGGAATCGAAGAAGACGGTTGAGAACGACACCACGGTGTATGTCACGTTGAGAATGTCGTCGTCAATGGCTGCACCGAGCGATTCCGCAGCCATAAGTGCCGCCTTGGATATTTTCTTTGGTGAACCCTTATAGTGCACCACGTTGCCTTGCGCATCCTTTATCGGGATATATGGTGTAGGGTCGGGGAGCTTGCGCACCCTGAACGTCATGGAGCCGACGTTGCGGGCTGCGCCATCGGTGTTTGCCGTGACGGAGATCACCGCCTCCGAGCCTACCGTCTGCGGACGCGCTATCCAAGAGTCACCGCTGCGTGTGAGCGTCCCGTTGGTCATGGTTGCCTGTATTGCATTCATCGGGAAGCCCGGCACGGAGATGCTGATGGGGTTGTCGATGCCGGCATACAGCACGTTCATGAGCGTCGGTGAGATGGTAGCCATAGGCTCCATGACGGTGTAGGAGGATTTGAACTCACGTCGGTCGATCGAGCCGTCACCCTTCATCACCTCAATGTAGCCGGAATAATCGTGTGTGCCCACTGTGGTGGCGTTCAGCTCGAGCAATCCCTTGTCGTTGGGGAGTTTCGATCCGTTGACAAAGACGGTGGGGCGTTGTGTAGTGTCGATGGCGGCAAGGACGATGTTGGCTGAGTATTTATCCCCTCTCATCACCATCTTTGAGTTGGGAATAACGTAGGCATCAAGGGAGTTCACCCTCACGTCGGAGATATCCACGTTGGTGATGAGATTGGTAAGAGCCTCACTCTCTGCCTGACGTATGTCGTTCTCAAGTTTTGTCAACAGGGTGACGGCGGCTATAGCCGGCATATTGTCGAAATTCCTGTTCTCCCATGAGTTCTCCCCCTCATCAGGTTTCCCTGTTGAGAGCATCGCCTCCATCGCTTTCCTCTTGGTCGGGTCGGTAATGAGCGAACTTACATATTCACGGAAAGCATTTACACTCTCCCTCAGTTTCTTCCCCTCATTCCTCCCGGGACGCAGCATGGTTACGGATGCCGCTTCCAGATCGTCGAGATTCACAATCTGCTCGGGATTGGCATCATTGCCGTCAGCCTGACGGGCGATCGCCAGTTTCAGCGAGTCGATGGTAAGGCATAATGACTGCGACATATCGTGCAGACGGTCCCCCTTCTCATACCATTCCCCCACTTTCGTAGGGTTCTTATCGTAGAGTTCGCTGAGATATCTGAACTGCACCTCATTCTTGGAGGTCATGTTCCGGTTTGTGGTACGGAGCCCGTCATGCACCTGGTTAAACCCGTTGAGCACATCGCTCGAGACGTTGAGGGCGAGCATGGCGGTAAGGACGATATACATAAGGTTTATCATCCTCTGACGCGGTGACATACGGGCTACGTTGTTTCCTCCTGCCATTGTTCTCTTTCGGATTTAATCGTTGTCTGTTCTGTCGGTCTTGACAAATGGATTCGCCCCCGGCTGACCCATCATCGGATTATGCATCCCGATGGTCATGGCGGTGATCATCTTCTCATATACGGAGTTGATCTGCTGCATGTAGCGCGCCATCTTCTCCGACTCCTCGCAATAGCGCGATGACTCGTTGGCTGACTTCTCATACATGTCGCGTATATCCTTCAGACCACGGTTTACACGGTCGATATTGTCAAGCTGTCCCGACACGTGTTTCAACTGAATCTCATAGATGGTGTTCAGTCCGTTGAGATTACGGTTGAGGTCAGCCATCTGTTCGGCATATCCGAGCGCACTCTGCGAGATGTTGTCGGAATTATCGGTGATTGCCTTATATGATTGCAGAAGAGTCTCGCTCACCTCATTGAGTGCGCGTGTGGTCTCCTGAAGACGATCCATCTGTTCGGTCATGCGGAGAATGCTCTGGTGAAGGGTCTCAGCCTCTTCTGCCGGAATGGGAGCTGCTGTTGCTGCAGCTGTACCGCCTACTGCCGCGCCGCCACCGGATATGATGCCCGTCGCGGGCACACCTGCCGACACTATGCCGGAGAATCCTCCTCCGGCAGTGTTCTCGGCAATCTGCCCGTCTGTCGGGGCTGACTGTGCATCCCCTGCGACTACGTCGCCGGTGATGATGATGCCCGAGCCGGATTTGAAGTCGGGACGTTCGTCGGGATTCTTGGAGTCAAGCACGGGAAACACCTCTTCCCATGCGTATTCCTTCGGCGGACGGTCGAACGCCGTCAGTATGAACATGGCGATCTCTGTGCCCATGCCTATGCAGAGAAGAAGGTTGCCTCCGGGGAGATGCAGAATCTTGAAAAGTGCACCCCAGATCACGATTGCCGCTCCGATGGAGTAGGCGAAATTAAAGAAACGTTGTCCACCGGGTCCGTGAAGGAAACGCTCGATGAAATTAGCATATTTGCGAATCTTTACCATGTCTTTATCTCTTTTTCTTTTGGGTTCCTTTGGCGAATCCGATCTGAGAGCGAACGTTGCGGAATCCTATGTAAGATCTTTGTTCATTCTGATATTCCCACATGCGAAGGTCGCTGCGTATGCCGCTCGCCACGTCTTTCCATGAGCCGCCACGCACGATCTTGCGCTTCATCTTGTAGGGGTCTTCCTTAGCCGCATCGTAGCGGTATTCCGGGTTTATGTCGGCGGTAAGGTTGTCGATGCTTTCCGTGAAGGCGGTTGAGGTCCATTCCGACACGTTTCCCGCCATGTCATACAGCCCGAAATCGTTGGGCGTGAATGTGCCCACCTGCGAAGTGATGACGTGTCCGTCGCGCACATAGTCGCCATCCATAGGCTTGAAGTTGGCATAGAAGCATCCGCGTTCATCGTAGGGGAGGGTTTCCTCCCAGGGATAGGGGGATTCGGAATTACCGGCACGTGCCGCATACTCCCATTCAGCCTCCGTCGGCAGACGGTATGGCTCCACATAGATGTTGTCCTTACCGAGCGAACGGCGCAGATAATCGGTGCGCCAGTTGGAGAAAGCATTTGCCTGTTCCCAGCTCACCCCTACCACCGGGTAATTATTGTAGCCGGCATGTGAGAAATACATTCTGGTGTAGGTCTCGTTGTAGGCATTGTCGAAGTCGTTGATCCAGCACGTAGTGTCGGGATAGACGTTGACGATGTAGGTGTTGACGAAATCAAAATCGCCGGTGAGCGGGCGGGTGATTGTCTCCCGTATGATTTCACCATCTTCCGAGAAGTATGCGGTGTCTTTTGAGATTACGGGTAGTTCCGTCGGCACGGGTTTGTCGGTGTTGTATTCGCGGGTCAGCGGGTCGAGGCGGTTCTTACGCTGTGCCGCCGCCGTGTGGTTGAAGATTTCGTAGCGGTAGTTGAGTTGCGTCGGGTCGAGTTCCTTTTTCCCGGTGATGGGATTTGTGCGGTATACGCTCTCGATTGCACGCTGTTCATCCTCATTGGGGTTTCTCCATGGGATAGCCTTGCTCCAGTTGAGGTAAGGCGTCACCGGGTTCCCCTCCTTATCCTCCTCGATCTTGAAAGCCTCGTCCCCACCGTAGGCAGGGTCGGCAAGGCGTTCGCGGATAATGGAGTCGCGCACCCAGAATACGAATTGCTTGTACTTGGAGTTGGTGATCTCGGTCTCGTCCATCCAGAACGCATCGACCGATATGCCCCGTGGGTTGGCTTTGATGCCGGTGATGGAATCATCTTTCGACGGACCCATAGCAATTGAGCCCCTATCGACGAGCACCATACCGTAAGGCGTAGGCTCTGCCCATGCCGATCCGCCGACTCCGGTCACTTCGCCGCCTGCTGATGAGTTGCGTGCGCTGAAGCAGGACGCCAGCATGAGCGGCATAAGCGGAATCGCGACCGCCGACAGAAGCCGGGGTGTTGAAAACGTTAAATATTTATAAAGTCTTTCGGTCATTATGTTAAGCGTTACATTATTCTGATGGATCGGTGTTTATTTCGGTTTTTGCCTGACATATCGATTTTCAGTCTGAATCCCGCCACAATCTCATGGCTGCCTGACGACACTTTTGCAATTGATGATGTCGGATAGTCGTAGGCATAGCCGATGAAGAAGTTCTTGAACTCGGCACCCGCCATTATAGATACGGCATCATCCCAGCGGTAGCCTATCCCGACGAAGAGAAATCGGTTGTAGGTGGCTCTAAGGGTCAATGCTGCCGACAATTTGCTGAAATCAGTCATCATGAGCAGGGACGGCTGCAATAAGAATAACGTGTTTCTCAATGCAATATTGCCGCCGGCGTCAAAATATAGTGTGCGATTCAGGTTTGTCTCATATTGCAGGGTCTCGGTTGATTCCGACCCCTCTATCTCCATCTTTACGGTAGGGGCGGTGAGGTGCATGCCGGATAATCCGATATGGAAGAGAGGATGGGTATAGGAGAGCCCAAGAGAGGCATCTAATGCGTTTCCGGTGAGATCCTGCTTCGGAATGGAGGGATCTTCCGGTTCGTGATAATCGTCATCGTCGGGTATGTAGGCATCGGTGGCACGGAAACGAGAGTTGTAGTAGCCGAGTTGCAGCCCGATGCCGAGTTGTCCCTTGAGGAATTTGAGCTTGTAGCTCCCCTGTGCCGAGATTAGTAGATTGGAGAAGAGTCCGATGCTCTCCTGAAGCATGGTGACTCCTGCGCCCACTCGCTTGTTGAATACCTTGAAGGGCATGTCGGCGGTGGCGACAAAGCTTTTAGGCGCGTTGGTGATTCCTATCCATTGCAGGCGTCCCGCACCACGGATACGGAGCCAGTCGGTGTCGCCTGTCGCTGCCGGATTGTAGAGGGTGGGGAGTGCCCAATGCTGGGTGAAGAGAGGGTCGTTCTGGGCATACGCTGCCGATGCCGACAGAAGTCCCAACAATATCAGAGGGAGAAGCCGGAGCGTCGTCGTTATTTTGCGTGATAGGTTGCTCATTCGAAATAGAAGGTGAGTACGACCATATTTGATTTTACTTTCGATAGGGCTTGCGTCATCTTGAACGACTCCGGATCATCCGTCAGGTCCGGACGCTCATGATGCAGTATGTCGGTCAGTCCGAAGCAGAACTTTATCTCTGGATTCAGTTTGAAGAAGGGGAGATAGAAATCGGCTCCCAGTCCGACGCATAGATAGGCGTCGGATGAATTGAAGAGGAGCGGCTCGGTGCGTTTCTTGCTGACGTCAAACGTGGCCATAGCTCCTGCCGACACGTAGGGACGCACGTTGCGCATACGGTCGCCTGAGATCTTCAGGTCGAGCGGTACAACGACGTATGCCGATTTCACGTCCTGACGGTTGAGCTTGTCACCGAGGGCATCCTGCATCACTACCCCCTTACTCCCGAAATACATTCCCGGAGTGAGGCGAAGGTCGAGATATTTGTGCAGACGAAGGCTGGCAAGCACGTTAACGCAGAATCCGGGTGAGAAGGAGGGCACCTCAGCCACCCATTTCTCCCCGTCGTCGGTCATTAGTCCGTTGTGGGTGAACGATAGGTCCTGCACGTGCATCCCGACAGAGAAACCAAGGTGCCAGGGCTTCAGGTCGGCATACGGACGGTTGAGAATCTTGTCGCCCGGCTTGGCGATTATCTCCGGAACGACGGAAATAATCATTACCAGGAGAAAAACGAGACGCAAGGGTAAGAACTTTATATTGCTGAAGAACTTTATATTTCTAATGTCGGTTATCATGTGGTAAGCAGATGCCAAAATATTTTGACATCTATATGTAATAACGTTGTAGACAACTTGGATATTGTCACAATATTTGACAGATAAAATGGTTAAAAAATAAAAACGAGATATGAACTGGGCAACCCTAATATGCGACAAGCGTCTGGGCATGGAGGAATTTCATGATCCACGGGTGCATATACGCAGCGATTTCCAGCGGGATTACGACCGTATGATATTCTCATCCCCTTTCCGGAGATTGCAGAATAAGACGCAGGTGTTCCCTCTGCCGGGAAGTGTGTTTGTGCATAACCGTCTTACCCACAGTCTGGAGGTGTCATCCGTCGGACGCTCCCTGTCGAGGGAGGTCGTGGCGCGTCTTTCCGGGCGTTATGCCGACGGCGACGTGGCGGAGTCGCTTGCCAGTATCCCCGACATTGTGGCGGCGGCTTGCCTATGCCACGACCTCGGTAATCCCCCCTTCGGGCATTCCGGCGAGATGACGATATCAACATGGTTCAGCGAGGGGGCGGGATTGCAACTGAAGGGTAGTCTCACTCCGCAGCAATGGGCGGATTTCGTCAATTTTGAAGGGAATGCCAATTCTTTCCGTCAACTGACGCATCAGTTCTGCGGACGCCGTAAAGGTGGGTTTGCAATGACCTATAGCACACTTGCCTCAATTGTGAAATACCCCTGGTCATCGCTTAACGTGGGGAGTAAACGGAAGTTCGGTTTCTTCGCTTCGGAGGAGGCAGACTATCGTAAGGTGGCAACCGAACTGGGCATTCCGGAGATTGCCGACGGTGTGTTTGTAAGGCATCCGCTGGTATATCTGACGGAGGCTGCCGACGATATATGCTATCAGATAATGGATATTGAGGATGCCCACCGGTTGGGAATCCTTTCAATAGGAGAGGTGAAGGAACTTCTGTTGGCTTTCTTCCGACCTGCCGACATCGACAAGAGGGTAAGGGCTATGTCTTATCTCGACGACCCCAACGAGCAGGTGGGTTATCTCCGCTCAAACGTGATAGGGGAGCTTGTCATGGGGTGTGCCGATGTGTTTGTCGATAATGAGGGTAGACTGTTGGCAGGGGAGAAGTTGTCGCCGCTGGTGCAGCTTACCGACCCACGGCTCAGTGAGGCGTATGGAAGGTGTGCTAAGGTGGCAAGAGAGAGGATATATGATGCCCCGGACGTGGTTGACGTGGATATTGCCGGCAACAGGATACTGACGTATCTGATGGATGTACTGATGGAGGCGGTGCTCAATCCGGAGAAGAACTTCTCCAAACTGTTGCTTCTGAAAATGCCGAGGCAATACGATATACATGCCGAGAGTCTGTATGAGCGGCTACAGAGTGTGCTCGACCATGTGTCGGGGATGACCGATGTATATGCGCTGGATCTTTTCCGGAAACTCAACGGACACTCCCTTCCCGCCGTCTGACCGATTCTCCTTTCTGACAAATTGACAAAATGACAAAAAATGAAAAATAGACTTGGAATATTATTGATGTTGCTTGTCGGGTGTATGGCGGCTCTTGCCAAGGACTATACACCGGATGAGATTGTGAATCCCAACATCGCTGACCGCAGGGTCTACGTCGCTGACCCCGGCAATCTGGTAAGCTCATCCGTGAAGGCAAAGGTGAATGATGAGCTGTATTCGTTGCGCCGCGCCACGGGTGCAGAGGTAGTGGTGGCGGTTGTGCCGTCAATTGGCGACATGCCGATAGAGGATTTCTCCGAACGGCTGTTTGCCCGCTGGGGTATCGGCAAGTCGGATAAGGATAACGGTGTGCTGATACTGATAGCCCCCGAACAGCGACGTGCACGTATCACCACGGGCTACGGTGTGGAGGGTGTGCTTCCCGACATATCTGCAAAGAAGATAATCGACCGTTCGATAGTGGCAAACATGAAGCGTGACGATCTTGACGCGGCGGTGGAAGCATCGGCACATGACGTGGCGCAGGTGCTGTCTGACCCCGTTGCAGCCGCCGAACTGAAGAGCGATCAGAAGGAGGCATGGGAAGGTGGCGGTCAGCAGGAGTCTATCTCCGGCGACACGATCCTATCGTTTATTGGATGGCTTGCATTCGGGTTCTTCCTCGTGGCGTTCGGACTCTTCTGCTACGACGTTGTGCGTGCGCGTGGTAAGGATCGCTACCGCAAGGCTATGATATGGTATGGGCATCGCACTGCCTACTGGATAATAGCCGTATGTTCGCTTGGTCTGGGTCTGGTGCCTGCCTTGCTTGCGGAATGGCAATACCGAAATGCACGCAACAAACCGATGAAATGCCCGTCATGCGGTGCAAAGATGCGTAAGTTGAGTGAGGAGGAGGATAACGAATTGCTTAACCCGTCGCAGGATTTCGAGGAGAAGATAAAGACGGTTGACTATGACGTATGGGTATGTCCGGAGTGTGGGGTAGTGGAGCGTTACCCGTTCCGTGCCAAACAGTTGAAATATACGGAATGTCCGAAATGCCATACCATTGCCATGTGTCTTGTGCGTGACCATACGATAGTGCCCGCCACCACGCGTCAGACGGGTGTAGGCGAACGGATATATGAGTGTCAGTTCTGTCATTATCGTGAGAATAAACGCTACACCATCCCCAAGAAGGATGATGGTTCGGCAGCTGCATTGGCAGCCGGAGCCATACTCGGATCCGGACGCAGAGGTGGAGGCGGTGGCTTCGGTGGAGGCGGCTTTGGCGGTGGTTTCGGAGGCGGTTCCACCGGTGGAGGTGGTGCCAGCGGAGGTTGGTAAACTAATCAAGGGTGCAACAAAATGAACAAATAAAATTTATTATGAAAAAGAAAAGAGAGGTTCTGTCAGGGGTGGGCACTATGCTGCTTCTGATGTCAGTGGCTTCATGCAACAATAATGCAAAGGATAAATCTGCTGAGGCGGATGCTTGCGGTGCATCATTAGTGGAACTTGAAAGTTATAAATACGACGTGATAGCGGCATACCCTGATAGCGATGCCCTTGACGTGGAGGGTGGAAAATACTGGCGGTTCTCCGGCAGTGGCATCCTCCCATTGAAGGTAGGCGATAAAGATGTCACTACATTGCGCGATTCATTGATGCGTCTTGCCAAGATGGAGATGCCCGGGAAAGACAAGGCTGCACCATTGCTTGACGATGATCTGACAGCCACAACCGTCTCACCCGATTCCGCCAAGGCATGCAGCCAGTCTGTCAACCAAATCAGCGTGGCACTCACCACTCCGGAACTGGTGGTATGGAAAAACTTTTACTACACCTACATGTGCCGTGCCGCACATGGATTCTATTCCACCACCTACATCAACTACGGAATAGAGGATGGTAAGATACTCTCAGTGGCAGACCTCATGCAGCCCGGCTACGAGCAGAAATTGACGAAACTCATCCGCAACCGTATTTCAGAAAACAAAGTGCCGTTGCTTGAGTCCGTTGATAGTGTGTCGATACCCAACAACTTCGAACTCACCACCGACGGCATCAACTTCATCTACGGACTATACGAGATAACCCCCTACGCAGCCGGCGAGATCACGATCGAGTTCAAGAGCTACGAACTTGACTCCCTTCTCACCCCCGCCGCCGCCACCCGTTACTTCGGCATCCTCCCCGACTGACATCCCCCTATAGCTACATAACATTACCGCTTAATTTCGGCAATAAACTTGATTTATTGCCGAAATTAAGCGGTGTCTTACTATTTTTTTTCAATAATCCTTGGGGTTATACATAAAATGAATACGATAAAAGATTGGCTATTTTGAGACTAATGTATTCAGTAGCTGTATTACTTTATGAATCTCGGAGTATGCTTTTAAATCCTCAGGGGAGGCTTGGCAGAGCTGGCATAGCTTTTCGGAATTTGTCGTGGCTCTTTCTAAATCACCATTCTCTGTGAGGTATTTGTAGAGATTGGTGCGTATGAAATACCGTTTCGTTTTTTCATACCCTGGCATATACTTCTGTAGTTCGGGCAGTAGTTGCTCATAGCTCTCATATCGTCGGCAAACTACATTTGGTAAGAAGTGGAGCAGGAACCAAAATTCTGTGCATGGATTTGTTTCTATGAATATTACTCTTCCTGAATATTTCTTTGTGTTGTACTTTTTCTTTGCCCGTTGGTACAACTGCATTTCAGAAGGGTATTGAAACAATCTATCCATATCAAACAGGCATACGACATAATCATATTGCTTGTTCAGGTAGGATTCTACCAGCTTCAGAATATGATTGATGTCGCTATGCTGTGGAAAATCAGGCGCAACTTTGAATGGATAGCGGCATGCTATTCTTAAAGAGTCGAAATAGAACCATTCAGTTTCTCCTTCACCGATGATGGCTATACTTTTTGTTACTGTCCGTCCCATGTCATTGGTTGTTTAGGGTGAGGTATTGGCTGCCAAGGAACGGAAGTTTTACTAATTTCCCTTGCTTGTATGCGTTGTAGGGGGAGAGGTTCTTGTGCAGGCCTAAGTTGGAGAGCCGGACTATACGGGTTTCTCCAAGTTCGTCTTTGTCGGTAAACCATATTATGTCGCGACGGATGAAATCTTCGTTAAGAAGATTGATATCGTGGGTCGTCAGAAGCATCTGGGAGGTGCCATCGCTGTTTGCAAGGAACACTTTCAGAAAATAAGCCAACAGTTCGTAGTGGATGCTTGTTTCCACTTCGTCAATCGGTACGAAACGATTGGTCTTTAAGAGGAAATTTAGAATAACTGCCAATCCCATGAACCGCATTGTGCCATTTGATTCATATTCCTCCGACAGTTCATATAGTCTGTCGCCGACTTTATGCTTGAATGTCAATTCTGTATTGGTGATTTTCCCTTTCCTGAGCATATCCGCCTTTGCCTCATCACCGATAGGGGCATTTTGAATCAATTGTTCCAATTCCGGGGTGATTAATTCTTCCTCTTCATTGAGTGCAACATCTTCAATATTGAAATCTGATGCCTTCAGAAAATTAAGGATGAAATTTTTCAAATCTCCGTTCTCATCTTTATCCAATTGAGATTTGATGTATCCTGACAGCAACATACCGGGAGCCAATACATCTTTCACTTGTTTGGCAAAGTAATCATACACCTCATTAAGTCTTGTTCTTTCCACGTTGCTCTTGCCAAACGCTGCAAGCACGCTACAATTATTGATGGTATTGCCTGAGATGATTCCTTGACTCTTCTTGGCCATTTTAAGATTTGTGCCAAATTCTATGACTGAGGAATCAGTCGAGGCATCATAGGTGCGGCTATACAGTTTGGTGGGACGAATGGAATCATATACAATCAAGGTCTCTGAATGGATATACTTTGCATCCAGTTCAAAACTAAGGATATATTTGGTCTTATTGATATAGAATACCATCGACATTCTTGTCTTTTCATTTCTTGACGAGTCATCCAACATGAATGGAACGACTTGCGTTGTCTCATTTCGGTCTTTGGGCATTCTTAGAACCAACATCCTGAAGAAATTAAAGGCGTTTAAGATATTTGTTTTACCGGATGCATTAGCCCCATAAATGATCCCGATTTTCAGTAATCTGACCCCTTCTTTAACTTCATACGAATATTCATCAGACATAAAAGTGTCTGATGACGGTTCAAAACTGATTTTTTGAGCAGATTTAATAGAGAAAAAATTTTCGATGCTGAATTCTGCTATCATAATTGTCGATTCTATCTGATTTGTAATGAAGTTGTCATAACTTCAATGCAAAAATAGAAATAAAAGATGATATAATGAAATTTTAGTGGTATATTTTGTAGTTTTATTACGAAATATGGATTTAAAACTTAAATTTAAGCGACTTTAATATGGCAGATTATAATATCAATGTGACTTCCCTTGAAGAGTGTTGGCGATTTGAGGGGTGACTTATTGGTTACGGGTCGGGTGATGGTCAACTGATTTCCGTGATACGATATCTCTGTCAGATGATAGACTTGAGTGTATCAGGGTGATTCGGTTGTATCGGTTGTATCGGTTGCGATACAACCGATACAGGCGATACAGGCGATACAGGCGAATCACTTGGGTCGTTCGAACCAGATGAATCACTCGAATTGATATGGCTCAATCAATAGGAGTATCAGCCACTTTTTCAGGGATAAAACTTGAAAATTGGGAACTTGCGAGCTGCAATTATGGTACGGATGGAGTTATGAACACTCTGTAGCCATCTGTTGTCTTCTCAATATATTTTTTCTCCAATAGGCTTTTTATTTGTTTGTTTACAGATCTTATGCTGATATCGGCATTCTCTGCCAATGATTTGTTTGAAATTGCCGGATCCAACATAAGTGATTTTAGAATTATTGGGGCACTTGACGTCAAAAATTCAATCTTTTCTCCGTCATACCACCACACATTCTCTCTCTTGTCGGTGATAAATTCAATATCAGCTTGCATCTCCTCATTTACTAAATTGGTGAAATATCGTCTGAAATGTCTTATTTCATCAAGAGTTGCTTTAGCACCTTTAGATGGCAGGATTCCGACTATTTTGTCCGACATACTCAATGCATCAAGATATTCATACTTCTTTCGGCTCCTTACCACTATCATTGGATAATTATGGCGAGCAAGAATGAAGTTGACCAAAAGTCTGGCAATACGTCCGTTTCCATCTTCAAAGGGGTGTATCCTGATATAACGATAATGGAATAATGCAGCCAAATCTACGGCGTTAATCTCACCTTTAGATTCTTCTTCATTATACCAATCTATCAAATCAGTCATAAGTGCAGGCGTTTCCTCCGGTGAAGCATACTCAAAGCGTTCTCCTGTGCGGGTTATGACGCTATTTGGTCGTGTTTTGTATTGACCTGCGTGCACTATATACGATGTGTACTCACCACCAGGAAGTTTCCTATAGACCTTATAGTCTTCCCGTAGAAGAGTTTTATGGAGCTGGCGAATGAAATTTTGTGTTAATGGCATATCCTTAGTCAAGGATTCAACCTCCATCAGTTTAAGTCCGACATCACTTGCTTTCATGTCGTTATAGTCTTTCAATTCCCCTTCTCCCATCACTTTCCCAAAAATTAGCAGAAGTTCTGTTTGTCCGTATGTTAGGGTGTTGCCTTCAATATGGTTGCTATTATAATTGAAGTCAACCGTAAATCGCATACTGAGTCTATGCCTGTCAGATTCATCTAAAGGCATAAGCGATTGCCATTTTTGATATGTTTGATCAATTGTCATTTGATTCTTAATTATTGTTAAAAGAACCTATATTGGTTCATATAAGGAACCAATATAGGTTCTTTTAACATTTTTTTACATTGCGATATTGCGGAGTTAGTCTTTGTCAGAAGAATGCAAATATACAACAAAATGTTTTGTCTTGAAATAAGTTGGGTCATATTTTTGATTGCAGAATTGTCTTTTCAGTTCTGGCATCTTATGAGTGGGTTGATATTAAGAGGAAGTGCGTTTTTATATCAAGGAGATTATTGGCTTGATATCAATGAGATTGCAGTTGATATAGGATATGTCTTCTTGATATTATGTTGGTTACTTAACGTATGAAAGGTTACTTTTATACATGACGCCTCTATTCATTCCTTCTTATAAGAATGAAGACTTCTTTCTTTGTCATCTGTTTCCGACTCCATGTTACCTGTCGCTTGTTATTTGTTATTTTGCGCGAAGCGCACTGAAGCGTATTGCAAAGTTAGGTATGGAGTATTTGATGGGTATGTTATTTTGATACTGATATGTTCCGGTGATTCTCCTGTATCGCTTGTATCGGTTGTATCGCTTGTATCACTCCGATACAACCGATACAGGCGATACAAATAGGTATAAGTAGATATAGATATGCTTTGATATACATACAGATACGCCCATATACACATGGATACACTCAGATACACACCGATACGGGCGAATCACTTTGTCGTTTACGGAATAATTATTACTTTTGCTATCATGATGAAGTATCGCATGCTTTAAACGGTCAACGATAAACGGTCAACCGTAAACCATAAACGATAAATTAAAAAAACGTCTGGAGGATGAAGCTATCGTCAGCTATATGTGGATATGTGGCATGTGTATGTGCCATGATTTTATTGGTATTGTCATTGGTTATTGATCGGGCTGCGGCACGGCATGAGTCGGAGAAGGCAACCCGTATCACGCGCACTATTCAACATGAGACGCTTAATTCTGTCAAGACTCAGCTTGAGGCTGACGTGCCGATGAAGACTGTGCTTGACCAGCTTGTCGGACTGCATATTTATCCTGATAGCCGTTCGTTTATTTTTGATGGGGATCAGCCCTTCCAGGAGATGGATTATGCCGGAGATGAGAGGTTGCAGCGCGCCTTGCGTTCTGCCATAAATAATAAGGAAATATTTGAGGATGACAGCAAGATTAATCTGAATGGTAAAGACTATATCCTCAACAGATCCGCTATACCGCATACTAAGCTACAGATCTACACACTGACCCCGTATTCTTCCGTGACCGGCTCTTTCGTGCATCTGAAGAAACCGATTCTAATTCTGATTTCGGTCGGTTTTATCCTTATGATGGTGGGGATAGTCATAGTGGTCAACGTCGGTATGCGTCCGCTGAAACGTCTTGCTGTCGCGGCTGACGAGATTGGTGCCGGAAATTTTGATGCACCACTTCCTGAAAAGGTCATATATAGCGACGTGAAATGTCTTCGCGATGCAATGGAGCGTATGAAATCGTCACTCAGTGAGCTTATCGAGCAACGTGCTGCTGAGGCTGCCGAGAGCGGACGGATAAAGAGTGAACTGGAGATAGCAAGTGCACTCCAGCAGTCGATGCTTCCGAGTATGTCGCAGGTGAAGAAGATGAATGATTGCGCCATTCAGAAGGGGGCGATATTGAAATCGGCACGTGAGGTGAGCGGAGATATGTTTGACTTCTATAAGGTATCCCCACGCCTTACTTATTTCATCATAGACGATGTGAGTGGGAAGGGGGTGCCGGCTTCGCTCGTGATGGCTGCCACGAAATACCTTTTCCGCTTTGCCGTGAGTCAGAATCTGGGTCCAAAGGAGATTTGCAACTGCATTAACCGGATACTGAGTGAGGGGAATACCCGCTACATGTTTGTGACGGCTATTGTAGGGCTAATTGATGAGGAGAAACGATGTGTGACTTTGGCAAATGCAGGTCATAATCCACCGATAATGTTGCGAACCACTTCCGAAGGTGTTGACGGGGAGTACATCAAACTGACCCCATCCCTACCGTTGGGACTGATGGAGGATACCGTCTACTCTGAAACGGAACTGACTCTCTCTCCAGGTGATAACCTGTTGCTTTATACGGATGGTTTCGTTGAGGCTGAAAATGAGGATAGCGTGCAATTCGGTGAACAGGAGTTCCTGAAAATTGCAATTGAATATGCAGCGGAGGGAGCCTATCCGCAGCAGCTTGTGGAGAGATTGGCAGATAGGGTTGAGGGTTTCTCCGGAAACAGGCTTAGTGATGACATGACCGCGCTGAGCATCAGTCTTCCCGCTAATGAGGAGGAGATCCGGTTGCAGCTTGGATATGATAAGCATGAACTGGAGAGGATCGTGAATGTGGTCAGTGATGCCAAGATGCGCAACGGTTGGAGCGAAGCCGCCGAGATGCGCGTGAATTTGGTGATAGAGGAATTGTTTGCAAATGTCATAATGCACTCCCATCCTCAAAATGCGACAGATAAGATCATAATCAGCATCCTTCCGGAGAAATCATCCGTGAAGGTTACTATAGAGAACACCGGTGAACGCTTTGACCCGCTCTCCGATGCCCCGACACCGGATTTAAGTTCGGATCTCGACGACCGTAATCCCGGTGGTCTTGGTCTGCATCTGGTATTCAATCTCTCTTACGACGTGAAATACAGATATGAGAATGGAACCAACATATTAACTCTAAATATAAAAACCGAATAATAAAAACTGAATAATAAAAAACTAAATATGAATATAAATGTAACAAACACTCCCGATCTCCTCACAATAGCATTGGCAGGTCGTCTTGACACTGCCACATCCCCTGATTTTGATAATCAAGTGGCTCAATATCTCACTCCCGCAAACGTCAAGGATATAGTCATCGACTGCAGCGAACTGGAATATATCAGTAGTGCCGGATTACGGTCGCTGATAATCGTGCTGAAGGCTGCAAAGGGTGCCGGGCACACGGTAAGACTCACAGGCGTGAAGGAACAGATACGCACTGTCCTTGACATGACGGGTATCTCATCACTGTTTAAGTAACTGAAGTTTCGCAAGCTGCACTTCAGAGGTTTATAGTTTAAGGTTTAAGATTCACGGAAATCTATGAATCTTTTCATTATACAAAATTTAATGATCATAAACCATAAACCATAAACTTTAAACCATAATTCCCCTAACTAACAACAGACATGTTAACTCAATCTCAATTAGGTATATATATTGACAGCCTACAGAATGAGGCGTCAAATCCCTATCATAATCCGAGGCTTATGCTACTTCGCGGAGTGACTGACCCGCAGGCTCTCGCGGATGCTATAGGGAAGGTCATCGCCGCACACCCGGCAATATCAGCAGTAATCTCCCTTGACGATGACAGCAACCCCGTATGGCGACATGGTGCTCCCGTCAGTGTGGAGGTAGAGAGGGTGAGCCATGAGCAATTGATGAATAGCCTTGATGCGCTTATCCTTCCGTTTAATCTTGAAGGGGGTGCATTGAGCCGCATCAAGATATTTGATACCGACCGCGGAATCTACCTCTTCATGGACTTTCACCATACTATCTATGACGGCGTTTCACGCAACATCTTCCTCCGTGATATTGCGCGTGCCCTAAATGGCGAGGAGTTGCAGCCGGAGGAGACGTCGATCTTCGATCTTGGCGAGGAGGAGGCGGCACGTCGCAAATCGGCTGACTATGAGCTTGACCGCGATGCATGGACCGAACTGCTGAAAGGGGCGGAGACTGAGACGGATCTGATCCCGGATGTCAACACTCCGGCTACCGGAGAATATGCACAGTTGCACCATGACATGGGAATTGATGCTGCCGACTATGAGGCATACGCGAAACGCATGGGTATGCCGCGCAGCGTGCCCGCGACAGCCGTATTCTCCCTCCTTATAAGCCGTCTGTATCGTCGTGATGACGTGACGTTTGCCACAATATATCATGGTCGCGACAACAGCCGTTATGACCATACCTTCGCCATGATGGTGCGTTCCCTCCCCGTCAGGGCAATCATTACGAAAGAGACAACAGTGGCATCCCTCTTGGAGCAGGTGAAGAGAAATTTGGGCATAGTGCGTAAACATTCACTCTATTCATTTGCGGAAGCCGCTCAGGATTTTGGCATCAACTCCGACCTGATATTCGCCTATCAGGGTGAATACAACCGTCTGGCGGAGATAGCAGGGTATGAGCCGGAGCAGGTGCCGTTGAAATTCACTGCGACGGGTGCGAAGATAACCCTCAATCTCAACATCATAAACGGACGGCTGGTGCTTACCGGCGATTATCGTGCCGACTTATATTCATCCCACTTCATGCAGGCATTCGCATCGGCTTATTCCGAACTACTGCGCTCGATGATGCGTAGCAGCGGGGATACTCTGACGGGCACATTGTCATCAACAGATGAGGCTGAGATGAGGAAACTCGAACGCTTTTGGTATGGCGGCGAGGGGATCATATCCGACAAGAGCGCGACAATACCCTCACTCTTTGCAGAAAGTGCGCGGCGCAATCCGGATAACGTGGCGGTGGTGTATGATGGCAGAAGTCTTACGTATCGCGAACTCGATTCAATCACCGATGCACTTGCAGCTGAACTCATTGACCGCTTTGGCATACGCCGTGGCGACCGTGTGGGTGTTATGATCGAGAGGTCGGAACTGATGGCGGTGTATCCGCTTGCCATAATGAAGGCGGGGGCTGCATATATGCCGCTTGACCCGCACTTCCCGCAGGAACGACTTGAATTTATGGTGGAGGATGCCGGTCTTGACCTGATCCTTGCCGACACCGGGATTGTGGCGGAGAAACTTCCGGCATATAGCGGACGGGTGTTTGAAGCGTCGTCGCTTGCCGGTCTTCCGAAGGATGCGGCAAAGGTTGATATGTCGGAGTCGGAGTTGCCGATGGTGATACTCTATACTTCCGGCTCGACCGGTAAACCTAAAGGAGTTGAGCTTACGCAGCATAATATCGTGAATTTCTGTGGGGCATACATAGAGATGACCGGACTTTGCGCCACCGATCGCACCGGCGCGTATGCCGCCTTTGGCTTCGATGCCCATATAATGGACCTTTATCCTACGCTCATCAGCGGCGCGACGGTGCATATCTTCAGCGTGGAGCTGCGTATGGACCTCACGGCTATGCACGACTATATCGAGACTCAGGGTATCACCGTTATGTTCATGACCACTCAGATAGCATGGCAGATGGCCACGCTATTTGACTTCACCACGTTGCGCATCCTGTCGGGTGGCGGCGAGAAACTTCCTCCGTTGAATCCGCTCCCTTACCGCTTCTGTAATGCCTACGGTCCGACGGAGTGCTCGGTGTTTGCCACTGCCTTTGAGGTGACAGCCCCGACCGACGGAAGAATCATAGGGCGTCCGATACCGGGTTATGAGGTGCGCATACTTGACCGCGACCTAAATCCGCTCCCCGCCGGACTTACCGGTGAGATCGTAATCATGGGCGACGGGGTAGGTGTGGGCTATCTTAACCGTCCGGACCTTACCGCTGAGAAATTCATCACGATTGATGGCGTGAAGGCATACCGCACAGGGGATCAGGGTCGCTACACTGCCGATGGTGAGATAGAGTTCATCGGTCGTATGGATGGCATGGTCAAACTGCGTGGACTCCGCATCGAGCTTGGCGAGATCGAGGCTGTTGCCACCAGACATGAGGCTGTCAAGGCTTTCTGTGCTGTGGTGAAGGAGATTGGCGGCGCACAGAACCTTGTGGGTTACTACACCACGAAGGATGGTGCCGCGCTGGATGCCGAGGCATTGCGCGCATTTATGTCGGAATCGCTCACCGAGTTTATGGTGCCCTCCGTCATAATGCCATTGAAGGAGATGCCGTTGACCCCCAACGGTAAGATCGACCGCCGGGCGTTGCCTGTGCCGGAGGTTGCCGCTACCGAGATAGTGAAACCGGAGGGTGAGAGTGAGACTGCATTGTTCCGACTCGCTGCCGATGTGTTGGGTCATACCGATTTCGGCGTAACCACCAACCTGCTCTCCGTAGGTCTGACCTCGCTTATGGCGATGCGCCTTGTGGCTGCAATCATGAAGGAGAGAGGGGTGAAAATCACTGCAAAGACCATAATGTCTGACCCCACGATAAGTGGTATCGCTTCCGCTGTCGGCAATGCCGATGCGGTCAGCACTCCGGCTGCCGAGTCCCCTCGTCAGCTGCGACGTTACTATCCGCTTACAGAGAATCAGCGCGGCGTCTACATTGATTGGGAGATGAACCGCCGCGCCCTGCAATATAATATTCCTCAGGCATTCCGTTTTGCCGACGGCACCGACCCCCTGCGTCTGCGTGAGTCCGTAATTTCGGTATT
Organism: Lepagella muris; assembly: GCF_004793975.1. NCBI lineage: Bacteria > Pseudomonadati > Bacteroidota > Bacteroidia > Bacteroidales > Muribaculaceae > Lepagella > Lepagella muris. The sequence continues at coordinate 30,646 of NZ_SRYB01000001.1, forward strand.
GAAGGCGCATCCCGGACTGCTGACAAGGCTCACCGTGCGTAATGGCGACGTGATGCAGATGCGTTGCGACGAGATGCCGGAGATTGCCATAACGGAACTTGATAAACGCCCCGACTCACAATTCTTCCAGCAGAAGATAGTGCCTTTCGACCTTCTCAGCCAGCCGCTGATACGATGCGAGATATTCACATACGGCAAAGAGGTGTATATGCTTCTCGACGTACACCATATCATCTTCGACGGCGTGTCGGCGATGGTGTTCAGCAATGACCTTGTGCGTGCATATTCCGGTGAGAAACTCACTCCGGAGAGCTACACGGCACTTGATCGTGCGCTTGACGAGCGTGAGCTGATGGCAGGCGACGATGCAGACAAGGCCCGCGAATGGTTTGACTCATTGATCGGCGATTCCGAACCGACGTCATATCCCCACAGCCGCACTCCCGAATCAAGCATATCGGGAGCGATGGGGCGTATCAGGCTACTTATGGACTCTACGGAGATAAAACGTTTCTGTTCCGCCAACGGTCTGACGCCAAGCAACTTCCTTCTTAGTTCATTCCTACAGTTGCTTCACCGCCTTATCCGTGAAGAGTCGGTGCAGATCGTGACGGTCAATAACGGGCGTGCCGATATGCGCCTGCTCAACGATACGGGTATGTTTGTCAAGACTCTCCCTGTTGTGTCGCGTTGCAAGAAGCCGGATATGACGCCCGCCGAGTTTGCCAAGGGTGTGCAGGAGCAGTTCCTCACATCACAGGATTACGACTTCTATCCCTTCACCGAACTTGTGAGCAGCAAGGGTGTTCGTCCCGAAATCATGTACGTGTTTGAGGGTGGCATATCAAGTGTCACAGAGGGGGCACTCCCGTCGGAGAAACTGCTGTTGAGTCTTGACACCGCCAAGGTGCCTCTGACGGTGCTGATATTCGAGCCTAATGCCGGGGAATATGAGATAGTGGTGGAATACGACAAGTCGCTTTATGCTCATAACGACATGGAGTTGTTGGCTACGATGATGCGTACTCTCACGCTGAGTCTGCCGGAAGCCGCCACCGTTGCTGACGGCAAGATGGTCAACGATGAGCAGGCGAGAGTGCTTTCACAGGTGCGCGACGGTATGCATTGCGACGTGCCATATACTACGTTCCACCGCGAGATGGAGAACCGTTGCGACGAGACTCCCGATGCTCCGGCTGTCATAGCCTGCGACAAGCGTATGACCTACCGCGAGTTTGATGATGAGTGCAACCGCATAGCGAATGCACTGATTAAGCGTGGTGTGAAGCCGGGCGACAGGATCGTGATCCTTCTGCCGCGCCGCTCATATCTCATCAGCAGCATCTACGGCGCGATGAAGACGGGTTCAGCCTATATACCCTGTGATCCGGAATATCCGGTTGACCGCATACGTCTCATCACGGAGGATAGCGACGCACGCTACATAATCACCACTGCCGACAAGGTTGATTCATATCCCGGCAAGGCGATCGACATAGAGGAGCTTCTGAAGGAGACCGACACCACACGCCCCGGCATATATCCGGAGGGTGAGTCGGTGGCATATATGATCTATACTTCCGGTTCGACGGGTCGTCCTAAGGGTGTCATGATTCCGCAGCGAGCCATCTGTAACTACGTCTACGGCTATCGCGAACTCTTCTACCGCAACCGTCCGGAAGTCAAGACAGAGATGCTGATTGTGACCATATCGTTTGATGCGTCGCTCAATAATTTGGGCGTGTCGCTCACGAGCGGTCATGCACTTGTGCTTGCCAACGAGGAGGAGTGCAAGGATGTGGTGCTTCTCTCCAAACTGATGCTTGAAAATCATGTTGACTCAGCCGACGTCACACCAAGCCGCCTTGATGCAATGCTCGAATTGCCGGAGTTCCGTCAGGCAATATCGCAATGCAAGCATCTCAATATCGGAGGTGAGGGCTTTGGCTCGGCATTGATCAACAAGCTGTTTGCCGCCGGATTCGAGGGTATGGCGGTGAATGAATATGGTCCGACAGAGACCACTGTCGGCAGCAATCAGGCGAGTCTGCGACCCGATTCTCCGGTGGTTGCCGGTCCGCCGTTCGTCAATTTCCGCCAGCGTATCGTCGACGCATGGGGCTCTGAACTCCCCGTCGGTGCGCAAGGTGAATTGTATATCTTCGGGCGAGGTTTGGGCTTAGGCTACAATAATCTTCCCGAAAAGACAGCCGAGGCATACATAGATTTTCATGGAGAACGCGGCTACCGCACCGGCGACCTTGCCGGAATGACTCCGGAGGGGGACGTGGTTATAGCCGGGCGTATCGACCATCAGGTGAAACTTCGCGGACTCCGTATCGAGCTTGGCGAGATTGAGGCTGTCGCATCACGTTTCGAGGGTATCAAGCAGGTGGCTGCGGCTGTCAGGGAGATGAACAAGATACAGCATCTCTGCCTATACTACACGCGCAGCAGCGATTCAATCGACAAGGAGGCTCTGCGTGCTCATCTCGCATCATATCTGACCGAGTATATGGTGCCGGATGCCTATACCGAGATTGAGAAGATGCCATTGACCCCCAACGGCAAGATCAACCGTAAGGCTCTTCCCGACCCGGAGGTGGCACCTCTGACCGAATATGTAGAGCCGGAAGAGGGACTTGAAGCCGACATAGCCGCTACCTTCGCCAAGATTCTCAATTCCGAGCGTATCGGTGCGAATGATGATTTCTTCAGCATAGGTGGCACGTCGATCAGTGCGATAAAGGTGGTTGCAGCTTTGGCGGGTGCCGGGCATCAGATCACGTATAAGAACGTGTTTGAGTTCCGTACCCCGCGTGAGCTTAGCCGCCATATCCTCGGCAGGAAGTCAGACGAGGGGAAGGCACAGGTGGCAGAGAGCGGAAGTGTCTCTGAGTTTGCGTCGGTGCTTGACACCAACACCCTTGATGCGTTGCGCAATGGCGAGCGTCAGAGGATGCACAATGTGCTGCTGACCGGAGCGACAGGTTTCATGGGTATCCACATGCTTTGCGAACTGCTGAAAGACCCGACGGTCAAAGTGATTTGCGCCATACGGCGTAAGAAGGGTATCTCGGCGGAGACACGACTCCGCACACTTCTCTTCTACTATTTTAACCGTACATTTGAGGAGTGTTTTGAATCGGGTCGTCTGAGTGTCATTGAGCTTGACGTGACCAAACCGATACCGGCAGATGAGTTGCCCGCCGACATCGACACGGTGATTAACTGTGCCGCAAATGTGAAGCATTTCTCGGCGTGCAATGATATTGAGATGGTCAATGTGGAGAGCGTGAGGAATCTGATTGAATATTGCCTTGCATCGGGTGCGCGTCTGGTGCACGTATCCACAGTCAGCGTGGCAGGGGAGAGTCTTAACGGCTATCCCGACCCGTCGATACTTCTTGATGAGCATAAACTCGACTTCGGGCAGAGCCTTGCCAATCAGTATGTAAGCTCAAAATATGAGGCAGAGCGGCTTGTGCTCACCAACGCACGCGACCGTGGACTTAATGCGAAGATAATGCGCGTGGGCAACCTGTCGGCACGAAGCAGTGACGGCGAGTTCCAGATCAACTTCCGTAGCAACGCCTTCATGGGCAAGTTGCGTGCTTACGCCGTGCTTGGGTGTGCACCCTATGCCGTGCTTGATGCGCCGTGTGAGTTCTCGCCGATAGATGAGGTGTGCCGTGCGATACTTGCGCTTGCCGCCACTCCGAAGGAGATGAGGGTGTTCCAGCCGTGCAACAACCATCGTCTGCCACTTGGCGACGTACTTCATCTGCTGTCGGAGATCGGTATCAAGGTTAAGCCGGTGGAGAGCGACGAGTTTATCCGCGTGCGTTCGGAGGCTATGGGCGATATTGACAAGGTGGAGGCACTGCAGCCACTCATGGCATACGAGTCGGAGGCGTCGTCTCATTCCACGTTCATCCGTTATGACGCAAGCTATACGAATCAGGTGCTCTATCGCCTCGGTTTCCGTTGGAACTATACCTCCCACGATTATGTGAAACAATTCCTGAAGGCGATTGAGTCACTAAATTTCTTTGCGTTATGACAGCTGTAAACAATACGGCATCACGTCGCAGTTCGTATCTTGTGGGGAAAGCGTTCCGCAGTTTCCTTCTTGCATCGGTGCTCACGGCTGCCGCCTCGCAGGTGGGCAACCTGATAGATGGTCTGATGTTGAGTCATTTCATAGGTGAGAACGCCATGAGTGCCATCAATATCACCACGCCTGTCACGCAGACGATGTTTGCCATCTGTATCCTTATCGGGGTCGGCGGCTCGATGCTTGCCGGCATGGCGATAGGGAATCATCGCAGGGATGAGGCGTCGGGCATCTTCTCAATGGTGGCTACGAGTGCTGTGGTAATCGGATTGATAATCGGATCTTTGGGGATGGTGTTTTTCCATCCCCTCATATCCACCCTCTGCCCGGATACAGCTCTTATGGGCTACACCGGAGATTATCTTCAGATAGTATTGCCGTCGGCAGCAATCTATATGCTAATGGTTGTGGTACAGATGTTTGTCACTCTTGATGGTGAACCTAAGAGAGTTACCGCCGCACTGACCACGTGTACGGTTGTCAACCTGTCGCTTGACTATGTTTTCATCGTGCCGCTGAAGATGGGTGTCACCGGTGCGGGTATCGCGACTGTGGTCAGCTATGTTGCGGCAATCACTGTGCTGCTTCTCCATTTCCGGAAGGAGGGGACGTTGCGCTATACATTGCCGCGTCAGGGTGCTCTGATAAAGTCTATTGCCACTATGGGGCTACCGTTCGGAATTGCCACGGTGCTGGTGGCGGTGCAGATGCTGGGTAATAACCTTGTGGCGATAAATCTGATGGGCACGGCGGGTATTGTTGCCCTGTCGGTTTGCATGTATCTGCTGAGGTTCTCGATGATTATACTGACGGGTACCCTTGAATCGTTTCAGCCTGTGGCGGCTATCCTCAAAGGGTCGGGCGACAACGGTGGCGTGTCGCTTGTGCTTGGTAAGGCGTATGGCTTCCTGGCATTCAGTCTTACGCTCTTCGCGTTGATCATGATTCTGTTTCCGGGTTGGATAATAAGTCTGTTCGACATTACTGACCCTGATTCGATGGATATGATGCATAGTGCGTTGCCTGCGTTTGCGTTCAACGTCATACTTCAGGCTGTAGTGTATCTCCTGATTCCCGTCTATCAGCTTTATTCCCATCGAAAACTTGCGTTGGTAATCTCTTTCGGTCAGCCTCTCATGCCACTGGTGTGCTTCTGGGCATTGACCACATTGTCAGCTCATGGGTGTGGGATAAATCCGTGGTGGGGTTTTGCGTTGGGTCAGCTTCTTGTGGCGGTCATCGTGTATTTCTGTACTTTATCACGCCGTCATGATGACAGTGCGCCATTCGTTCTGATACCGCGTGCGAATCCCGACCGTATTTTCGACACTACGGTGAAGCCGGATTTCGGCAGTATGCAGGAGGGTCTAAAGGAGACTGATGAGTGGCTGAAGCGACAGGGTGTTGGTGATGAGATTCGCAACCGTGTTGTGTTGGCTATGGAGGAGTCTGTGAAGAACGTGATTCAGCATGGTCTTTCGAAGCGCAGGAAGTCGGCGATCGATGTGCGTATCTCTCTCGAACCGGATAGTATCCGGTATGTGCTCAATGATGAGGGTGTGCCTTTCAATCCGATGACGTGTAAGCCGGATGGGGGGTATGGTCTTACTATTGTGCAGAACATCTGTGATGATGTGAAGTATGAGTATCTGTTTCATCAGAACATTCTTCAGTTGGAATGGAAACGGCATTGATTGTGGAGGTGCCTGCGGGTCTGACTCCGCAGCAGTTGAGTGTGGAGGCCTATAGGGCACTTGCCCGGTTGTTGCGTGAGGAGTGTTGTCTGGAGGTTATGCCTGAGATAGTGAAGGATTCCAACGGGAAACCGTGGTTTCCTTCACGTCCGGATATCCATTTCTCGGTGTCGCATTGTAGGAGTGCGGTAATGGGGGCGATATCTTCGCATCCTGTAGGTTGCGACATAGAGGATATTGTGACTGATGATGATGTGGGGATGCTCCTTGAAGTGGCGTTCAGTGATGAAGATAGGGAGCGCATACTCGCCGCATCTGATCCCCGCAAAGAGTTGACCCGGCTTTGGACTATAAAGGAGTCAAACGTAAAACGTCACGGTGTAATCCCCGACGATCCCCGTCTCTGGCCTTCAATGACTATCCCTTCTGAACTATCTGCAAACACACATACCCCATCTGCAAACCCCTGCAAACCGATATACACCAAAACCGGCATCACGAAGACCTACGCATGGAGCGTCTCCGGCAATTACCCCGTCCCTCGCTTAAAAAATATAATCCTATAATCTTTTATTCAGTAGTCTTTCTATTAGCAGGTAAGGGGCAGTTTGGATTACTTTATAGATACATAAATCATAAAAAAAAACAGATATTTAAAGTTGTAATACGTTTGATTTTTTGATTCAAAATATAATGGTCTATTTTTAGAAAAGAGCATCTAAAATGTGCGAATTTATGATCCGTGGGTACACTCCATAGGTTTTAATTCTTACTTCAAAAACTGGAATGCGTAATTGAATACCCTATAAAATAATTGACTCGTCATACTCAATAATACAAAGATAAATTGTATCTTTCCTCTAAAGAAAATTTTTTATTTATTCTGCTGGTGTAAAATCTCGTAGATTTTATATAAATTTGCACTTAAATTTGAAAAGTATGTCAACTCGGAATAACGTTGAGTTTTATGAACTTCTGAAATCTCGCATCAAAGAGAAGGTCTCAATCTTTTTGATGAGTAATATTTTAGAATATACTATCAATATCAATCAAATCATACGGTTAAATGTATATATAACAAAAGATATGAAACAATTTATTGTAGCATTTATATTTTTGGCGTTTGTAACAAGTTCATATGCCCAAAAAATAAAAAAACACGAAATAGACAAGTTTACAAAGGAGGAATTTGTACAAACTTCTTCTGTTAAACTATTTGATGTGTTTGGCTTTATGAGAAGACATAAATTTGAATGCTACATTGAGAAACATGGGGATATAATCACAATGCCAGCTATTATGGGATTTGATTGTGAGAATATTAATATTGACAAAAACAGTGGTGTTATATTTTTATTGGATAATGATGAAACAATTGAATTGTTAACTGAATTTATAGGAGATACTGACAGGTATAATAGGTTTTCTACCTGTTTTAAATTATCTCCAGAGGATGTGGAAAAACTGAGAAATAACAAAGTCGTATCTGTTCGAATTAATTATGTTGGTGGACACTATGATGCAGAAGTGAAAGAAAAGAATCAATCTAAAATTTCTAATATGCTCAATTTGGTCCTACCTAAGTTGTGATTTCGATAAAATGAATTTCCATTAGAGCAATTAAACTTGTTTCTCTAATGGAAATCCAAAACTTGGATTTTAATAAGATTGATTGATGAATATTTTCAATAACGTTGGCTTGTGAATATATCTCTTTCTGCCATCCTTTTTATATGGTATATCTTTGATAATATCCATGTGATAATATAGAACATTTCGGTTATGCCCAACCAATTGAACGGCTTCGCCGGTTCCAATCCAAATGGTAGGATCTATATTTTCCGATATCGTAGAAATATTAACGTATTCCCAACGAAAACCACCTGCAGTGGTGCGTTTACCCTTACAACATTTAACAATACAACTACTGTCAATTCCAACTAATTCTCCAGCAGATTTCGTGGAATCAAATTCGGCAATAGGTTCTCTATTAAGAGTTAACTGACGTACCGGAATACTTATATTTTTGCTTATCTTTGTTATTATAGCATCTGTAATCGGATGTTCATTATGATAGATAAGTGCTGAAGCTTGAATTTTCGCTTTATAAGAGTTTGACTTTTTCTTTCCATACCATATATTCTTTTCTCCAGAACGAGATTTGGACATTTTTGCACAAGATTCTTGTGAATGCTTTTTGCCGAACATTCCGTTTTTCTCTCCCTTTAAACTAAGGGATAAGCGTTTCCTATGTTCTTTATCAGAATCGATTTCTCTTCTCCATTCTCTCCATTTGGGATCTTTATATAGAGTTTTCATTCTCACGCTTTGAGCTTCTTTTTCTTCTAATGTTCGAGGAGTGCCAGGTTTCCCTATTCGTGCTTGACTCATTTTTGCTCGTTGTTCTTCTGTGAATTTGAATCCGCGAGTGGTATAACCGCCAAGGGTCATATTATATCCATTGGTATAGCTATCATACTTTTCAATATAAAAAGATTCCAATTCATCGAGTTTCAGAGTTGCATCAAAACTGCAATTAAATTTAATTCTTTCAATCACTTCGTATGAGAATGAAGATGGTCCATATTTTTTACGAGCAGCGTCAATTTTATCGCCACCATATCTCTTGTTAATATTCAAAAAAGTTTTTCGTCGTCTTCGTTCCTGTGTGGTTTGTCCAATATAGATTTTTCCAGAAGGACTTGTGTACTTATATATAATACCTATCATACACTGACCTCCTTTCTAAGTAGAATATTGATGATTGTGAAAATCTGATTTCTGACTATAAATATACCGAAGCTCTTGTCACAAAACAATGTATCGCTATAATCAAGCGATATATAAACAGAATAGAATTCTGTAATCCCATTTATTGAATTTTTCATTTGTTTGAATTTTAAATACTTCCGATATGGAAGCATAGTGAGGGGACAACGAAAGGAAGTCTCCTCTTTAGGGATTACGTTGCAAATTTAATAACAAATTTGGATATTTCAAAATACATATTCATTATGAGACGGCACTTTGAAACAATATTTTAGTTATATACGCGAGTTCTGGATAAGGACTCCACAAAAAAATTGAAACGGCAGCTTGAAGAAAGTTACTGTTCTATTTGATAATATTACTGATATTTAGTAATTTAAGGGTATGTAAATGAGATGCATATCATGGTTACTAGGGATAAATTTAGTGAAATTTTTTTGTATTGCAGACGATTTTTGCAAAGAATTTGAAGTCGAGATGTCAAAAACGCTCTCCCTACCTCAAAAGACGCTCCAATACGTAAACGCATGATGTCCGATTCGGAGGTAATCACAATCCTGATCTGTTTTCACTTCAACAGCTACTGGAATTTTAAACATTATTATCTCGGATGCGTGTGTCAACATTAGCGAGACCTTTCCACGCACATTCTCCTATAACCACTTTGTGGAGGGCATGCTGCGCTGCTTTGTGGCTCTTACAATGATTCTGAGGCTCGCATGTTTCGGAATATGTTCGGGCATAAGTTTTGTTGACAGCACATGCATTCCGGTAATCCATAACAAACGCCAGTTCAACATGAAAGTCTTCAAATGTATAGCAGAAAAAGGAAAAACTCAATGGGATGGAACGTAGGTTTTAAGCTGCATCTATTCGGTCGAGGCTACGTCGTAATCGATACCCTCTACATCGGTGCCGAGAAATTCCCCGTTCATTCCGTCAGCACCTTCAACATTTCAGGCGTGATTTAGCCCTTAAATGTTAAAAATGAGCCTTGAAGCAAAACTTTTCACTGAAATATTTTATAGTATAAATACAAAGTTGTAACTTTGTAACCGTAAAACAAGTCGATTATCGGTTTCTACCGAGTCAAAGATAACCGAACCCGTTAGCATCCCGTTGAACTGCTGGCGGGTCACTTTTTTATATATGAATCAGAAGCCACGTTCTATTGATGAACACATAAAGCACCTTCAAAATCGAGGAATGCAATTCCCCGACATGAATTCTGCTGTTGAATTTTTTTCTCGTATCAGTTATTCCCGGTTGAAATATTATTGGCGTGACATGATAGATGATGAAACCGACGGTGATTTCATCGAGGGTGCCTCGTTTGATACCGTGATTGAACGATATTTGTTAGACCACGACCTCAGAATGATATTGTTTGATGCAATCGAAACTATTGAAGTCGCTTTCAGAGCAAAAATCATCAATCACATGTCGAAAGCAGCAGACAATGGCTTATGGTATCTTGATTCTTCATTATTTGAAGATAAACAAAGGCACCAAGACTTTGTGCTTGACCTTAAATACGAGTTTGAGCGAAGCACTGAACCGTTTGCAAAAAAATATATAGCTGAACATTCTAATTGGGATTCGGAATCATTCAGTGGAGACAATCCGGATGCGTGGTTGATTATTGAGATCGCAACTTTCGGAACATTATCCAAAATGTACAAGAACCTTAAAAGTCAGTTACCTCAGCGGTCGGCGATTGCTAATGATTTCGGACTCTATTCCTCAAAAGACTTTTCTAATTGGATTGAAGTTATCTCATTGCTCAGAAACATAGCGGCCCATCATTCCCGACTTTGGAACAGAAGCTTTAGCAAGAAAGTTTCTGATCCAAAAGGGAAACGTGACCGTTGGCTGAACGGAGCTTTTACCGAGCAACAGAAGAAAAAGCCCTATGCCGTAGCATGTGCAGTGGCTTACTTGTGTCGAGCTATCAATCCTCGACATAAGTTTTCGCTCTCTGTCAAAGAATTAGCCAGCAAATATCAAAATATTTCGTTTGGCAAATATGGGTTTCCTATCCGTTGGGAATCAGAGCCTTTGTGGAGATAAACCAAATTTACACATTCCAAATGGCTGACAAATTCAACACATATCAAGAGGGTATTGACTTGGAGTTGTTTCGCTCGTTTTGTGAGGAACATGGTAGGCTTATGTCCTTTTCTAAAGGGGAGCATTTTACAAGACAAGGAAATATGTGCCGGCATTGGGGATTCATAACCAAAGGTCATTTTGCTTATACGGTCATTGACTCGTCAGGAAATGAAAAGATTGTCGGATTTGCATTCCAAGATACGCTCGTTGGCGACAGCTTCAGTATTATCAAAAAAGCAACAAGTCTAACTGATATTGTTGCAATTTCTGATACCGAGGTAATAACTTGTGATGCTACTGACTTTCGCTTACTACTAAATTCAGACCTTAACATCCGGGTAGGTTTTGCGGAAAATTTGTTTGAAGACATATATACCCGTTACTTGCACCTTCATTCACTATCGCCCAAAGAAAGGTATCTACAGATAATAAAAGATTGTCCTGAGATTCTTCAATCTATATCATTGAAGCAGCTTGCTTCATATCTTATGATAACGCCGACCTATCTCAGCCAAATTCGGAAACAACTCTTAATCGAGAAATAATCTCAGGTTAATGCAACTCTCAAAATAGTTTGAGAGTTTTGTCGTAGTTTCGCTATAATTTTGCATCATGGAAACTACTACGAATAATATTCTTATAATTGGTGCCACATCAGGCATAGGATATAGGTTATGGCAACATTATGTGTCGGAAGGTCATAATGTTGCCGTAATTGGGCGAAGGAAGGAAGTCCTTGACAAAATGCAAAAGGATTTTCCGGAACAAACATTCCCAATATGTTGTGATATTTCCGACCTATCGGCTATAAATGAATTATTCAGAAATATCCCTGAAATATTTAGCAATATAGATATTGCTATTGTATGTGCCGGAGTCGGAGAATTAAATCCGGAACTTGATATTGATACCGAATTATCCACTGTATCAGTTAATGTGCAGGGTTGGACCAAAATGGTGGCAACACTCTATAAGTTATTTGAACGACAACAGTCAGGGCAACTTGTAGCTCTGACGTCTATCGGAGGACTTCAACCAACTCCTATAGCTCCATCATATAGTGCGTCGAAGGCGTTTCAGATAAACTATATTAAAGCTCTTCAGAAAAAATCCAAGAATATACCAATAATTGTCACAGAGATACGTCCGGGTCTTGTTGACACAAGAATGGCTAAAGGGGAAGGGTTGTTTTGGGTAATGCCGTTGGATAAGGTGGTACCCATGATAATAAACGCTGTTTCCCGGAAGAAAAAACTTCAGATTGTAACAACTCGATGGTGTCTAATAAATTGGATTTTAAGACATTTAGTATAACTGTAGATTTTATTAGTGGAAATCAATATAAATATGAAACATAGCTTAAGTATTCTATTATTAGCAATTTTCTCTTTTGTAGTTCATGCCGAGGATTACAAAATAAATGTAATCTCGGATAGTCAGAGAAATTTCATATTATATCCGACTGAAACAGGTGTATTCCTTAGACTTGATACACGAAATGGTGTTATTGATGGTATAGTCCCTTCTGATCAAAAAAAGAATAAGCGAATAAATGCTATACCACTAACCGAACAAGCTGAAGCCGGTCGTTTCATATTGTATCCTACAGATCGTTTTTTGACATGGATACTTCTTGATTCAAAAACAGGAGAAATGTGGAATGTCATATTAAACTCAAAAAATAACAACTATATTAATAAAATAAAGGAGTTTGAATAAATCGTCAATTAAATTCAAATTCCGACCAACAAGCAAATGAAAACCAAACTGATCATATCATCACTTCTTGTGTTTTCAGCGTTTTCAATGAAGTCACAAGAGGTCACCAACACCATTCCCTCGCAAGAGCTCAACGAGATTGTGGTTGAAGTCCGTAATCAGCGTTTAGGTGCTGAGGTCTCAACATACTTGGAATAAGAAGTTCCGTCGGTAGAATTAGCACTTCGTTCTGCAGCTTTTGAGAGTCTGTCTTCATCTGACATACTGGCTATCCATTTCGGATTGCTTAGGAAAGATTCTGTCTTAGCGTATGTTGGAATGAAACGACTTAACCATGTGCTATTTTATTGAAGGGATGGCTCCAAAGAGTCCGTTGCGATATGACTTTTGGAAGGATTTGATTTTACCGAGACCTCTGAACTCAACAAGAGAGTATAGGGATGTGGCACCTGATTCGTCTTTTTCGGTAAACCAGATTGAATCTTTGCGCAGTAGATCATCTACCGTGTTCAGCAAGGGATCGTAGTGAGAGGTAATGAGCAGTTGGGATTCGTTTTTCTCACGTAGGAATTTTTCAAGAATGAACTCTACCAGATCGGGATGTAATGATGATTCAATTTCATCAATTGCCATAAATGCCTGACGTTCGATAGCTTCATATATTGCTGTCTCTATGCCAAATGTACGACGGGTTCCGTCTAATTGAAGATTATTTGGCAACATATATGTCTCTATTCCACGACTGTTTTTTACAGTGTGTTGAAACATTGTTTTAATGCTATCAAAATTACTGTTGCTTTTGAGTCTTTCTTTCTCTTCTGCCGATACTTTATTATCGGCAATCATTGCTGATACAAATGCTGTCGGGAGAGTAGTACTGACCTTGTTGGTCTGTACATCCGTGATATTGAAGTCAGCACGATGCACGAAGTCAAGCATATATTTTTTAAGGGCTTCGTTCTCATGTATCTTCTTCCCGGCTATCTCAAACATGTTGGTCTGCGGGTCAATGATTGGTAAAATCTTGCTACGCATCCAATCACGTGCATCATCCATTTTAGTGATGGATATGTTCACTTGATTGCGTGCTGCAAATATCGACATATTGGGAAGACATTTTAGTGTTAGTTCTTCCAATGCCGTCTGACTGATTTTCACCACAGCCGGATTAAACTTGATGAATGATTGCCCCCCATTCAGTTCCCTATTGAAGATTAATGTAGGCTGATTAGTAGTGTAATAATACAATTTTTCATTATACACTTTGGAACTATCTATTTTAAGAATATACCAGTAGCGTACAGATCCTACAAAAAAACGTAGGGAAAATTCTGTCGGTTGATTTTTCGTTTCTGTGTCAAGTAAGAAAGGGATGACTCCGGTAGGCTCATCAATATCCTGGCGTTTCTCAAACCAAAAATCTTTAAGATATGAAAAAGCCTCCAACAGATTGGATTTTCCGGACGCATTTGCTCCATACACTAAAGCAAAACGAAGCAGACGTACTTCTGGAGAGAGCTGCACAATATGATAAGGTTCAAAAGTGGTATCTTTTGTAGCCTCAAAACTAAAAGTAGTCTCGTCTCTAAAGGAGAGATAGTTTTTTATTTTAAGTTATTGTATCATTGTAAATCTATTTTCGCAAATTTAATGATAATATGCCAAATGTCAAAATAAAATTGTGGATTATTATAAATCTATTTTTTTTGATTATTGCGGACTTGGATAAGTTTTATTTGGTGGCGAATTTGTGGCAGATATTTTCAATTAGAAGTTGGGTGGAGGGATTTTTTCGTGCGTGAACCAACTTGAACCAAATGGGGTGAGGGTTATTTTAAAATCTTTACATAAATTTGCAGTAGGAAACTTTTAAAGTAACGCATCATGAAAATCTATTATCTGTTTACGCTGCTCTCTTTCATGGGATTGTGTGCCGCCGGTTGCTCCCAGTCGAATGGGAATGAACCTGCTCCTACTCCGGATCCTAACCCTGAACCCCCTGCCAAGAAGTTGGAGATCAAAATCTCTGCGTCTGTCAAGTCTACTAAAGCCACTGACTTCGGATTTGAGAATGGGGATAAGATCGGTCTGTATGTGGTAAATTATTCCGGCACCACTCCGGGCTCGTTGAGTGCGTCTGGTAATCAGGTGGATAATATGTGCTTCACTTATTCAGGCACATGGACGCCGACGTCGCCTGTGTACTGGCAGGATAATAAGACTCATGCTGATTTCTATCTCTATTATCCATATCGCAGCAGTATAGCTGATATCAATAACTTAGTTGTTGAGGCTCATGCCGACCAGAGTATGGAGGCTAATTATAAGGCATCGGATTTCATGATCGGAAGTACAAAGGACGTTGCTCCGTCGGAGTCTGCGGTGTCGATAGCCGCCACGCATCTTTTCAGCCGCATAAATATCAAGGTGGAGGCAGGTAACGGTTTCACTGAGGAGTCACTAAAGACTGAGGATATGACCGTCAGAATAAACGGATTGAAGAATATTGCAAACGTGAATCTTGTTTCCGGTGAGATACAGCCGACGGGGGAGAGTGAGACTATCATACCTTATAAGTATGGCGAATATTATAGGGCTATTGTGATTCCCCAGTCGGTGGAATATGGAAATCTCATCACAATCGGTGTGGGTGGAAAGAAGTATAATTTCACCAAGGAGTTCCGATTCGAATCAAATAAGGAACATAATTTTACAATCACAGTCAACAAGACTTCCAATGGTATCAACGTCAATATTGATCCGTGGGAGAATGACGGCACTGACAATGGCGGTTCCGCTGAATGAAATGGTTGAAGTTGACTAATAAAGAATCTGCAACATGAAACAATGTCATAAAATATCATCCGTTGTATGTGGTGGCATCCTCGCGCTGACTGCATGTACTGCGGAGCAGTTTGATGATCCGAAAACGGAATCGTCAGAAGATATGCGCATATCCCTTTCCGGACAGATCATGCAGGAGTCTGTGACCCGTGCAAACGATGACGGCTTTGCCGACGGCGATGTCATGGGCGTATATATCGTGGACTATGAGGGATCTAATCCGGGTGTGCTGAAGGCAAATGGAAATCGTGGCGATAATGTGAGGCATACTTTCGATGAGCAAAGCTACAAATGGAACTCTGCCTACGACGTATTCTGGAAAGATAAGCACACTAAGATTGACGTCTACGGTTATTATCCGGTAGGTTCGCCGGATAACGTGAATGCCTATCCCTTCACTGTCTCCACCGACCAGAGCAAACTGCCGGCTGATGGCACGATGGGGGATTATGAAGCTTCCGATTTCCTTTGGGGTAAGGTGAGCGCAGTGGAGCCTACCACCAATGTCATACGTCTGCCGATGACTCACCGTATGGCAAATGCCCGCGTGATGCTTGAGGAGGGTTCCGGCTTTGCCGACGGTGAATGGGTAGGTCTGAAGAAGCAGGTGCTTGTAGCCAACACAATTCAGGAGGCTACCATTGACCTTGCTACCGGAACAGTCACCCCCGTAGGGGAAGTGTCGGCAAAGGCTATCATACCGTCGAACAATGGGAATGAATGGCGTGCAATCGTTGTGCCGCAGACAGTGCCGGCTTCAACCATGATGTTCAGCATCACAATCGACGGCATACCGTATAAATTCTCCAAGAGTGAGGATTTCACCTACGTTTCCGGTAAGATGAATAATTTCACCATCCGCGTTGATAAGAAGGAGGGTAAGGGTGATTACTCTCTTACTCTCATAGGGGAGAGCATTACGGCATGGGAGAATGATCTGGTAAGCCATGATGCCACTTCTCATGAGTATGTGATTGTCAACTCATCGGCAGGTGGTCTGAAGGAGGCTATAATTGAGGCAGGTAAGGATTACAAGACCTTGAAGAATCTTAAAATCACCGGTGAAATAAACGCCATGGACTTTTTCTTCATGCGTGATGAGATGGAGATGCTTCAGTCTCTCAACCTAAAGGAAGTCTGGATAAAGGCTTGGAGAAATGATACAGGTGATGCACAGTATGGTGGGGTGCATAATGAGAATCAGATCCCGAATAGTGCTTTTTATCTGAACTCAAAGAATAGTGGTAAGAGGAGTCTCAATAGGATTGTGTTGCCCGATGCGTTGAAATCAATTGGTCCAAGGGCTTTCTATGGCTGTCAAAATCTCACTGGCTCACTTATAATTCCGGAGGGTGTCGTGGATATACAGATAGGTGCATTCACCGGGTGTAGGTCGTTAACCGGTTCACTATCTTTGCCTTCCTCATTGAGATATATTGGAACGTCTTATAATGGAGATACAGGTGAGTTTGACGAAACAATGGATGAGGGGAATGATTATTATAATGGCACGTTCTCCGGCTGCGGATTTACTTGCGAACTGATTATCCCGGATAATGTCGAGGTGATACGTGGATATGCATTCGACAATTGCAAGAACCTGTATGGAAGCATAAAATTACCTCACAAGCTAAGGTATCTTGGACCGAGGGCGTTCTTCTTGTGTAAAAATCTGACCGGTTCTCTTGAATTGCCGCAGAACGTAAGCAATATTCCTGACGAGTGTTTCACCGGTTGCGGTTTCAACGGCACTCTCACCCTGCATGACGGTATTAATTCAATAGGAATGGATGCGTTTAAGGATTGTCATTTCAAAGGTGAATTGAATCTGCCGAAGAATCTGAAAGTTATCAATGACAACGTGTTTTTCGGGTGTGATTTCTCCGGAGAATTGAAGTTGCCGAAATCGTTGGTGACAATCGGTGACCGTGCGTTTGCCTACAACTGGCGTCTGATGGGCACTCTTGAATTTGGCGAAGGACTCCTGACAATCGGTGCCGGCGCGTTTGCCCACTGTCGGAGCATTGAGGGTCTGGTTTTTCCGGAGAGTCTGGAGAATATAAGATATGAGGCAAGCTATTATGAGGATGGGGGTGCCTTCCAGGGATGTTACGGAATCGGTTCGATAGTGAGCAAGAGTACCGTACCCCCTTACATACAGCAGGGTGCTTTCGATGGTGTCGCGAAGGATAATTTCACTGTGGAGGTGCCGGAGTCAGCCGTCTCACAGTATCAGACAGCTGTGGGGTGGTGCGACTTCAAGCGAGTCGCTGCCCATCACGAGCTTGTGTGCCGTCCGTCAGTTGCATGTGCAATCACTTCCGAGCACAAACAGACTCTCGTGATCAATGCTGAGGGTGAGTGGGAAGTGATGTCAAAACCCGACTGGTGTGATCTGTCACAAATGTCGGGCAAACAGAAAACGGAGCTTACACTCACCATCAAACGCTATGCCCAGACGGATGAACCGCGTGAGGGGGATATCGTATTTCGTCTCAAGGGGAAGGACTATACGAGCAAATGCCACGTGACGCAGTATGGCTATGAATATGAGGAGGATCAGATAATCACACTCCAGCAAGCCACCCGTGGCAACAACGGAGGTATCAACATCGTGATTATCGGCGACGGATATGATGCACGCGATATTTCCGAAGGTAAGCTTCTGGAGGATATGAAGGAGGGTGTGGAACATTTCTTCGGGATAGAGCCATACACCACATATCGTGAGTATTTCAACGTATATACAGCAATACCACTCTCGACAGAGACAGGTGTGGGGACTGTAAACAGTATCCGCTACAACCGTTTCAATACGACCTATACCGGTGGCGTGGGTCTGAAATGCGACTATGATGCAGTGTTTGACTATGCCATGAAGGCACCGACAGTCAATGCCGGAAATCTTGACCAGACGCTTATCATCGTCATTCCAAACAGCACCGATTACGGTGGCATCTGCCAGATGTGGGAATCGGGCGCGGCAATAGCGTTCTGTCCGAAGAGCGACTACGGCTATCCTCTTGATTCGCGCGGAGTGATGCAGCATGAGGCAGGGGGACACGGTTTCGGAAAACTTGCCGATGAGTATATCTATCACAATGCATTTATCGATGCGTGCGGATGCACGTGTTGCGGTCATGTGGATGCTGTCAACTTTGCAAAATCATTGGGTTGGTATGACAATATCGAACTGACGGGGAAGATGCATAGCGTAGGCTGGAGCCATCTGATTTTTGATCCACGCTACAGCAATATCGTCGACATATTTGAGGGTGGATACATGCATAACAGGGGAGTGTATCGTTCGGAGCAGAACAGCTGTATGAACAACGATATCCCATACTACAGCACCATCAGCCGCGAGAGCATCGTGAAGCGCATAAAACGTTATGCCGGAGAGACGTTTGACTTCGAGGAGTTTGTGGCAAACGATAAGCAAGGCACGATGCAAGGCACGCGTGGACTTGACACGGGTTCATCGCAGCAACGCGGTTAGAGTTTCGGTCCGGTCATCCATAAGGGAAGCCCGTTGGGTAAGCGCAACAGATTCAATTCCAAGAATTATTAAAGACTAAATAAGCAATATGAAATGCAATAAGATATCGCTGCTTATCGTTGGATTGGTAGCATTCGGATTCAGTGCCTGCGGCAATGATGATTCCGTCAGGGAGCCTGAACCGACCGACTCACGGATGGTCATGAATTTCAATTTCTCTCATCCATCTCAATCGCGTGCCACTGAGACATCGTTCGAAGTGGGAGACAGGGTCGGTCTGTACGTGACCGATTCCAAGACGGAGTTTGAGATTGCGGGAAATGTTGTGAACAATGAGAAGGCTACTTTCGGAGCTTCCGGTTGGAGCTTCAGCCGAGACCTCTATTGGACCAAAGGCGAATATAATGCATACGGATATTATCCTTATCAGGATGATATCCCAAGCATTACCGACCTGCCTTTTGAAGTGAGAACAGATCAGGCTATCCCTGAAGCCGACGGAGCTTTATCCGGGTATGAGGCTTCTGATTTCCTGTATGGCTCATCGAAAGGCATCCAGGCGTCGGCTGATCCGGTCAACCTGCTTTTCAGGCATGTAATGAGTAAGATTTCGGTAAGAATGATAAAAGGGGAGGACTTTGAGGGAGAACTCCCCGATGATGCCACTGTCTATATCCACAATACTGTGACGGAGGCGACTGTTGATCTTCAGGTCGGCATAGCCACCAAATTGCAGCGAGGAAAAAGCAACACCATCACAGCTTGCCCTGCCGGAAACCACACTTACTCTGCCATAATCGTGCCGCAACGACTTGACAACCGTGTCCCGCTGATCGAAGTCGTGATGAAGGGTGTGTCTTATCTGTTTGAAAGTAAATTCATATTCAAGCAGGGCACTCATCATCTTGTCAATCTTGTGATTGACAAGAATCCTGATCAGATCAAGATTGAGGTAGGCGGTGAAATTGAGAATTGGAACTGATAAGGAATGCAGTAAATTGAAATATAACACATCAATAAATAACACATCAATATATAATAATTACAGCACATCAGAATAAAATAATGACGAAACAAAAAAGAAAATTGCTTACAAATATATCACTATTGCTTCTTGTCATAATTTCGGGAATAGTGGCAGTCTATATTCATGGGCTGCCCTATCCCTTTTTTAATACCGGTGTTGTCGGTAGTGCTGATTCTGCTGTTGGAACCGTGGACCCGACCGTAATGGTGGAGGATATTCCAGACATCATTCCAGACTTCATTAATGATGCGAGGATTGTAGCGGATAATGATTCGGCATTGACTGTCAGTGCTGTGGAAGAGACGACCGCGTCAGATAAGGGAGCGACCGGTAAGGGTGTGGATGTAGCATCCTCAGTCAGATTCGAGGATTCCGATATAAGCCGTATGCAGGCAGGTAGCCATCCATTTGCTAAGGAGGCGAAAAAGGTGCTGACCGGTGGACTTGAACTCGATGACTCTATAAGCCGCAGGAAAATCCTGAATTATTGCGAGCATTTCCGGACAGCATACACCACAAAGGATATCGACTTCATACGTCAGGTGCTGAGTGATGATGCCCTTATCATTGTCGGGCACACGGTGAGGAGAGTTAAGGATGATTCGGGGATAACGATCTCGGCAGACGTGAAATATAATGTCAGGTCAAAGCAACAGTATCTCAAAAATCTGACGGCGGTGTTTGCTGCCAATAAGAAGATTTCGGTGGATTTCTCTGATTTCAGGATAAGGCGTCATCCCACTATGCCGGGTATATACGGTGTGACGCTCAGGCAGAGATATGGTAGCGACACGTATTCCGACGACGGCTATCTTTTCCTGTTGTGGGATTTCCGGAATGTCTCGATGCCTCAGATTCATGTGCGCACATGGCAGCCTGCAGCTGATGTCGGTGATGAGGACGACGTGATAGGTATCGGGGATTTTAACCTTGAATAATAAAGTATGGGAGGAAGAATTATGAAAATATCGGTCAATTTGCTTCTCTTGCTGACATTCCTTTGTTCTCATGGCGATATGTCGGCGATTGATTTCAAGATAACCTCTTTCCGCAGCCTTCCGAATGACGTGTCGGCTTTCATAAGTCCGGTAAAGGATCTTAATGATGAGGATTGCGCCCTCGTCAAGGTGATTGCGTCGGAAGACTTTGCTTTCTCCACTCCGCTCGGCATCGTGAAGCGGGTTGACAATGTGGGGGAGATCTGGCTATATCTACCCCGAAAGTCGAAGAAAATAACTATCAAGCATCCCAAATATGGTGTGCTCCGCGACTATGTCTTTCCGGATAAGATAGAGAGCCATCTGACGTATGAACTCCGCATAGAGGAGCCGCATAATGCGGTGTATGCCGCCGATCTTCAGCCGGGGGTGGTTCCGGTAGTGATGGATACGCTTTTCTTGACAAGGACAGATACCGTCGTTGTTGAAATGCCGAAGGACAGAGTCCCGTTCAGCGTTTCCGCTATTGCCACGTATACTTACGGCGGCAACACCGGGAGTTCATTAGGCGGCATAATGTTGGCAGCGATGAGGACGCATGGCGCATACTTGCGTGTGGCATCTGATTTCGGTAAGGGCGCAAAGGCGGGCGCAGTCTCAGACAGATACGGATATATAGGGGATAACTGTCCTTTCTATTCGGGGGAGACACGCAACATCGGTTTCCAGGTTTCCGCCGGTGCGATACATCGCCTGTCGTCGGTGTTCAATATCTTTGAGGGTATAGGCTACGGGTCAAACCGGAGATATTGGCAGCTGGCGGCTTCGGAAGGTGGTGGATTTGTAAGAAATTCCCATTACAGCTTTGATGGAGTTATCGTAGAGGTGGGCACGACGGCATCGTTCGGCAGATTTATATTTGCAGCATCGGTCGCTACAATCGAGGGTGCGCAATGGTATGGCTCAGTTGGTGTCGGTCTTAAACTCTGACATTATGATATTCAAGATAGCATATAGGATATTGGTCTTAATGGCAATGATATTTGTCGCGTTGGCATTCAGCGGATGCTCAAAGTCGGGCGAACCCTCCCATCTGGAGCCGATTATTAGCGATTTGGAGGTGGATGAGGTCTCACGGACTTCCGCCAGATTGTCGGCAATGGTAGAGAACAGGGGGAACGGTAGTTTCGAACGTTTCCATTTCGTGATTACCGGTGATTGTGATATTGAGATAAGAACGGAAGATATTGATCGACCTTCGGGAAAGGTGGTGACAACGGTTGCAGGCTTGCGCCCCGGATGCGAGTATAGGTTGTATGCCGAGGGGGTGAGGAATAATGCCGTGGTGAAATCCGAGACATTATCATTTTTCACTCTTCCCAACGATCCGCCCACGATATCAGCGTTGTCAGTCGTTGCTGCGGGTCCGACTGCCGCGATATTGGAATTTGATGTCGTTTCCGACGGTGGAGAGAGGGTGTATGAGGCGGGATGCTATCTGAAGAGGTCAGGAGAGACTTCTTCTGTAAATATTGAGGCATATAATTTGTCTGAATCAAAAGGCACATATCTGGTTCATATAAATTCTTTGGAGAAGCATTCCGATTATGTCATCTCCCCCTACGCGGTAAATTCCGTAGGCGAGACGGTAGGGGATGAAGTGATTTTCTCCACCACAGATGCAGTGTCGCTCAGTCGCCCCGGTGATCTTGGGATGATTCTGAAGGATGATGAACTGACAGATGATACGCTTTCTATTTCCGGATATATGAATGGCGATGATTTCAGATGCGTAAGGCGTCTTGCCGGAGCTCCCGTCATTTCCGGCGCAGATTATCACGGTCCATACATATCTCATCTTGATATATCAGACGTAGTCATCAGCGCAGGGGGTGCTTCCTACGATGGGAGCCGTTTTACTGAGCCGGATATAATCACTACCGGTCTGTTCGCATCATGTGACAGGCTGGAATCAGTAGCTCTTCCGCTAAGTGTACACACCATACAGCGTAACGCCTTCTCCGGCTCCCGGAATCTGAAATCACTGACGGTGCCGGCTATGGTCTCTTCGCTGTCGCCTTCGGCAGACTGCGATGCGCTTGAGAGGATTGACGTCTCGGAGGGTAACGCCACATTCAATGGTCATGATGGGGTCGTGTTTAATTCCGGGATGACTGAGATTGTGTGGTTCCCTCATGGAAAGAGTGGGGAATTTATCGTGCCTGCCATGATAACGGAGATCGGTGAGGAGGCATTCGCTTCCTGCCGTATAGAGAAAGTGATATTGCCGAATGGTGTTCACGAGATAGGGCGTAATGCTTTTGCCGGATCAATGCTTCGCGAGATAATGATTCCCGATAATGTGAGGAATATACGCGAGGGGTTGTTTCAGAATTGTGGAGCCTTGAAGAGGGTGGAACTCGGCACATCAGTGGAGTCGGTCGGGGATTATGTTTTCGACAACTGCATGATTGATGAGATCCGGCTGCATTCTTCCATACCCCCATACGTGTCGGCAAATGCATTGAGCAACAATCTTGGTTTGCTTGACCATTGTAAACTTATCGTCCCCTCCGGAAGCAAGCCCATCTATCGGAATCATTCGTGGTGGGGACGTTTTAACAGTATCTCAGAAATTGAATAATAATATGACAGATATATCTGACGACTCATTTCAATCTGTGGAGGATTCGGATTCCGGCTTTGTCACGGATTCGGATTCCGGCATCGGTATTGACGTCGGCTCATTAATGTCGGCTAAATATTCGAATATCATCACGCTTCATGGGTCGGAGTCAGCTCCGTTCAGGCTGTCGTCAGCGATCAGATATGGCAAGCGGTATGTGCTCAAGAGCATAAACAGCAAGTTTACCAATGATTCGCTGTATCAGGTGCTGCTTGCGAAGGAATTTGAGTTGGGTATCAATGTAGATCACCCCAATATTCGCCGCACCATAGCTTTTGAACATATCGACGGCATCGGGAATGCCATAGTGCTGGAATATGTGGATGGCGAGACTCTGGATGAGGCGATGATGAAGAGTCATCTGAAGCCGGAACAGGTGCGTCCGATTGTGGTGCAGATTGCCGATGCGCTTGACTATCTGCATTGCCGTCAGATATTGCACCGCGACATAAAGCCGGCGAATATAATGCTCACCTATTCGGGGCAGAGGGTGAAACTGATTGATTTCAGCCATTCCGACAGTGAATCGTTTGTGATTCTAAAGACAGCCGCCGGCACCAACAAGTATATAGCACCGGAATTGCTTGATGGCGTGGCGCAACCGTCGGTGAAAAGCGATATCTATTCTTTCGGGGTGATAGTGAAGGCACTTGCCCGAATCTCGGACGATTCCGAATTGATGAGAGTGGCAAAAAGATGCAGTGACCCTAATCCCGACGTGCGTCCAGATTCTTTCTCCGGTATATTGCGTCAGTCATCTGGATGGAGAATCGTCGATTCAATAAGGTCTTTTCTTGAATCAAGGATACTTACGTATATACTTGTGTTGCTCCTTATATTGATATGGAGTTTCATAATCATCTCTCTGATATAATCAATCATCCCTCTAATATAATCACCAACAGATATGGAAAATTATGAAAAGGAACTTATCGGTCTCATAAAGATAACTGATAAGAATCTCGGTTATCGTCCGCAGACTCCGAGCGAGTTTAATCAGTTGATTGTGGCTATTAAGAAGAAGGTGGGGCACTCGATAAGTCTGTCGTCTGCCAAGAGACTGTGGGGCTACGTCAACTATAGTAATGTCCCCTCCGTCAATATCCTCAACATATTGTCGCGCTTCAATGATTTCGATGATTGGGAGGATTTCCTGCGTCGGTATGGCACGTTGGGGCTTGATGAGAATTCCCATTTCCTTAATGATAACATGATTGAGTCTGACAATCTGAAAGAGGGTGACGTGCTTCTCATCAGTTGGGAGAAGGATAAATCCTGTTCGCTTCTCTATCTCGGAGACCACAGATACAGGGTTTTGGAGGCGCAGAACATAAAGCTTCTGCCGGATGATGAGTTTATGATGCACTCTGTAGCTGTCGATCTTCCGTTCTATGCGGCGGATATAAGGCGTGGTGATGAGGTGATAACCGGCTACGTGGGTGCACGCAAATCCGGCATAAAGTCAATATCCCTTAAAGAGGCAGACAAGTGACTATGCCGGAGTTCGGAAGAGGTTGTGGGATGATGGTCAGAACATCGGTTTGTGATTGTAGTCGTAGAGGTTGCAGGTCACAGTGACACCATCCACACTGAAGATTATGTTGATGTGAAGATTCTTCTTAATAAGACCTTTATTGCTGAATGCCTCTTTCAGACTTCCCGAACGTGTGACAATTCCCGATTCCTTATACTCCTGCGATCCTTTGGGATTGGTCAGTACTACGTAGACCACCTGAAACATCGGTTCGTTGTCCGGATCCTCTTCTGTCAGAGGTATAAGGTTGGCAGGCTGATTGAAGAAATGCACCAGCTCGGTGTTCTCTGAACTCCTTTCCAGTACTATCAGCGCACGTTGTGTGTCATATCCTTTAGCCGGATCATACTTATACCCGGGCACGACCTCTTCAATATTGACTTTCTTCAAAGCATCGCTCAGGTCGAGAGGATCCTCCTTTGTATAGTATTCGCAATCGGTGCTCCATATCCATTGCTTGTTGTGGATAGAGTAGATTGAGTTTTTCGGGAATCCCCAGATACGGAATTCTCGTATAAGAAACCGGCAATCTTTATAAAGCTCTTCATCCACCTCATCAAATAGACCTTCTGCTGTGACAGCGCGGAAGTGGACCCTGTTGAGAAGCGGTAGGAAATTCAGCCTTAGTATGTCGTTTTCAAAATCGGAGCCTGATAGATTGTTGTTGTCGGCTTTGACAAGCGAGTGTGCGCCATACAGACGCTCGAATCCGGTGACACACTCATGATGAAACGCATCGTCTATTTCCTGATGATTCACATCGTAGGGATAGTAGCCGAAGAAATCTACGCTTCCATCGGATGGCCAGTATTTGGTGGGTGAATATGTCCAGATGTTTCCGTCATACGCCACGGGCTGGTTGTGCATGAAATTGGGCGAGAAGATTGTGGGGGAGTTATTCGTGTCGCGATAGCAGGCAAATATGCCTATTTTATCCCCTGCGGCAAATGCCACGTCGCTTCTCGTGGATTGATGTTGCACATTGGCGGAGTCGGATATGGAGAAGTATACTGCACGAGCCCCGGCATCCGGCATCTCTTCAACTGTATCCGTGCAACTGAAGCATAATGCCGTGAGCATTGATAATATGATATGTCGGTATCTTTTCATGTCGGTAATTGCTTTTATTTCTGTCATCCCTCTATTTCACTACCCCAATTCGAGTTCTCATCTTCATTCCAATCAGCCACTTCCGCACTGAGACTTATGGATTTCGGAGAGATTGACAATTGCAGTTCGTAGGCTTTCCCAGATTTCAGATTGAGTGGTATATTGGCTGAGCATCGGTTGACGGTTTTGATATAGCCATCGGTCAGCAGATCATCGTGGGTAGTAATATTGTAGGTGACTGTTATCATGCAGTCGGTCGGTCCTGAGGGGATAATCATGAGGAAATTGTTGTGGGAAGTCGATGAGTTGTCGCCGCTGCCTGTCATGAAGCCGTTTGCGTCAAGGTGATAGCTGATCTCTTCGGATGCATTCGACTGATTGGTGACTAAATCTCCCCATACGCCGGTGCGTAGGTTCAGTGTGCCGGAGATTGCGAACTGAGGGGATTGCAGTGTCAGTCCGGTTATGGTGATTGTGGTGTTGGGGTCGAGTCCCTCAGTCTTTGGCTGGAGGAAACTTATGCGGGAGAGTGCATGATTGAAGTTAAACTGTACAGTTCCAGACATAAGGTCGATCGTGTTGGCGGCATCCGCATAGAGAAGATCTGTCTGGCGGAGTAGGTCTGCGCTCATCTTGAATGAGAGCTTCGGATCGCCTGTCTCCTTCTTGCCGGAAAGAGAGGTGATGCCGAATGTTTCCCCGAATGAACCGGCGTATGGTGCGTAAGCGAAGAATGAAATGTTATTCCCTGTCCAGCTCGTTTCGGGGGAATAGGTCCACGTGCCATTAGCGGGGGAGTCTGCGGATGAGAGCCATTCCACCAATTGATTATACATGAAGTTGGGCACGTGTCCGCCTGCAGCCTCGGGATTGAAACCCTGCTGACCGGTATCGAAGGCGAACACTCCGTAGCCTGTGAGTTTAAGTTTTTCCACGTCTATCACGGAGGCACGCGTCGTGGAGTTACCACGTAGATAGGCGTCAAACGTTATTACTCCGCTTGGCCCTTCTCCCTGATACTCTTGCGAGCAGCTGCCGAGAGAGAGCTCCGCTGCGATGGCGAGAGCTGATGGAAGCCACTTTATGATGCGGTCAGTCAGATATATTATGGATTTCTGCATCTGCTTATTGTCTGTTTAGTTGTTGTGAGAGAGATCCTAAATCGGGATGTTGAAGTCAATGTAGTCATCCCAATCATCAATCCAGGCATCGATACCGCTGTTGCCTGTCGAAGCGGGAGGCAAGGGAGGGTCGAGTCGCAATTCAAGAAAAAGGTCGAGGTTGTCGCCACGTCGGTTGGGGGAGTCAGTATTTCCGGAGATCAGGTTGCCTATGGGAAATAGGAATTGCTTTACGGTTTTTCCGTCGGCAAGCATGATCTGGAGCTCAAGTCGGTTCTCTTCCGGAGTGGCGTTATGGTTGGCAGGCAGTCCGAAACACCGTAGGTTTGCCGTAAGCTTACCTGAGTCGGAGGCGGAGGGGAGAGACTGTCGTGACCATTGTTCAGAGTCAATGATATGCGTGACGGTCAGGCGGTTGTTGGGTTGTGGGGTGCCGTCAAGGTTACGCGTGGCAGCGAGTCCGCTTATTGCGGCGCGTACAGCCCGTATGTTGCTGATGTTCTCAGTGAGGATTGTGAGGTGGAGAGAGTGGATTATATTCTTAGGATGGAGAGTGCCGATGGTGTCCGGCTCGGTCATTGAACCTGTGGGGATGTTCTCGACAGGTTCTGTCAGAGTCATGTCGGCAGCCAGCCATTCGGGTTCTCTTGCAATATATTTGTCGCCGTCGGCAGGATGAGGATGCCATTGAGGAGCATCCTTTTCAGCCGCGACAGCGGCGCAATCTGTGGTGCCCAATCCTTGGAAATTGATGTTGTCAAATTCCTTTTCCGAAAGGTTAAACACGGTGATGTGGTATTGTCCTATGGGTAGAGTCGGAGTGACGGCAAGTATGTTGTTGGATATAGTCTGAACGATTTCATCGGTTTTCGTATTCCTGCACATCACGGTCATCCCAGTGGGGACTTCTTTGCTGAATCCGCTCCAATCTATGTTTATCCGAGTCTGCCTGTTGGTCAGCGCAGGGACTTCCGGATTGGAGCAAGAACAGATCATTGCACACGACACGACGCATGTGCCGCAGGATAGTGCTATCCGCAGTCGTCTTAGCAAGTTATGTGTCGGTCGGGGGAGCATAGGGGGTATTGTTTATGGTTTATGGTCTATGGTTGAGGGAGGAGATGCTATGGATATTGACCGGGCACACCCATATTTATACAAGTGGTTTGTGTGCCCGGTCGAAGAACCTTTATTCCCTATAAACGATTGCTCTTATAGTAGTTGTTTGGTGAAATGGTTATTACATTGGGATTTCATTGCCATTTTTCCATTCGTCATCCCAGTCGGAGACTGATACTTGGAATTTGATGGGTTCGTCCAGAATCGGGTCGCCTGGCACTTTCCCATCGGGAGGTGTGATTCCCGGTGGTATGGAATCAGGAAGATTCGGAGGATACACACCGCCACCTGTAGATGGTCCGCAAATATCGAGCACATATTTATATATTTTTCCACGTTGCCAGTCGATTTCTATAGGCACGCAGGTATAGCCGTATGCATTTTCATCCCATTTGTCGGTATGGGGGAATAGCTGATGAGTGTGGGAAGCATTCATATCTGTTTTGTCTGTCGGGGTATTTGGATAATCATCAGTCTCTTTTGATCCATGAAATGCCTCTATGCGACAATAAAGAAGGATGTATGCCTTTTGGGTGTTTACGTTCTCAAAGGTGATTCCCGGCTGTTTCCCTTCCCAGGGTTTGACTTTCTGAGGGATCAGCATAAGGCTACCTATATTGTTTGCAGATAAAATACTTTTGGGGTCTGTTGTGAGTGTTATGGGTGTCTCATGAAATGATCCGTATGCAACGTGGGAATCAGTCTTTGGTTCCCACGTATGTCCGCAAGAGAAATCATCAGTAGATTCGTTATCTTTAAACTTATAGTTGGCTGAAAGGTCGCCGATTGAACTGGCGTTTACAATCCATGCCCCTTTTATCTTGACAATACGGTGGTTGTTGTTGCCTGTGCCACCTTTCGCCCATATTTTAATCTGAGACAGGGCGTGTTCAAAATTGAGGTTAACATTACTTGTCGCACCATGCACGTGGGTAAAGGCCACTACCAAATCCCTCTGAATATTACCATCCAGATAATTAAGATAATTGTCGCCATTTTTACGTGTGGAGCGTTTGGGTGAGAATCCTTTAAGTTCCGGACCGTTGTCTTTATTGAATCCAAGTTTTCCATTCCCTCCAAAAATATCGGGATATTCCTCATCCGTATTTATGCGAGAGGTGAATCCCCAGAACAGGACATCGCTTACGTCTGATGGCCAGTAGATCTTGGTGTTCAGATCCCAGCGGTCAGAGGCCTCTTCTCTGGCATTATAACGTTTAGCAATTTCCGGATTAGTCTCTCCTATGACGAAATTGTCAAGGAAAGTTCCTTGGGAAGGATTTACACCACGGGCGAAAACGCCGAAATCACCGAGATTGCCAATTTTGATTTCTGTTGCACGCGTGGAGCGTCCCACGGATGCAGAGAAGGTTATGGCTCCACCTTTAGGGTCAGTGTTCTCCGTAACCACGTCATCGCTTACACACGAACTGACCATCAATCCGGCAAAAGCTGTCAAGGTTAAAAGTTTTGTGTTAATAATAAGTGATTTATAATTGATTTGATTGAGTTGTTATAATTATTTCATTGGAATCTCCACCACTTCCGTGTCGTCCCAATCGTTCACTCCCGGGGTCATTCCGGTGCCGTCGGCTGATGGGAGTCTCAAGCCGCTCACTACAATATAGACGTTCTTGGGATCGGGTGCGTCATGCACCTGGTCGGTGATGTCGTAGGTGTAGTAGTATTTGGAAGTTGTGTAGATTCTCAGATAGTGTTTCACGTCATGAGGGGAGACATCGCCGAATATGGCGAATGTAGCGGTAAGGGAGGTATCATCGTTAGTGGTGAGTCCGAACGGCACTGTCGTGTCGTTTCCTCCCGGTAGCGCGGTGGATATTCTCCAATGCTCAGCCACACCTGTGACCACGGCACTCGCCTGAAGGTCGGACGAGAAGTTCTGTATATCCACGCGCACATGCCATATTGCCGACACGCGTTGCGGGGTAAATCTCACGGTATAATGGACAATCTCATGTCCTTTACCGGTTTTCTCGTCGACGTTCAGTTGTGTGTCGTGGATGTGGGCGTAGAGATGATCTGCCGGATTGTGGATCGGCTGGTCCTCGCTCTGTGGGGGGCGGGGTGCACCATCGTCGCTACGGTTGAGGGGGCTGAGTAAAGAGTTATAATCGGTAGTAATGACGGTAGTTGTCAAGGTGTTGCCCCTCTCGCGGTTGAAGTCGGTGTCACCGTTGTAGCACACCATTGTGTAGTTGCCTGCGGGTACCTTCATCTGGTACGTGACAGCATCTCTTCTCACACCGGAGAACTCCGCCCGCGTGCCTGTGCCTCCCCCTGTGGGGAATGCCCACACCACCATGGTGGAGGGATGAGCATCCGGCTCAAGACTCCAGTCGAATTCTATGTCTACGATGGCTCCGTGGGTGTGGTCGTAGCATAGCTCGCGCTGTGAGCATCCTTGTATGAAGATGGCTGTGAGACAAATGAATGTCGATATGAGGTTAGACTGTCGTATCATCTCTCACCTCCTTTCGTGTATTTATTGCAGGCGGGCTTGCCGATAAGCCATATCAGGGATATTCCGGCACGTGTAGGCACGAGCCAGTGCAGACGGTGGGTGGAGAGCCATACATCGCATTCATCGATGGGACGGTGCTTCTTATATGTGCCCCATAGATAGCCAACTCCCAGAGAACATTCTATGTAGAGACGGCGTGCCACGGGGAGAGAATATTTGTAGACGATGCCGACAGCATAGTTCCATTTGTCGGAGAGTACGCCCTTGCGCTCTCCAAACTGGAAATCGTAGACAGCCATCTGTCCGTAGAGTCCGATGAAGTGTCCGGCGAAACGGTCGCTGTAGGAATGTAGTCTACCCAGACGAGTGTAGAGTGACAGGTCGCCTCCGTAGATGCGCCAATATTTATGGACTGAGGCCTTGTTCCAGCGTGCATACATCCAGTTCGCCTCAGCCGACAGATGCTTGCCGATGGGGATCTCCACCCCAATGTTGGGGGTGAGGGCGGCATCATACAGCAGATTGGTCTTTAGTAGAATCGTGAAGTCAGGTCTGCTCTTGGCAGAGGGTGTGATATCGGTTGCATACGTCGTGCCGGAAGCATGGGATAGTGGAGAATCGACTGTGTCGGTAAATGATTGTGTAGCCATTGACAGTGAGTCGGCGTTTGCCTCCGGCATATTTTCGCAAGGGATGGGTTCCACAGTCTCCCATTCATATATTATGCGGTAGTGTGCGTTGCGCATTGTAGGAAATAGATGCTCCGACATATATTCCCAGGCGCGTCCTCCATTCAGGTCCTGCAGCTGTTTCTTCCTTCCGCCCACGATTCTTTTCCCTTGGAATATCCAGATGGGTGTGTGTGATATAATGTCGAGCACCTCATCGCGCCATGGCATGTCGGTGTCTGTCACGAGTGTGTGAAGCATCTCCCAGTCTACGTCGGATGGGAGTATGGTCACGATTGAGTCGGGGAGGTTTGTGTGGGAGAGGATGTATTCGCGGGCGGAGAGTGCGCGTCGTTCGGAGAGCCGGCGGTTGAGGTCGGATGGACCTTCGGGGGATGCGGAACCTTTTATAGACACAGATTTTAGCCTTACGGTGGGGGCGGAGGCAATACTGTCGAGCAATGATGTGAGATGTCGTAGCCGGATGTTGTTGTCGGAGAAGTTTGTGTCCAGACGTGAATATCCTTGCCGAAAATGGATCTGAGTGTAGATGGTGTCACGATTGATTTCTGTGTTATCCGTATGTCCGCAAGAGGAGTCTGTTCCGATAGTTCTTGCAGATATAAGAGTCATATCGGAACTTTGTGTTGCGTTAATCAAAAGATAACAAAATAACAGATATATCGTAAAAAAGAATTTCATGATATAACTAAAAGTTAATCAGAAAAAGAATTTTGCAAATTTATATTAAAACAAATAATCTCCAATGATTTTTTATGTTATTAAATGCTAAAAGATGTTAAGTTGAGGGTTTGGGGGGCATAAGTGGATGATTATAAGGTGTGGTGTATGGTAATTATGGGCAAAATTATCAAGAAATCCGATATTTTTATTTTAGTATACTCAGTATTACCGGCTGCTTATCGGTTTGCGCAGGCGTAGGGTTGAGGATTGGTATGGGAACTGCAACAGGAGAGTGTCGCCCTCTCCACGTTGAGCCTTGATGTCTTTATTGAGCGGCATCCCTTCGGAGTCATACCACATGACGCTGTACGTGTCGGGATATGGGTCGGGATTCAGTATGGCCTTTACCATTCCGGTCTTCCAGAACGTGGGATTGATCTTTGCTCCTGAGAGGTAGATGAGAAGATACCTTCCGTTGTCTTTCACTATTGCCAGTCGATAGTCGCCGCCGAGCCTGAGCAACGATTCGTCAAGGGTACGGTCGAATACCATCCAGTATCCTTCCAGCGGATCGTCGGAGGCGTTTATCCGTTCCTCAATCATTGCAGTGTCGCTCCAATTGGGATGAGGCTCGTATGATTGCGGGGTGAGGTCGAAGAATGATATGTCGGTCAGGGTTATGTCTGCTCCAGGATAGGCTGCGAATCCGAATGAGGAGCAGTCTTTGCTTTTGTAGGGGCATTCGAATACCATGTTCTCATCGCGATTGCCGCCGGAGAGGGTGATTGTCTTGTTTTTTATTGAAAGATGCCAGAAATTGGTGCCTGTATAGCAGTCGAATTTCTTGGAGGGAGGGCAGGTGGTGATCTTCACCGCCTTATCGAAGAACACCGCCTCCACGCATAGTCCGGATGATGATGATATCTGGTCGGATTGCTCGATGGCGCGCACCGTTATTGAAAGCGTGTCGTTGTCGGTGGATATGAGCATGAAGCTCCAGGCGGGATTCTTTGCGGTATGCTTGCGTCTGTCGGTGGAGGTGTAGGTGGCTTTTTTCGAGGGATGGAAGGCGCGGTTGGAGGCGCGGAAGGTTATGGAGAGCTCGGAGGTGGGTCGGTTTAGGGGTATGCAGTCATACACAATGGAATCCGACCGGTTGCATATCGTGATGCCGTCGGGCGTGGCATAACGGAAGGGATTGTATCCGCGCCCACGGTTCCAATTCAGGCTCTTGCCGACAGTGGATGGTGACGGACTCATAGGGAGTGCCTGCAGTCCGGATAATATGAGGATGATTATGGTCAGTAGACGTAGGGATAAGATCATGATATGAGATTTGTGATGCCGGTCACGATGCCTACTATTGCGAATAGGAGTATGATGGTGCCTATTATCCGGTTGATGAGCCACATCGACCGCAAGTTGAAGTGAGCCCTCACTTTGTCGATGGCGAAAGTGACCATCCACCACCAGGCGACGGCACCCGTGAATATTGCCAGGAATCCTATTATGTAGTGGTAGAACTTCACTTCGGGTACCGGGAAATTGAATCGTGCGAAGAGACCGATTATAAGGAAGAGTATCAGTGGATTGGAGAATGTGAATAGGAATCCTCCGAGTATATTCTTCTTCGGTGACACCGGTTCGGGTCTTACGGCGGGTTTGAGAGATGATGCCGGGTTCTTCTTAAAGAGGTATATTCCGAATCCGATAAGCACCGCACTCCCGACAAGCTGTATGACGTTCTGGTTGTGTTCGAGAAATTCCTGGATGAACGACAGACCGAATCCTGTCAGCAGGCAATAGAAAAGATCGGATATGGCAGCACCCACTCCGGTGTAGAATCCGGGGCGTCGTCCTTTGTCGAGCGTGCGCTGTATGCATAATATCCCTACCGGACCCATTGGGGCTGAGATAAGGATTCCTATGGCGATGCCACGCCAGATCATATAAAAAAGACTTTCAATCAAGTCCATCTTCAATCAACTTAATGGAGTGTGCCGCCATTGATGCGGCACGTTCTCCTGTCAGTTAGTTATAATGTATCCACCGTTGGCTGTAGGGAGGCAACGGTAGCGTCTTAATCCGTATTTTGTGTCGCCGGCGGCTGCCGGTCCTGACAATGGAGTGCCGCCACCCATTGTCACGTCGTAATGAGATCCACATTCAGGACACACTGCCTCATACATATCCCCTTCGACGTACACCCTCACCGTGCGTTTCATCTCCACGGGGCATGCCAGGTCGTATGCGAGAGGCATGTCTGCCGTCATTGTGTAGGGATCCATTCCGCTTATCAGAAGCACGCCACCGAATCCGGTGGCGGAAGTCTGGGTATATGGGAATCCTAAAGGTTCACGCCCCTCGTTGCCGGAGAGGATGAAGTTGCGGGAGGATCCGAATCCTGCCACGCCGTAGGTGTTCCAGGTGCCTTGGTCTGCCAGCGAGATGTTTACCGGTAGGGATGGTATGCGGTCATCGTCTACGCTGTGGCATCCGGCAGTGATGGATGCGAGAATGGCTACGACGGCATTTATTGTCAGCAAACGCCCGATTCTCATGCGAACGGGATTGCTCTAAGCACCTGACCGAACTGGTCTGCCATCTTCTGGAGCGGACCGCTCACCATGGGCTTGAGCATGGCGGGTATGGAGATGTCGATCGTCACCTTTGCCTTTGATGTGGATTCACCTTCGGGGGTGATGTGAAGCGAAAGGGAGAGTGCGATTCCCGGAGGAAGTCCTTCCCCCGCGAGCTTTATAAGCGTAGGCTCGACTTTCTCTTTCATACGGAATGTCAGTGCGCCTACCGGACCGCCGGGGACTGTCACAGAGTCGGGCGTGACTGAGATGCTGTTGAACATCTCCAATTTGTCGGCGGGAATCTTGTCGGCGGGCACTTTTTCAAGAAGGCTGCGGAGATTGTCGAGATTCGATAGCTTGGAGTAGACGGCTCCGGCGGGAGCCATGAGCGAGATTTCTTCGCTGTTATATGTTGCCATATCTTTTTTATTGCTTTTGGGTTATTCTTTGAAATCAGGAGCCCAATCTGCCGGGTCTTCTCTCCATTCGCGGAGAGCTTCCGTCTCAGCCGGACTGATGTAGTTTTTTTCCTCGGCAACTTCCAGCATTACGGAATACGTGCAAAGAGGCACGAGGGTGATGTCAGCCTCATGGAAACGCTTGATCGCCATAGGGAACTGATAGCTGAAAAGGCATGTCATACCAATCACTTCGCTCCCGTAGGTCTGCAAGGTCTCGACGGTCTTCAGCGAGCTGCCTCCCGTGGATACAAGATCTTCAATCACCACGATTTTCTTTCCGGGCATGAGATTCCCTTCGATAAGGTTCTCAAGACCGTGGTCTTTCGGGGTGGCGCGGACGTACAGGTATGGAAGACCCAATGTGTCTGCCACGATGGCTCCGATGGCGATTGCGCCGGTGGCAACTCCCGCAATGGCTTCCACGTCGGGGAAATGCTCGAGAATGGCACGCGCGAACTCTACCTTTATCAGATTCCTGATGTCGGGATATGAGAGTATGCGGCGATTATCATTATAGATAGGGGAGTTCCATCCCGAAGCCCACACAAACGGATTTTGTGGCTGTAGTTTGATGGCACTCACCTGAAGGAGTTTCTCGGCAAGAATTCTTTCCGTTTTTTTCATAATACAGTGGCGATTATTTGAATTAAAAGACCTGTAGCATTTTGAGAAAAGGCGTGATTGCCCTTTCCACGAAAGTGCAAAATTACACTTATCTACAAAAACATCCAAACATAAAACGTCAAAACGGAAGAAAAAATGATTGTGGAAATGTAAAAATGTGTTAATTCGCACTGATTTCATCAGAATGTTACCCCGAGAGTGAACACGCTCACGTGGGCGGAGGGGATGCTTCCGGTGATCGCTTTCCCTGCGGAACAGAGTGTGGAGCCCGTGGTGCATACGTCGTCGACGAGCAGTATCCCCTTCCCTGCATATTCCTGCGGATCCGGCACGGAGAATATATCGGATGTGTTGGAAAGGCGTTGCTGATGAGAGAGTGAGGTCTGCGTGCGGTGCGGACGTATGGCCTTCAGCGCGAGGCTTACCGGTATTCCTGTGGCGTCACTTATTCCCTTGGCGATGTGGTGGGTCTGGTTGTAGCCGCGTATAGCCTGCTTGATGAAGTGCATGGGCACGGGTATGATCACGTCTATGTCATTGAAAAAGCCGGAGGGGAATAACTCTTCTGCGGCGATTCTTCCGAGCATCTGTCCGATTCCGGGATAATGTCGGTATTTCATATCCTGTATGATGGTCGAGATCGGGGCGTTGCGGTTGTAGAGGAAATGCCCGGTGGCGCGTTCAAACGGGAATTTCCCGGCAAGACGCTCCTCAATTGGGTTCAGCGGGCGACGGTGGTAGCCGGAGCGGGGCAGTTCGGCAAGACATTTCGTGCATACGAATCTCTCGTGGGGCGCAAGCTTGCCTTCGCATACGTGGCATGTCGCGGGAAATACGAAGTTGAGGAGATCGGTGAGCCAATGTTTCATTATTCCGGTTTCATGATTTTGAGGTTAGGGAAGGGTCTCGCAGTATGTTTTTCACGGCTTCCGATGCGAGCGAAGGCTCGAATCCGCGTGCCATTATATGACGGTATAGGCGCATGCGGTTGTCGCGTCCCGATTCCCCGAAGAGGTCAAGGGTGCGGGCTTTCGCAATGGCGGTACGCATTAGGGCGGCATGATAGTCGTTCTCATCAATTGCACTCAGTCCTTCGGCAATTTCATCCGGACGCAGGCGTTTGGCGGCAAGGGCTGTCTGGATCTTATATTTGCCCCACGACGAGAAACGGCATTTGTCGCGTGAGAAACTTCGTGCGAACCTTTTATTGTCGATGAATTTGTTCTCTTTAAGGAAGTTGATCGTTTCGGCAGTCTGTGAGGAAGTCAGCCCTAACTTATATAGCTTCTGCTTGATGTCGGCCTCACATTGTTCGGAACGCGCACATATATCCGCCATGCGGATGCGTGCAGCTTCAAGGGTGATGGGTTGTCTCTCGTTCATCATAGATTTGCGTTGTTGGTGGCCTTGATAAAACGAAGTTTACCGAAAGAGTCGCGTATGACCTGCACATCGTCAAATCCGCAGTCGGTGAGATAGCGGCTCAGTTCATCGGCATGACGCGGATTGATCTCAAAGTATAGCTTTCCCGCCGGGGATAGTTTCCTGACAGCAATCTCCGCGATGCGTTTGTAGAAGAGTAGAGGATTGTCGTCGGGAACAAACAGGGCAATCTTAGGCTCATAGTCAAGCACGTTTGGCTCCATGCCTGATTTCTCGCTCTCATCGATATAGGGAGGATTGCTCACTATGATGTCGAAGATCCCTTCGGGGGAGACTGTCAAGATATCCTCCTTTATGAAACTGACGTTGGCTTTCAGATTTGATGCATTTTCACGAGCCACGGCAAGGGCGGCGTCGGAGATATCGACAGCTGTGACGGTAGGAAAACGGAGGGAGCGGGCGAGTGCTATGGCGATACAGCCTGAGCCGGTGCCGATATCAAGCACACGCAGATCCTCGGTCTCTCCGGCATCGGATACTATTATGTCGACCAGTTCATCGGTTTCCGGACGAGGTATCAGCACGTCGGGCGTCACTTTCATTTCCATGCCGTGAAAACGGGCCTCACCGGTGATATACTGTATCGGTTCATGCTTGACGAGTCTTTTTAGAATCGCATCTATTTCCGATTTTATGAAAGGGGAGAGAGAGGCATCCTCATGCATGATGATGTCAACCGTGTTCCACCCCTTGAGATAATGGAACATTATACGGATTATGGCTTCAGTCTCGCCATTGCCATAAAGTGGGCGCAAAATTTCGCGCAATTTTCTAAGAGTGTCGCGCATGGAATGAAATTATTGAAAAACAAGACTATAAATCCAGTCATCCCGTTGCCTGACGGCTTTCGGAAGAAAGAATTACAACAAAATTAACATTAAAAAGAGAGAAAAACAAAAAATAATTTGGATAAAAGAAAAAAAAGATATAATTTTGCACTCGCAAAAGGGTCCTATAGCTCAGTTGGTCAGAGCACCTGACTCATAATCAGGGAGTCCTTGGTTCAAGCCCAAGTGGGACCACAAGTAAAAATTACCAAATTAAGAAAATCGCTGAAAATCAGACATTTCAGCGATTTTTCTTTTGCCCTTTTCCATCGAAAATCGGCAAAATATTGAAGTCTGCGGAGTATAATTCGGGAACAGTCAGAATTGATGCCGTTTTGTTCACCAGAATCGCCGTAACTCTCTGATAATACGATGATAGCAGAAATCCAACTCGATTTTAGGGCTCAATTTCATCGTTTTTCTACATAAAAATCAGGACCCCACTCTTTATGTTAAAGTAGCTGGATGCCAACAGTTAAATAATGTTGAGAGCAGGAAACCTTAAAAGTGAGGAATCGGATATAGGAGTAGATTTGAGGTGATTTTAGGACTTTGTTCCCGATTCTTACACCTGAAATGATAATATTTCTCTGATATTCAATTTTCTGCGCCATAAGAGCATGACACGTGATAATTAATTTTGTGTCAAATTAAAATTGACTCTTATGTATCAGCCAAATTATTACACGCTGTCCTTCATGATGAGGTCGGCTCGCTCCACCAGAACAGGTGAGGCACCAATCTACGCACGAATAACTGTCTCAGGACAACGTGCGGAGTTCAACATCAACAGAAATGTTGATCCTGAAAACTGGAATACTGCCAAAGGCATGTCCAAAGGTCGTTCCAAACGAGACATCGAACTGAACAAGTATCTCGAATCAATACGTGCGCGAATCAGTGAGATTCATGCCCAGCTCGTGAAGGATGAGGAAGTAATCAACCCTGTCATTCTCAAAAATCACTATCTCGGCAACATTGCCGGGCCAAGGTTGCTTGTCGAGACATTCAACGGTGTCGTAGCCCAATACAAGGAGAAACTTGAAATGGGCGACATCTGCTTATGTACCTTCCTACGCTGGGAGCGTTGCGGCAAATATCTTTCGGAGTTCCTAAGCAAGCGTGAGGGTTCTCCGGATATACCTATCAAAAAACTCACAAGCGGAATGATTGATGATTTCGAGCACTTCCTCCGCGTGACCAAGGAGAACGGCAATAACGCCGCCGTGAAATATATCCGCTATCTAAAGAAGGTGACCCGCATAGCTCTTGCCAACAAGTGGATGGACGAGGATCCTTTCATCAACAAGCGATATACCCGGACTCAGGCTAAGCGCGAGGCTCTCAACGAAGATGAGTTGAAGCGTATCATGTCGCTCAACCTGACAGACCTCCCCAGTCTCGAAAAGGTTCGTGACACCTTCATCTTCTGCTGCTTCACAGGATTGGCGTTTGTTGATGTATCGACGCTTTCCAAAGCGCAGATTGTCGAAGACGAGAACGGAGAACGCTGGATAAAGAAGCCTCGCCAGAAAACGGGAGAAATTAGTTCTATCCCACTACTGGGTATTCCGGCCAAGATTCTGGAAAAATACAAAGACCACCCGATGGTGGTTTCAAAAGGCATCATGCTCCCGGTAATCTCCAATCAGCGAATGAACGCGTACCTGCTGGAAATAGCGACTCTCGCAAAGGTGAAAAAACACCTTACAACGCACATCGCCCGCCATACTTTCGCCACGGTATCACTCAGAAATCACGTGCCTATCGAGTCAATATCGAAAATGCTTGGGCATTCAGACATTCAGACGACTCAGATCTACGCAAAGATGGTGGATGAAGCAATCTCGGAGGATATGCAGAAGATGCGCTCCAAGTTTGACAAGATGGAGGATGCGGTTACTCCCCTCAAAGAAAAACCGACGGACTTTGTTAGAGAACCACCGAAAAAACGTGGACGTCCGAGAAAAAATCCTCTTTGAGGAATGACAGAATGAAGGGCGACAATCGAGCATGGCACTCGGTTGTCGCCCTTTTCAGTCCAGTTTATATGTATAGCACAATCACATCAGTATCTGGCGTGGAAGTTGGCGTTGAGCCATTCTTCTATCTCGGCTTCATCATAGATGGTCTTGCCACCTATTTTATAGTAGGGAATTATGTTTGCGTTGCGGAAGTTCTGAAGTGTCCGGCGGTGTAGTGACAGTCGTCTTGACAATTCGCGGTCCTCGATGAAGAACCTTCCTGCCAATGGCGGACGGATATTCGGAGCGATTGCCTCAAACATTTCCGCCAGCTCCCTTGCCTGAGCATAGAATGTCATCACGCTGGGATGGCGTTTGGTGATAATATCATCTGTCATTGGCATCCTCCGGCCTCCATCCGGTTGTCGTCAAGATAACGCCCTATCTCAGCTTCGCTGAACAGGCAGTTTCCTCCCAGCTCTTGAAAGAAGCCTATCTTTCCGCTTGATTTCAGTGTCTGAAGTTGCCGGACTGTGATACACATGGCATTTGCTGCCGCGTATGATGTGAGCCATCTTCCGGAACCGGCAGGAGGATGAAGCAGTTTCCACATGCGGCTCACCATTGTGTGAAGTAACTGCATGGACTTCACCATGTCCTCAAATACCTCCTTGTCTATTTCGATTGTCTGCATAGGCGATACTGTTTATGAATATATCTTGGCGGCTTTGGCGGAGAATGTCACGCCGAAACGATTGTCGATTACCAGCGATTCGCAGAACTTGCGGCCTCTGCGGTCGATGAAGCCGTAGATGGGCGATGTGTACTTATATCGTACAAGCTGCTCGATATCCTTGTCTGTCAAGTCGTAACCGTGGATGTGGCGCGGGATTGAGAATCCGCAACACTCACAGGCTATTGTAGCCGGGAACACGGTCAGCCCGTGGTTGCCGCATTTCGGGCAGGTGTAGCCCGAAACCTTGCTGGCAAAGGACTTCTTGTCAGTGATGAGCGAGAGAATAAGGGGATGGATCCAGTTCTCATACTCCCTCATTACAGGCTTTGTGGGCTTGCGGTTCTCCGCGAGCGCGTCAACCTCGTCAATCTGGCTGATGAACTTGCCGATGTCGGCAAGTTCGAGGTGGCCGGCGTGCGAAAGGAGTACACGCGCCTTCTCTGTCGGCTCGATGTCGCCAAGAAGATACTTTACGAATCCGTTGTCGATGAGACGTTGGAGGCAGGCTCCGCAGTCGCGGTAGCTGCTCACGGGAAGAAGCGAGGGTGTATCACCACCTGTGTTGACCAGTTCATTGAGGTCGTGCAAAAATGTTGCGGCGGTCAGGGTTTCGGGTGAGTGATCCGAGAACGAGTAGATGCTCACACCTGAGATTGTAAATTCTATATTACCCGTTACACATTCCGCATCATCGGGCAGTTCGGCTGTGCCAAAGAAATCGACACCTTCGATATTTGCCGCGATTCCCACCTCTATACATCTTGCTGAGTCAAAAGCCATTTCTGTACGGATGTTGATGAGTTCATACACACGCTGCTCGTCGTCGCTGAGAAAAAGAGGTGTACGCTCGGTAGTGATGATTCCGTGGCAGTAAGGTATCTGCTCTTCGGGGCAGAACGGGAACGCCTTTGCCTCCGGGAAGCGACGTTCAATGTGACGTTTCAGATGATGCGGCAGCGAGGAGACCGATGTGCGGGGTGAAGATATAAGCCCTTTCTCGAAAAGAAGGTCTGCGGCCGCCATTGTACGGGCGGGCAGGAAGCCAAGTTCCTCGATAGCCACCTCCTGAAGGGTAGCCATGTTGAGCAACTCGTGTCGCCACTCCACCTTCGGGTTGACCTCCACGACCTCAGCCATGACAGTTTTGCCATTAAGTTTCATGAACTTGTCATACAAGCTCTGAGCCTCTGATTTCTTTGTCCAGAGTTCAGCCGGTGCCAACTGGACAGATTTCCCATTCCAAATTCCGGTGATGCCGACGCCATAGCGGGTCTTCTTTGGGAGCTTGACTTTCATGTTGTCGTAGCTGTTGCAAAGGAGCCAGAGCGCGGCGATGTCCATACGCTCCATCGGGAACGACTGCTTGCCATACATCTGGGCGAAAGCCTGTTCCACATTGGCACGGAACAGAAAGTTCATTCCGTGGTGAACGAAACCGGAGCGGGCTATACGTGTGATGTTGCGGCCTGACTCGCGGTTACGGTAGGCATAGGTTATCGCCCGGTTGCTCAGTGTGGTCAGCCACATGCGGCTGGTACGGCGTCCGGCTTTTGCTGCCTGACATAGAATAGCGAATAGAGCCTGAGCCTCACTTCCGTTGTTTGAGGCGAAGATGACCTCTGCAGCCTGCTCGACAAGAGCCTGAAGCCTGACGACCGTGCTTTTGTCCTCGTCGCTGACCTTGAATTTACCGCCCACATTGTCAGCACGGATACCGTACAGGTATCTCTTGGGGATAAAAGGGAGCGTCTTGATGAAGTCGCTGCCGCCGGCGTAATACTGAAACGGAGCCGGGCTGATGAAGTCCGGGGCCACTGAGGTGATG
Source organism: Lepagella muris (assembly GCF_004793975.1). Lineage (NCBI taxonomy): Bacteria > Pseudomonadati > Bacteroidota > Bacteroidia > Bacteroidales > Muribaculaceae > Lepagella > Lepagella muris. Next base: position 73,231 of record NZ_SRYB01000001.1, read on the forward strand.
ACGATGCTGCCGGTGTCGTTGGTGTAATCGCCGTTTTCGGTACGGTCGGTGCAGTTGAGGGCACGGGATACAGCGAAGGCGATTTGAGCGGAGTGTGCGATTACGAGATTCATAATATTATTTATTTTATTGATTATTACTTGTTTGAATTATTGAAAGAGGTTTAGAAAAGACATGGGGAGGGTCTGCCTCCCCATGTCGGTGAAGAGGACAGCCATTAGAGAATGGCAGGTATTATGTCAGTCGGTGATTATACTTTCGGTCCCTTCGGCTTACGCTGTTGCGCCTGCTGCTGTTCGTTCTTGGGAGCCGTCTGACCCTTCTGGAGCGGGTCTGTGATGTTTTTCGTAGCCTCGTTGGTCTTCCCCTGATTGTTCACGGCATACTGGGTCTTGCTCTCCTCGGCCACACCGACAACATTCTTGTTGTCGGCATAGTGATATTCAGTGACCGGACGCTGTTTCTCCTTGTTGAACTGTAGAAATACCGTGCAGGGCTGACCCTGCTTGTCAGTGACATTTACCATCTCGATTTTTTTACCAGCCATATAGTCGGCAATCTGCTGTTCTGTGAAATGTGTAGAACCCCACTTGGTAATACGTTTGGGGTTGCCATCAGAATCAACCCATGTATTACGTTGTTGTGTCTCTCCGGACTGCTCCTGTTTGAGCGACTGCGTGCGGACGAACTCGACATCACGCTTGTCGGCATTATACTGGAGGTCGCTGGTAAACTTGCGGCCGTTGTTCAGTTCGATTTCCTTACCATGTACCACGCCGCCGTCTTTCAGGATACCTATCTCTTTCATCGAAAGCTCGGTTTTGCCGATGTGGTTCTTTATAAAGATTTTATCCACAGGCATGGCCTCGATTTCGTTGGTAAGACGGTCAACGCTGACCAGACATTTCTTCATCTCCCCTGTCATGGGGTCGGCAAGTTCCACAACTTTGCCGAGATTGCCGGTTCTGAGAAGCTGCTCCTTGTCCTCCTTCGAAAACTCATATCCACGGAAGGGGACGTCAAGCGTTGGCTCGTTCTTGATGAAGTGTGGCGCAAGGGTGAAACTTCCATCGGGCTGCTCCTTGAAGGAGAGGCGGGCATCGAGAGTGAATTTTTCATCGCCGAACTGCGGGGTGACGGTAAAGAGCTGGGGCGACTTGTGGTTGTAGAGCATCGACTGGAGTGCGCCGGACTGTTCGAGAGTCTCCCGCTTAACGCCCCACTGCTGTTCGATGGTGGCCCAGTCAATCCTGTTGGGGTCAACGGGTGTCGCCTTGGCTGCGGTGGTTGTCACTTCCTGACTGGTCTGCACACTTTCCTGTTCGGGCTTAGGCTCTGTTTCCGGTTCCTGCTGTACTTCCGTCGGGGTCTGTCCCTGTACCGTGGTCTGCTCCTGAGACTGAGCCACTGACTTAACATCCACCTCGTAAGGCTTGAGCATCTCGCCGTTTGACGCGGGGTCTTGGATTAGGTCGGCCATTGCCGGAGCGATAGCGTCATAGCGGTCGGCAGGGAGCTTGAAGAAACCGAAAAGCGATGGATTCTGCGCCTGACGGATGAAATTGGATATGAACGCCTCGATGGGGTTCTGGTTTTTGTTGAACTTAACGAGGTCGCTCAACTTGGCAGTCTTGGCGTCTGCCATCTTCGGGGTGCCGTCGGGATTCTGACCGATGACTGCGCCTACCTGTCCCGTCTCGTTATTACGGGCAATCAGCACTTCCTGTTCCTGGATATTTTCCATAAACTTATATAGGGGGATTTTATGGCACCTTAGCCGGTGCCGAGGTTATTGAATCTTTCATTGCGGAGCTTCCTTCGCTCCATTCCTTCCGGACTGCGGGAACTGACAAATGTGCGGTCGATATATTCCTGCACCTGATGCTCGTAGTGGAATACCACTGAGCCGTCCTTGCTGATCATATACTCGATTTCATCGTCAGCCCTTAGTTGTCGGATTTTTCTCACACTGAAGCCGAATAGCTTCATCACGTGCTCGGTGAGATAAATCATGCGGCCGTTGATTGAGAGCACCGGAGGCTCTTTCTTCTTCATCATGCACTTGAGCATCTCAAGCATGATTCTTATCGCGGCCTTCGCGAACTTCGGGAAGGTTCCCACGTCGTTGTAGTCAATTTCAGTTTTCTTCATTTTGCGTTTCGTTTTCGATTACGATGCAAAATTACAGAGCCTGTATCCCCCCGCCGGGAGAGTACCCCAAAGTTGCCTCAAAGTAAATTTTATTTCACTGATAATCAGCGTTCTGAAAATTACAGGGATTGAATTTTGGGGTACTGGCCTTTTATAATCATTTGAAAAACAGGTGCTTTGCGGGCTTCAACAGTATGTCGAGACAGGGATTGGTGCGAAAATATCGCTTGTCGCGTCAGATTAAGGCATTGCGAGGCTACCGAGTACCATAGCCCCCGGAAATAATGATTGCCTCTTTCTATATGGCTTTCTTTGCAGCGTGAAAGGACTCACACACTAAAAATTTCCCTAAACCCTTTTATGAAAAGAAAGAATGATGGCCGAGGCTATGACCTCGACTATTATAACCTGTATCTGCGCCGTTACCTGACGGTGCATCACTTTCCCGAAGCTGATGATGACCTACTGATTGCCGCACGTGCCGAAGCTGCGGCTGATACCTATGTGGAATCAAGGCTTGACGGGGATGAAGTCTATGTATCCTCTGAGAAAGCCATTATACGTCTGCTTGATGGCTTTGGAATTTCGCAATACGATTTTGTAAGCGGCATACTTGCAGACGAATTTTCAGACCATATATCGCTTGATGAACGCTCCATCGAGTTCTGGACTTACACGTTGCTTGAAGAATTGCAGCCGGAGTTCAGGGATGTGGAACTGAGCGAGGAATATCTCAACACCAATGAGGGTGTGATTTTCAAACTGGTAGTCTCCGGGCGGATTGCCGAATATTTTGATGAGTATGGCCTTTAACCGTTTGCAGACCATGCGCGACAACATCGAGGCTATCAGGCTTGCCCTGAGCCTCGGTGTCAAGGGGCGCGGGGCGCAGACTGCCGAGGAAATTGCAGTGCTGCGCAAGTATGCCGGGTTTGGAGGCTTGAAGTGTATTCTCAATGATGCCAACGAGCTGGCGGATGCCGCCAAGTGGAGCAAGTCAGATATTGAACTGTTTGCGCCTACGGTTGAGTTGCGTCGTCTGATTCACGACTATTCGCGTGACGACAAGGAGTTTAACCGATATATGGAGTCGTTGAAGGCGTCAACGCTGACCGCTTTCTATACTGACAGCCGTATTGTGGATGCGATCTCCGATGCACTGAAATATCAGGGAGTCGAGATAAAAAGTTTTCTTGAGCCCTCTGCCGGTCAGGGTGCTTTCATTGACTCTTTTCTGCGCAATGACAGATACCCCGGTGCCGAAGTAATGGCATACGAAAAGGATTTGCTGACAGGCAAAATTCTGTCGGCATTACACCCATCTATACTGACTCGCATAGAGGGGTTCGAGAAGATTGAGCGCGACTTCAATGGTTACTTCGATGTCGCCGCCTCGAATGTTCCTTTTGGCGACTTCGCGGTTGCAGACCCGGCGTATGCCGTAAGCAAGGAGATTGGCTACCGTCAGGCGGCAAAGTCGTTGCATAACTACTTCTTTCTCAAAGGTCTCGACCAAGTGAGAGAGGGAGGCCTGATAGTCTTTATCACATCGCAGGGTGTGATGAACGCTGCCAGTCCCTTTATCCGCATGGAGCTTGTGAAGCAGGCTGACCTTGTGGCTGCACTGCGTCTGCCAAACAACACTTTCAGCGACAACGCCGGAACTGATGTTGGCTCTGACCTTATCATATTGCAGAAGCACACCGAAAAGAAGTCTTTGTCGGCTGACGAGGAGTTTTTCATTCAGTCGGTCATTGACCGGGGTACAAAAGTGCCGGGCAACAAATTCTTTCAGGCGTTTCCCCAGAATGTAATATGCACTGATGCAAAGGTTGGCACTGACCAGTATGGCAAACCTGCCATCGTGTATAACCATGATGGCGGTATAGACGGTATTGCCGGAGATCTGCGTAAGGCACTCGACGAGACGCTACACCGGCGTCTGAATCTGGAATTGTATAATTCCAACGGAATCAAACCGCCTACGCCTGACCCGGTTACACCAACTCCTACGCCCACTCCCAAGCAGGAGGCAAAGGCAGAAACTCCGAAGGTAGAAAAGAAGTCGAGCCTCACGAATACACCGCTGATGCAGCAGTATCAGGAGATGAAAAAGAAACATCCCGATGCTGTACTTCTTTTCAGAGTTGGAGATTTCTATGAAATTTTCGGCAAGGATGCGGTTATCGCCTCGGAAATATTGGGTATAACCCTGAGCCGTCGCCAGACCGGGATTGACAGCCGCATAGAATTGGCTGGATTTCCACATCATGCCCTCGATACCTATCTGCCCAAACTTGTACGGGCTGGTAAACGTGTGGCAATATGTGAGCAGTTGGAAGACCCCAAACTGACAAAAACGCCCAAGCAAAAGGTCGTCGAGACGGTTACACCCAATCAGCCGCCCAAAGTAGAACCTAAGCCGGAGCCAAAACCTGAGCCTGAACCTGCTCCAAAACCTACTCCCGCTCCCATAGAGCCAACAAAGGCAGAACCATCCAAAGAGATTGAGACAGACGTTAGTCCTGATTATACCGATAATCCCGACCCTCGCCTGTATGCCTACAATCTCTTTGGAGAATTAGAGCCAATCGGAAAGCCTCGCCGTCAGCCGAAGCCTGCGGAGGATGCACCAAAGCCGAAACCAAGTGTTGAAGTCAAGGATATTCCGGTTAAAAAGTTCCGTCCGCTCAGTGAGAAAGAATTGGAATTTTACGGCTCTCTCAACTGGGAGGACAATCCTCCTATCAATGGATTCTATGAAACCATGATGTCGATTGCACACCGTCAGTTGGAAGAAATGCGACTTGAACGCGAGGCGGCAGAGGCCGCCAAACAAGTCGCCACAAATGGCGAGACTATCCAAGAAGGTGATACCACAATCCAGCGTACCGAAGGCGACTTCATACCCGGCAGACAGCCAAGAGTGGCTACACAAAAGCCGGGACCTGTTACGGTCGATATGTCTCCCCGTCCTTTCTCGGAGGATATTCAGTTCTTCCACCACAACGGCAGTATGGTCGTTCAGGACGACATGGTCGGATTCCTTTCTGAAGTCCGCAAGAACGGCGCAACGTTCAATCCGTTGTCCCTCAAACCGGAACAGGCGAAGCGAGCCATGCTGTATGTTACTCTGTCTGAGACGTATCAACAACTCTACAATTACGAGGCTGAGACGCATGAACCATCGGAACATCTGCGCGAACACCTCAATCAGTATTACGACGAGTTTGTGGAGAAATACGGTAATCTCAACGAGAAACAGAATGTGAGATTTATCCTGATGGATGCCAATGGCAGGGATGCTCTTGCATTGGAGCGCGGAGAAAATGGTCGGTTTGTCAAGGCTGACATTTTCGATCACCCCGTTTCATTCGCCATTGACGAAGTTACTTCAGTAGATACTCCGATGGAGGCGTTATCCGCATCGCTCAACAAATACGGTGAGGTCAATCTCGAATATATGTCAGGACTGGTGGATATGGATAAGGATTCTTTGGTGGATAACCTCGAAGGACACATCTATTATAATCCATTAGTCGAAAACTACGAGATTAAAGACCGATTCATCGCCGGAAATGTCGTGGCTAAAGCCAATGACGTTAGGGCATGGATTGACCGGGAGGAAGAACGTATCAAGAATTTCCCCGGCTATGACGGCGTTGAACCGTTCATCGCCATGTCGAAAGACTCCCTCAAAGCATTGGAGGAAGCCCGGCCCCGCCGTATCGAGTTCGATGAGCTTGATTTCAACTTCGGTGAACGATGGATTCCCACGGGTATCTATTCGGCATATATGTCGTATCTGTTCCACACTGATGTAAAGATTGCATATTCTTCCTCAATGGATGAATACTCGGCAGAGGCGAGCCGCAAGAATATGACCATCTGGGAAGAGTTCTGCGTCAGAGGTTATTACCGTACCTACGACGGTATGAATCTGCTGAAACACGCACTTCACAACACTGTCCCCGACATCAAGAAGTCGGCGGGCAAAGATGAAGACGGACACGACATCAAGGTGCCGGACAACGAGGCTATCCAACTCGCCAACACCAAGATTGACGAGATAAGAAATGGCTTCTCGGAATGGCTCGAAGCCCAGTCGCCTGAGTTCAAGGAGAAACTCGTTGACCTCTACAATGACAAGTTCAACTGTTTCGTCCGTCCGCAGTATGACGGCAGTCACCAGACCTTCCCTGACCTCAATATGAAATTATTGGGTGACAGGTATGGAATCCACTCCATTTATCAGTCACAGATGGACTGTATATGGATGCTGAAACAGAACGGCGGTGGCGTGTGCGATCATGAGGTGGGAACAGGTAAAACGCTGATAATGTGCATTGCAGCGCATGAAATGAAGCGTCTCGGGCTGGCTCACAAACCGATGATTATCGGTCTTAAAGCCAATGTTGCCGAGATAGCCATGACCTATCAGAGTGCCTATCCCAATGCAAGGATTTTGTTTGCCGATGAAAAGAGTTTCAAGGCCGACAACCGCGTGGCGTTCTTCAACCAGATCAAGAACAACGACTATGACTGTGTGATAATGTCGCACGACCAGTTCGGCAAGATACCGCAGTCGCCGGAGATGCAACAGCAAATCCTTCAGGCGGAGCTTGACACGGTAGAGGAAAACCTCGAAGTGCTGAAACAGCAGGGACACGACGTAAGCCGTGGTATGCTGAAAGGTCTTATCAAGCGTAAGGAGAACCTTACTGCAAAGATTGCGACCATTCAGTACCAGATGGATCAGAACAGAGATAATGTTGTAGACTTCAAGCAGATGGGCATCGACCACATTTTCATTGACGAATCACATCAGTTCAAGAACCTTATGTTCAACACCCGACATGACCGTGTGGCGGGCTTAGGCAACTCGGAAGGCTCACAACGTGCGCTCAATCTTCTCTACGCTATCCGTACCATTCAAGAGAGAACAGGTAAGGATTTAGGAGCGACATTCCTGTCGGGTACTACAATCAGTAATTCGCTTACTGAATTGTACCTGCTGTTCAAGTATCTACGTCCGAATGAGCTTGAAAGACAGGAGATCAGGTGCTTCGATGCATGGGCTGCAATCTTCGCCAAGAAAACTACTGATTTTGAGTTTAATGTCACAAATCATATAGTGGCGAAGGAACGCTTCAGGTTCTTCATCAAGGTGCCGGAGCTGGCCGCTTTCTACAACGAAATCACCGACTATCGCACTGCTGAAGATGTAGGTGTTGACCGACCGATGAAGAACGAGATTCTTCACAATATCCCGCCGACACCGGCGCAGGAGGCTTTCATCGAGAAACTGATGAAGTTTGCCGAGAGTGGCGATGCCACGATATTGGGACGGGCCCCACTTTCTGAAACTGAGGAAAAGGCGAAGATGCTCATTGCCACTGACTATGCCCGCAAGATGGCTCTTGATATGCGTATGATTGACCCCAATGCGGAGGATGATCCGAACAACAAAGCGAGCCATTGCGCCAAGATGATAGCAGAGTATTACAGAAAATACGATGCTCAAAAAGGTACACAGTTTGTTTTCAGTGATCTGGGGACTTACAAGCCGGGCGAATGGAACGTATATTCTGAAATCAAGCGCAAGCTGATTGAAGATTACGGTATTCCGGCGCACGAGATACGCTTCATTCAGGAGTGTAAGACAGAGCGCAGCCGCAAGGCTGTCATCGAGGCGATGAACAGTGGCGATGTGAGAGTTTTGTTCGGTTCGACAACAATGTTGGGCACCGGAGTCAATGCACAGCAGCGGTGTGTCGCGGTCCATCACCTCGATACACCCTGGCGCCCAAGTGATTTGCAACAGCGTGATGGTCGGGCAGTTAGAGCCGGCAACGAGATTGCCAAGTTATACGCTGATAATAAGGTGGATGTAATCATCTATGCGGTGGAAAAATCTTTGGACTCCTACAAGTTCAATCTTCTTCACTGTAAGGCGACATTCATCGACCAGCTCAAATCCGGCGCACTCGGAGCGAGAACCATCGACGAGGGTGCAATGGACGAAAAGAACGGCATGAACTTCTCGGAATATATGGCAATTCTGTCGGGCAACACCGACCTGCTGGAGAAAGCCAAGTTGGAGAAACGTATCGCAGCATTGGAGTCAGAGCGTAAGGCCCACAACAAGGGCATTTCCGATTCCAAGTTCAGGCTCCAGACCATCAGCCACGACATTGCCAACAACGAGGCGGCCATTGAGCGAATGAAGGAGGACGCCGCCCGCTATGCGTCGGTTGTCCAGCGTGATAAAGACGGCAACCCCGTCAACAATCTCACTATCGACACCTGCAATCTCCGAGACGAGCAGAATATGGGTATCCACCTGCAAGGGTTGGCGATGAAAACCGACACGCACGGTCAGTACAAGCGCATCGGAGAGGTCTATGGCTTCCCCATCAGCATTATCTCGGAGCGCACAGTTGTTGATGGCAAAGAGTCAGTCCAGAACCGCTTTGTTGTGGAGGGCCACTACAAATACAAGTTCAACAACGGCTTTATCGCCATGTCCGACACCCATGCCGCCTGCATGAACTTCGTCAACGCACTGGAGAAAATCCCCGGCATAATCGTCCAGTACGAGGAACGCACAGCCAAACTCAAAGCCGACGTTCCCCAGCTCGAAGCAATCGTCGCCAAGCAGTGGGGCAAAGAGGACGAATTAAAACGACTCAAATCCGACCTCGCCGCCCTCGACCGCAAAATCACCGCCGCCCTCGCTCCCAAGAAAGAGGAACAGGACGGCGAGGAGAACAAGCCGGTCAACATGAAAGATGCTCCTGCTACCGACAATAAAAAGTCGATGGTAGCTGAGCCGGTCAATCAGTATGGATCACGAATATTTATGATATAGTAAAAGGGATGGTTACGCCAAGATGCGAACCATCCCCTTTTTTTACTTGCATGAAGTTTTTTATTTGTATGAGAACTGCACTGTTGAGCGAATATCCGTTGAAGAAGCTCCTATGATCGCTTTGAATTTGCCCGATTCCACAATCCATTCATGCTTGGTGTCATCGAAAAATTTGAGGTCATCAGGAGTAATTGTAAATGTCACATCAGTTGTATGTCCTGGTGAAACATTTACTTTCTTAAAACCTTTCAATTCTTTTAATGGTCTTGGAAGCGAAGATTTTTCATCCTGAATATAAAGTTGAACAATCTCTTTACCCTCGACATCGCCTGTGTTTGTAACTGGAATCGTAATAGTGATAGTACCGTCTTCCGACATCTCTTTTGCTGATACAGTCGGTTTGCCATACTCAAACGTTGTATAGCTGAGACCATAACCGAATGGGAATAGAGCCGGAATCTTTTTGGTGTCATGCCACCGATAACCCACAAAGATATCTTCAAGATATTCCTGTGATTGAGAATTACCGGGATAAGACATTTCTCCATAATGGTGAGCGGCGTTGTCTTCCAGTCTTTCAGGGAAAGAGAACGGGAGTTTTCCTGAAGGATTAACATTGCCCGACAGCACGTTTGCAATGGATTTTCCGCCCATCGAACCAAGGTACCATCCTTGTACAATTGCAGGGATTTTATCAATCCAAGGCATTTCAACGGCGTTGCCACTTAAAAGGACTACAATAACATTAGGATTTACCTCTGCAATACCTTCGATAAGTTCGGGTTGACCGAACGGGAGTCCGTAAGTAATTCTGTCACCGGCCTCACAATCCTGTTGATGGTTCTTATTCAGGCCTCCTACAATTATTACCACGTCACTTTCTTTGGCTTTTGCAATCGCTTCGGTACGTAGGGAGTCTGTCACGTTGGTCGGAATTTCTTCGACATGTCCGTAGATAGATGCGCCGGAACGGTATCCTTCGACAAATTCAATACGGTCGCCATACATAGATTTAAGCCCTTCGAGAGGAGAAACAATATCTTTAGGTTTAAGCTCTGATGAACCGCCACCGGCTGTAAGGTCGCGGACAGCATTTTCGCCGACAACTAAAATTCTCATGTTTGAATCAGACTTCAAAGGCAATAGCGGTTTCTTAGTCTTTGAAACGGGAGAGTTTTTTAATAGTACGATGCTTTCATTCCCTATAAGTTCCGCTACGGCATAGTGCTCCGGAGAGGCTATCGAACCATAAGGTTTGCCACGATTGGCAGCCGTGCGGAAATTGAGCCTCAACAGTCGTCTTACTTTGTCATCAAGAGTAATCATCGGCAATTCACCGGTTTTGAGCAGTTCTTTATAAGGATCGGCGAGATAATAATAATCGGTTGAGACTTTGCTTTCAATAGTCAGACCATTTGTATATGTTCCCATTTCAAGGTCAAGGCCATTCAAAGCAGCTTCACGGGTATCATGGGCACCACCCCAGTCGGTGATGACTACACCGTCAAAGTTCCATTCTTTTTTCAGGATATCATTAAGCAGCAATTCGCTATGGCACGCATGCTGTCCTCTTACTTTATTGTATGCGCCCATGATGCTCCATGCGCCGCCATCTACAATGGCGGCTTTAAAGGCAGGAAGATAGATTTCATATAATGCTCGGTCACTTAAATTCACATCAATATGATCTCTCCACAGCTCCTGATTGTTGAGAGCATAATGTTTGACACAAGCGGCAACCCCATTTTTCTGCATTTCCTTTATATATGGCACGACCATGGCTGAAGCAAGATATGGGTCTTCGCCCATGTATTCAAAGTTACGACCGTTCATCGGAGTACGGTAAATGTTAACGCCGGGTCCAAGCATTACATCTTTTTCGCGATATACGGCCTCCTCACCAAGAGCATTGCCATACATTCCGGCAAGTTCCGGATTCCATGTAGCGGCCAATGCAGTCAATGCCGGGAATGCAGTTATCGAATCGTTGGTTCTGTTGCTCGAACTCCAATCGTTCCAGTTTATTTCTGCTCTTACACCATGTGGGCCGTCGCTCATCCATAGGTCCGGAATACCAAGACGTGGTACACCGGATGATGAGAATTTACCTTGAGCATGGCACATTGCCACCTTCTCATTCAAAGTCATGCGGCTTATAGCATCTTCCACACGAACATCTAAGGGCAGTGATTCATCTTGATAAGCTGGAACTCCGGCCTCAGCATTACAATTGTAAAATAGCACTAATGAGACTATTGCATGTGATAGTTTCATATATTTACAATCATTTATATAATCATTCAGACTTTAATTTTACAATGGCTTTTTTTAGTCGCGGAGATGTTGCTTCGATGACTATTTTTCCGGCCTTGTCGGTTGACTTAACGATTGCAGCAGCACGTCCTTTCCATGCTTTGCGTGTGGGATGAAGATATCCTGAGCAATCTTTTATATCAGCACTGCCAGTAGCTTCTAATGTGCCATTGCCGGAAACCTTAAATGTAATTTCATTGTCAGCAAGCGGTACAAAATTTCCATAACGGTCGACTATTTCTGCGGTCACGTACACAAGGTCCTGATTATTGGCTGACAGAGCATTCTTATCAATAGTAAGTCTGATTGAGTATGGATTGTCGGCAGATTTAACGCAATTGGATTCTGCAATCTCATTCCCGTTATTGTCCAAAGCCATAGCTTTGAGTGTTCCCTTCTTATATGGGACCTTGAATATGGCTTTAAATTTTGTATCACGATTAGTAGGCATATCACCAACAATATCGTTGTCAAGATAGAGGCGTACAGCCGGATATGTGGATATGACCTCTACTTCAATCGGTTCACCTTCAAAACCTTCCCAATTCCAGTTCTCCCAGGTAGGATATGTACCCCACATTGATTCTCTGATATTCCCGAAATAGCCTTCTGGTTCCCTTACGGCAAGATAAATCGATGGAGTATTGCCATAAAGAATTTCACGATAATGCGAAATCGGTTTTCTTACACCGATTAAGTCAATGTCACCACAGAATGAAGCGTGCATAGGCCATTGACCGCTCACGAAAAATTCTGTGTCATTTTCTCCAGTGTAATAAAACTTACCTATACCAGCCTCACCGAGATAATCAATGCCGGTCCATACGAAATCTCCGATAATATATGGATTGTCGTTTACTCTCACCCAGTTTTCAAATGCGTCGCGAGGATATGACTCTGTTTGCCACATTATCCGTTCGGGCACTCGTTGATGATCAGATTCAGACATATGTATCATATAGTTGTATCCAGTTATATCAAGCTGTGCAGCTAATGGGTCATATATGTCCCATTCCGGATCCCAAGCACACAGAGCACTCGTCACAGGGCGCGTCGGATCCAGTTCACGACATAAATTTGCCATGTTTTTGGCAGTCTTTACTACTTCAATCTTTTTACGTTCGATAACTTCATTGCCTATGCTCCAGCAGATAATCGAAGGATGATTTCGATCGCGCTTAACCAGTGATTCAAGGTCTTTCTGCCACCACCGGTCAATATGCTTTGAATAATCAAAAGGTTTTTTTTCGTCACGCCATCCGTCAAAAGCCTCGTCAATAACAAGAAGACCCTGACGGTCGCATTCGTCAAGAAATGCAGGTGACGGGTGATTATGGCTTGTACGCACAGCGTTAAAGCCTGCCTCTTTTAACATTTTGACTTTGCGTTTTTCGGCTGCGTCATAGCTGCGTGCACCAAGCAGACTATTGTCGCTATGCACGCACGCCCCCGTTATAAGTACCGGCGAGCCGTTAAGAATGAAGCCGTTTGCAGCAGAATAAGAAATGCTCCGTGCTCCAAAACTCTCCGTAACGCTATCAATAGTATTGCCTTCCTTATTTTTAAGGGTTATATTCATAGCATATAGATTGGGAGTTTCAGGACTCCATAACAGAAGAGCGGCCTTGTTAAAAGTAACCTCGGCATTACGACCGTTGAATTTAACAGGCTGATTATAAATCTCCTTGCCGTTTTTGTCATAGATTGTTGCAACGGCATTCACGCCATTGACAGGTCCAGTTACTTCAAATTTAGCATTAACAGTAGTATTTCCGGTTTCAACCCGTGGAGTGGTTATATAGAGAGACCATGGTTCAACGGCTGTTTCAGGCAGATTTAGAAGCCATACATGGCGGTATATACCTGACCCGGTATACCATCGAGCGTTTACCTGTTGGGTGTTGTCAACTTTTATGGTTATGTCATTGTCCCCTTCTTTCAGATAAGGAGTGATGTCATACATGACTGAGGAATATCCATAGGGCCTATGACCGGCAAGACTGTCATTCACGAAAACATGGGCATTCATGTATGCCCCTTCAAGATATAGAATGTGACGATAATCTTGATTTTTTATATTCAGAGTTTTTTTATATATACCCTTGCCGGCCGGAAGATATCCGCCATCATTTCCCATGGAGGCTTCATAATTGAAATCATTAAGTATACTCCAGTCATGCGGGAGGTCTATGATTGAATATGATTCGTCCAAGGTGTTTCCCTTGTCATCCTGAACAAGAGAAAAAGCCCAGTTGTCATCTAAGAGTTGTTTTCTGACTCTGTCATTGACTATAGTGACAGAGGATTCTGCTGAAATTGAAAGCGTTGTTGTTAACGCACAACAACATATCAGCAAGTGCTTTATGATTTTATTCATTGAATGATTGTTAATTAAAAATACTCAAGGAGGGGGTACAAGCAGATTGAATCCCCCTCCTCGAGATTGTATAGGTATTATGGAGCTTTTATTTTACAACTACCTGATTGCCGGTATATGTCACCTTTCGGATATTGTCGTCACCTGCAATTTTTACATTAAATGTACGAGAAGCAGGCATTCCATCAAAAGAGCCGGATCGTTTACCGATGGTCAGTTTTTTTGCTTTGTCATTCCATTTCAAGGGAATTGTAGAATACCTGTCTTTCCGCAACCCTTACTAAGAATCAACCACTTGTAAAATGGTGGGGCAAAAAGTGGGGCAGAAATAAAGAAAACGTCCTTTTTGGGGGCGTTTTCTTATTTCTATCAGGAGCGTTTCCCAACGACCCTGACCCATAATAAACCAAAATGTGAAATGCCTACTATTCTACTATTATTTTTGATTTCTGATTTTCTTAATAAGCCATATCACCGCTATTACTACGATGACCACAAGTATGCCGATGGATATGCCGCCTACTTCCTGCTTGAGCTGTTCCCATTTTGACAACTTGCGTTCAACCGGCATCGGCACTTGCTGGGATTTTTCTATCATTGCCATCAGCTCCGATTTCTGCGCGGTCAGAAGACTATCGATATACTGACGTATGATTTCAGTCTGTCGGTTGCTTTCCGTTGAACTTGCCCGGTCGCTCTTCTGAATCCGGTCGCGGTATCGCTCCTTTGAAACAATATCGCCAAATTCATTAATATGGACTACTATGCTATCCCTGACGGATAGACTGTCGCGAGCAGATACACTGTCGCGCCTTTGTTCCATCACGCGGATTTCATTCATAAGATTCTGGACGCGCTGAATCAGAATCTCCGTATTATTTGATGTGCTATCCACTTTGGATTTTTCAACCGGAATGTACTGCTGACTTTTACATCCCGTTATCCCTATGCAGAGAATAGCCATAAGGATGGTAACAATCTTGGCTTTCATATTTCTACGAGTTTTGTTAGTCATTTGCAGTTTGTTCAGATGAAACGGATTCATCTGCGGTCATTGTAACAACGGCTTTATTAGACCCGGCTATTTCAGACCACTGCCCATTCTGCATAGCATAGACGCATTGGTCATTTGCAGGGATTTCCGGAATTGAATCCAGCTTAGTGTTGACTGTGGTCATTTTTGTTTCCAACTGGGCCACACGCGCAAGCAGAAGATTGTATGTCTGAATTGATATGAAACCGCTGACATCAGGAATATCCGATATTTTGGCGTATATACGCTCCGCATCGGTAGCTTTCAGATAGGGAGCGAGGTCAACCTTTGGCATGAATTTGCCTACGGCTTCCCAATGGTCGCCGAGCCATAGATACTCGATATATTCATTCTTACCGACTTCACCATCCGGGTCTGGTACGCAATAGATTTTATTCTTGATGTCGGATGTCGGAAGCTCATCAACCACTTCAAACGGAGATACATCAAGTTTCGTCCGTATTTCATTCTCCGGCGTGATTTCGATGCCGTAGCCGGGTGTCAGTTTGTTCTGCTTTCCATTCAATGCCGATGTTGTGGCGTATCCATCTGTGATAAAAGCCTTGAGTAAGGACACAAGCATACTGCCATTGGCATTATCTTTGGCAAAAGGGATGATTTCGTTTCCGTCAAGTTGAAGAGCCGGGATAAGCTCACTTATTTTTAAGTCTTTATCTTCCATATCGATGTTGTTGTTTTCTTGTTTGATTGCTGAACCTGATTCAAGGAGTGTGTTCTTATTGCTTTCAAGGATAATCCCATTTGGGCGGTTGGTCGTTGGCTTGATTTCAAAAGCCTTTGTGCCATCTTTCTCAAGCAACAAGGATTTACCACTTTCAAGACGGAATCCGAAACCATTCTCTTGCTTCAATGCCGGCTTCTTGACTTCAACAGTACGATTCTGATGAAAGGCAAGAGAAGTCTGGGGCAGTCTTATGTTAGACAACCCTATTTTAAGCAAGGTGATTATAACTGAACTCCGTTCCATTATGATTCAATCATTCTCGCGTCTGTCACTTCCGAATATGATACGATTGATACTTTTACACCGGCATAGATGCCAATCTCAAATATCAGGTCTTTCGGACTGTCATCGCCAAATTTTACTATGGGGATAGGTGGTAAGTTACCGATGGCGGCCAGAACCCTTAAAGTCGCACCTGCGGCTCTGCAAATCTGGACTGCGGCATTGCCCGTTGATATGAACTCAGCTGAATAGTAACCTTTAGGGTCTTTATTGAATGTTAGTTGCTTTTCCATTACATTTTGACTTATTGCTGATTGTCATCTTCTTCATCGTTTGAAGAGCCTTTTGTGATTTCGGTTTCTTCAATGATGGTTAATTTCTTTTTCTCTTCTACGACATCATCAAGAAGTTCCTCTTTGCCGACCAGCTTATAAAAGTTGAATTTCTTTTTGATGCCCTTATATTCAAGATAGTTATTGACACATGAATTAATCTCTATGCCATAGATAATGAACAGCATACCCATACTGATGATAGGCACACCAATCGTTATCTCAAAGGTCATACTGCATACTTCCGCAAGTGTGACCCAACACAGGTAATCAAACATCTTGTTTATGGTTCGCCGGATAGCGCGTGAAAACCTAATCTTTTCACCTCGCTTCTTGGCAGCCATAATACCAAACCTTAAATCCGCGATAACAAGAATCATCCCCAGTAACAGCCACGGGACAAGATGCGTGTAAAAGGATGTGATGGAAGCACCCAGCACAGCAAATATGGAACTAAAGAGGTTGTTGTCGTTCATTATGTATGGGGATTATAAATGTTATTACAAGATGCCATTCTACAATAAGAAGACATTCAAAAGTATCTACATTCCTCCGATTAAAGAACTCTAAACCCCGACAATCTACGACTTTACCCAATAGTCGTAAAAATCCCACCTAATCAATGTTAGATGGGATTTCATTTAGTCTGTTACTACTTCCGCTTCATGTCCCAGAAGTCGGTTCATTGCATCAATGAAAGCTGGACTACATAAGGTCATATAGGTTTCAATCTGTTGAATTTCCTTGTCGGTATAGTTTGTTGGGCCGTCTGAATTATATATCTTCAAAGCCAAAGCGTGAGCGGCGACACCTTGCCCCATATTGTATATCACATCTGCAAATTGTGTACGCAAGTCACAAATGGAACAATTCTTATGCGCCACATCCGTGAAGATTTCAATTCTTGAGAAGTCTATTTTCATATTCGTTCTATCAGTTTTGTCTGTTAATAATCCTTGCTGTATACATCAGTGTATAGGATGTATCAAGCACGCCTGTTTTATTGGGGTCATAAACAAGTAGGAACGTTACAGCATCACCAGCACCCATCTCAAGGTTGTCATACCTACCATTATTCCAATGTGTCATAGTAGGATATTCACCGGTAAAATAAGGTGTTTGTTTTGCTCCATTGACAGTAACCTCTTTTTTACATCTACCATAAATATTGAAGCTATTCTGACTATTCAAGTCAGCAACAACAATAAACTCTATGCAGAATGGCGTAGATGTACCTATTCCAAGAGCTTTACGAACTTGTGATAGGGTTGGAAGTGTTATACCGGAAGATGAACCAGTTGCATAGACAATCCACTTGTTATTTTCCGATATTTTCAAAAAACCATCATAAATTGTATTGCTACTATTTATAGTATATTTACTATAATGATAACCACTAATCCAACCGTCAAGATTGCCATTGCCAGTGCCAAGAAACGCATGATTTATATCTGCATTTTTAGCAGAAAGAAGCATAGCGATATTTCTACCAAGACCCCAAAAATTATTAGAATCCTCATTCTCAAATCGCGCTACGGCTCTATTCCCTGTTGTTGCGGGAAGCACATTGCCACCAATTCCAGCAAATGTTTTGTGGGTATCATTACGGAATATAATACAGGCATCATTTGAGAAATCTGGGCCATTTGTCAAAGCACTGCCTGAAATATTGAATCCTGCAATCTTTCCAGATGTGGCATTGATAGTTCCTGATATGTCAGCCTTGGTTGCTACCAGATTACCATCGACATCAACCCTAAAGGGTGCGTTATCCGGTGTTGTTGAACCTGCCCAAATACGAATCTTCTTTCCACTATTAGAGCCGGAAAAGCCGGCAGTGACAACCCCATCATCATTTGTTATAAGAATCTGGTTAGATTGCATCAGTGTTATGATGGCATCGTCGGCAAGAAGCAACGGCGTGTATATCGGTTCAACTTCGTTAAGCGGCTCCCAATATTTAAGCCAAGGTTCAGTCCCTTCGCTCGTAAGTTGTGGGGCGTTGTCTTCGGAGGAATGATGAGTTTCCCTGCACCTGAACCATTTCGCTTTAGAGGCGAGCACAGAATTTTGCTCGGACATGAGATACACAAGGTCTATGTATCTTAGTCCGGCTGTTTCAAGTTCCGAGTCATTACGGAACATAAACCCAGTAGCAAATTTGGAGCGGCGGTATATGCAGCCTTGCAGACCTTGCAAACCCGGCGTACCATCCTTGACCGTATGGACGCATATTATCTTTTCATATTTCTTTCCACCGGCAGTGACAGTAAACGGAATGTCTATATTCACATCATTTCCTGCGACATACCTGAAATAATAGTAAAATCCATCGGAATCATCGGTGCCGAACCCCCATGTCAAACCGGATGTTATGGGTTTTGACATACCCTCCCCAAGAGTGGAACACAGGTATTCATCATTATATTTCAGCTTTTTATTTCCTATATACACATCAATCTTGACAACTCGCCGAGGAACAGATGTTGAATAATTGAACTCAACATTCTCGGGAGATACAACGATAGTGACCGCATCCATTCCGGGCTGTCCTTCACGGTTTATGACAAGAGCCTCGGATGCAACCACTTTGTTATTGATCCGATACTCGAAAGACACTGCCGCATAAGTTGCCGCAGCTGCAGAAGAAACTCCAGACGCGGCAACATCTGAGATAGTGCCGTCCATTTTAGTATAGACCAGCCTCATACCTCCATCATTGGCCTCGGAAGTAACGCCACCAACATTTTTATAAGCTTTTGCGGTTATATTGTTGGCATTACATATGACCGATCCGTCTGCTTTTATAGTTATTGAGTTGGGTGAAAGAACAATATAATAGTTGACCGAATCGGCCCCCGGTGTCCCCGGGGTGCCGTCTTTCGGTCTGCGCCTGATTGTTATGCGGCCTTGTGCTTTCGGCATGACAATTTATTATTTGAGCATTGTGATTACGGTAGTGGCGATTCCTTTGGCGGTCGTGCGCCATGACTGATATTCCGACCATTCATTGACATATTCCTCGCGCTTGTCTTCTTCGACAGAGCTTCGGGTGTCTTTCGCGTCAATGAAGTTTGCGGAGAGAGCCTGAACGTCATCCGCAGAGTATCTGTCATTGACAATTGCCGAAACTATCGAGCCATAGGTGATGGGCGCGGGCACATCAACGTTATAGCACTCGCATAAATCTTCCGGCTGTGACGGGGATTCCTCTGAGCCGTCCGTGATTTGAGGATCTGGAGCTTTCATGATGTCGAAGAAAATTCTGAGGACTGCGCCCTCCTGACGTATGATGATGCCGCTTTCGGGAATCACCGGGATTTGTTCTAATGTCTTCATTTCTTTTTCTTGTTTTGGGATTATTCAAATATGTAATCTGTAATTCCGTCTCCGATGTCTCGCTTTTTGAGCTTTGTCTGAATCGGAAGCGCGTTCATTGTTTTTGCCTGGTCGAGCTGGGACTTCAGGGTGAAAGAGTTCGTGATGAACTTCGCTTCCTGATTCTCGAAGACTATCTTGACGGCATAGCGTCCACCGCCATTGCGAGTCTTCACGTCCGGCTCGAAATCTAAGACTGTTATAGGGACGTTCAGAATCTCCATTGCCCTGACTTTACGTATGTCGAAGAAACGCTGTCCGTCCTTGGTAGTGCTTCTTCCGGTTATTCCCATTTCTGAAAAACTCATGTCGTTTTTTTGTTATAGTTTGCCATAAATGACGGCAGTTGCCCCATTTGCACCAGCCCCAATATGAAGCCCGTGTCTCCAGGCGGCGTTTTGCCGTTCTGATTTTCTTTTCCTTTCTTGCGAAAGACTTCTTTATTGATTTGCGCAATCTCACGTTGCCGTGAGTGAAACAGTAGCCGAGGAAGTCAATGCGTCTTCCGTCTGTTACCGCCGCGCTGACGCTTCCTTTTCTTCCTTTGTCCGGGTTCTCTTTCATGTCCGATTGGTGAGATTACAATGTTGGATTTCACACACAGTCCGAGTTCAGATGACTTCTCATAGAATATTCGGAGTTTCCTGCGGGCTTCGGCCTTGGTTCTTGCAAGTCCGAGCGTATCGTCACAATAACGCAAGTAGCCGTGATTCCTTCCTTTATACACTACGGCGTGGTCAATGCGCTTGCCGGACAGATTGCCTATCATCTGACTTGTGACAGCACCGATAGGCGTTCCTCTTCGTGCGTTCGGATTCTTCATTCAGGGTCTGTATTATGTTTTCATCGCTTGCATAGTTGAAAAGGATAATCCGTATAAGCCTTATGAAATGTCTGTCCTTGAATAGAGCGGTCATTTCTGCCTCAATCAGCTCATGTGGAATCGACTGATAGAACTTCTTGAAATCGGTCTTCCAAAACCATTTCCATTCCGGGTGTCGGCGAAGCATCTTTTTCAGAGTCCTGACACCGTAATGAAGCCCGCGCCCTTTGATGCAGGCGAATGCGCCGGGTATCAGACTGCCATAGACCTTTGGCTCGATTACACGCAGTACCGCATGATGAAGTATGCGCCACGGATAGAAATGCTGTTTGATTATCTCCCTGACTTTGCCGGCATCGGTCTTGATTTCCTGCGATGTGTACTCGCAAGGAGGGAAGTCAAGCGTCAGAATCATGAGTTGAAGTTCACGGAGTTCCTGAAACTTTCTTTGATTGTGCCGTGTGATATAGCGGTGCGGGACATGAAACACCCTGCCGCTTTTGACAATCCGGCGTTGCGATTTCCCTTTTTGTGCCGTATCGTCGGCGGCAAGAAGATTATCCATTGTAGCTATCCGCTCAATGATGTGTCCCTCTCGTTTCGGACGTTTGCCGCCGTTAATCCTTATGGCGGACTCGTAACGTTCGATACGTGCCGACAGCAACGCGTCAATCTCTGAGCAGGAGAGTGAACGCCAGTCAATGTCTGATATGTCAGCCGTGAGATATTCCATGTCTATACGTGTATCGTCATTCTGAAAGAAGTGTCGTGTTTGCCAAACTCATGTCTTTTTCAGACCTATATAAAAAGATTCCACATAGGCAAGCGGACGCTTGCTTGGAATCCCTGCCCGGAGCTTTCGAGAGTCAACCTACTTGCCCCGCTTGTCTGCCCGCAAGAGACAGACCTTTCCGCTTACGAGATTTTTTGACTTCACGGAACTGTGTCTAAGTTCCGTTACGCTGCACAGTCGAATCGAGTTAGATGCAGGGTCAGGGTTCGGGGAACGGTTTTCAGGATTTCTCCTGTATGTCAAGTTTGGCGAGAGCCGTAATTCGCGTTCGCATTCGAGAAAGCGTTCCTCGAGTTCGCGATGCCGAGACCGCAATACGAGCCGTAATTCGCATAGCCGCCCCAAAGCACAAGCTCTGTCCCCCTCCACCCACCGTCCGCGAGCCGTTCACGCTGCACGTCCCGAAAACGAGACCGCTCCGTGATTGCTCTTTCGGACGGATTTGGAAGTTTCTTTCAGAATGTCAAAGTTCTTTTCTTTTGTTCAGCGATGGAGTTGATTACTTATGCGGCCGCAACGAGCTGTTTGCCGGACATGAACGTGAGCGGGCCGTAATAAGCAAGGCGAGAGCCGTAATTCGCGGACGCAAACGAGAAAGCGTACCTCGAGGGCGCGAGGCCGAGACCGCAAGACGAGCCGGAATTCGCATAGCCGCCCCAAAGCACAAGCTGGCCTGTGTTGTTGATATACTCATAGTCACCCCAATAGGATGTCGCGCCGCCTCCGATTGCAGAGCCGAATATGTCGAAGTATTCGCCAATAATCATCTTTGAGATATACCCCTCTGAATTAGCCGTAACGGCTCTTCGGGCGAGCTGACGGTATTTGCCATTGGGGTGGGTGGAAAGTTCAGCCGCTGTCGGCATACGGTTGCCTTCATAGATGAATATTTCCTGACCGGTCTGAGCTGAATTTTCGGAGTTTCCGCAGTATACTCCCTGAATCATCTCATATTGCCATCCGTAGGGGTCTTCGATTCCGAACAGATTCACACGTGATGAATTTGTCGTGTGTATGGTGCTGTCGGATGTGTTAACGAGATTTGCGATACTGATTTTGGCGAGAGCGTCACCGAGACTTTTTGTTGCGCCGGTCAGCAATTTTGAAGCTGCGCTCCACACGTCCTTCCAACCGCCCTCGCCGCCGACACCATTGCCGAGCTGTGTCTGAATGTTCGGGTTTCCGTAGTGTCCGAGTCCGAGCATCATCATATAACGGCGATGGTCGTAGTTGGTGAGACCCCAATCTTTGCCGTTCACCTGAGCCGCAGTCCAGAACTGTTCTATCGTTTTGGCACCTGTCGGGGTGACACCCGAACGAGATACGAGCGTGCTTCCTGACATACTTCCCTTGTATGCCGCGATGCAGATGTATTCATCGTTATGGCAGTCGCCGATATAGTGTCCGCCGATGGGGAGCTGCGAGAGCCAGAGATAATCTACACCGCTTGCCGCGTCCTGCTTTATTACATAATAGAGACGCGGGCCGATGAACATGACATTCCCTTTTGATTCATCGAGAGTCGTGCCGTCCGCATATATCGCGGAATTGGTCGGGGACAGCTTTGCCGCGAGTCCCTTGGGGGTAACAAGATAGCGTCCGCACATGGACTCATATTCGGCTCTCATACCGGTGTTGCCGATAACACCCCATGCCTGGCTGGTCTGATTCTGTTTGAGTGGCACACCCCATGCGACCTGACGCAGAAGCATCTCGTCGCCGGTATTGATGACATTCATGAGGTTGTCAAGTGTGATGCGGCGTACAGAGCCGTTGATTTCCATAAACACACAGTTTGATTTGAGTGCGGAAGTCACAAGTGTTGCTGTTCCTAAATCTTGATTTGCCATATTTTACTTTGATATTGATTGTTAGCTGAATTCTACTTCTGCCACTACCTCGACATCATTTTCTTTGTTGTTTCTGTCTGTCTCGGCAGTGGTTATTGTTATTGAGTCTGTGTTACTGTGCTTGATTGATTTCCATGTGTCCTTATCCATGACATCGCACTTCCAGACGGGATTGTTGAGGGTCTGCACTGAGTTGGTGCGTGTGTTCACGACTTTTGCCTTTACCGTGACATTCTGCCCAGGGGCAACCTCTCTCGCAGTGGAGGTGTAATCAAACACGATGATATGCTCGTCAAGCGAGTCAATGATATAAACCCCTGCCCGTGCAACGGGGGCTGTATCGGAAGCTTTCAGATAGAACTCGGCGATAAACAACTGTGTGCCGTTGACATCATCGCGACCGACAGTGACTTGCTTGTTACCATCCATCGATGACCACGCTGTGTCATCTTTGAACCACTTGACATGATAAGACGTAACAGGGTCTGCTCCTGACTGTAACCCAGTTTTCAAAAGAGATGTGAGATTGTTTGAGTCAAGAGTCTGAGGAGAGGCTACTATATAGCCATAGAAAGATGAAGCACCCATGTTCTGAATCACCACATCAATGCTCTTGGCGATATTGTAATTAGTACCAGAGAGGGTTGCCACGCAAGAATATTCAAGCTCACCGTTAGCCACGGCATTAGCATTGGCAAGATTCCCGATAATTTTGAGTGAGCCGCCTTCGTCGCCGGTTGTAAGATTGATCTGAAACTTTCCCGTGCTGTCAGTCCTCCAAATTCCATCAGAGCTTGTGGCTCCCGTAAAAATAAGTGTCTGCCCGTTCCATTTCCATTGGTGAGATGAACGAACGACTGTATTTCCTCTTACTGATGTGACTTTAGGAGTGATTATGGGCTGGTTGGCAGCGACAGTCCAGTCGGGCGACACGCTTCCGGTGGAAGTATCAACCCCTTGATAAAGAGGCTTGCCGTTGGTGTCAAACGATACATAAAGGCTGTCACCGTTTCGCAGACGCTTAATCGTAATACTGCCTTGTGCTGAATAATTACTCATTTTCTGTCTGTTTTATTTGCGTTAATGATTTGCGCCCTTTTATGAAATCAAGTGCCGATACACGGCTTACAATGAAGCCGTCAACCTTGGCAACTATATCATGAAGTGCCATGTCAGGGAATTTAAACTTTAATTCATTTTCATTCAAGATGACCTGCCCGTCAATTATTGAGGGCGATGCCGGAATGATGCCATTGCCTATGACTGAGCTTATTGGTGCGATGATATACTTCATAAGTCAATTAAAAATATAACGATTACCGTTTTTATCAGTCCACACCGTTGTTCCTTCTGTGGCGGTCTTATGAGCTGGCTTATACACGCATTCGCAATACACGTCACACCAATCGTCCGAATAAGTAGAGCCTATTCCGGTCTTTTCGAGTTGAAAGACAGTTTCGTCTCCTTCATTATGTTTTACGCCGGTCTTGGAGATTGTGTCAGTGAACCATACTATACGGAATATCATTCCGGGGCATTCAACGATATTGCCGTCACTGTCAACCATAGCCCTGTCATACCTTTCGGTATCAGACGGGTGTATGGCAGTGCCGTTGGTTGGGATGCATGAATAGTCTTGATAAATGCGGTTGAATCCCAATTCTACCATGGCAACCTCCTTATTCGCTACGAAAGCCTTGATAATATAGGATGCCTTTTCTATCAGTCGGACATCAAAAATTACCTTAGTCGTAGATATTGTGTGGATTTCATCAATCCCTGATGTAAGCAAGGTCAGGCTTGATTGATTCACCACGCGGTAAACACGAAGCGTGTATCCGGATGTCATTTTTGTTTTGCCGTTGAAAACGGTTACCGGGACTTCATGCAGGTAGGAGCATTTATCTTTAGCTGCATTCTGTGTGGACGAAGATGCGGCGATGAGACCATGCGCTACTTTGTACTCATATAGTCTGAGCCTATCCTTTAGTGGGTCGTATTGGATGATTGGGCTGTCACCAATTGATATTGAATACCCGTCATTCGCTTTCTCGGTAGTCGAAAGTGTTATCTTATCAGTTTTAATGGGGATATTCACGCCAAGACGGTTGTCTGCCAGATTTGCTTCAAAATGCAACTCAGCCGCATCTCGGGGGGATATATTTTTGCTAATTGATATTGCACCACGTGTATCTCCAACTTGGTCTATGCTATATTTGCCGGACCAATCAGCAAGAGTCGCAATATCCTTGCCATTGACAAACCAGTGCATGTCGGCAAGAAGAGCATTTGAATATGGATTAGGCCAACTCCCGTCTGTTGCATTGGCAACCACTTCGGGAAGTATGATTGTAGGAGAAAGTTCGCGGTCAGGCTCATACTCTCCGTTCCCTCCATTATAAATCTGAGTGACAGGAGAGGCGGGAGTTATGCACCGTATGGAATTTGCGACCGTCAGTGGGGCGAATTCTTTTCTTATTCTTTTCTTATTACTCTGCATAGTTTAGATCGTTAAATTTGCTGTGGCGGCTGGAGAATCTGAAATCTCGGCTACAAATGTAAATAGAGTGCTCAACACCAATGAATTGCTACCAAGGTCATTTTCAGTGGGAGTGAAGCATATTTCTAAAGTCCCGTTGAAGTTCTGCACCTTTGGTTTCAAGGCCCATGAAGCGTCTTCTATGGCGTCTCCTGTGTCACGTGTGACCGTCCATTTCACCACCTTGTCTGTTACGTCTTCCCACCCTCGGTATACCCGACAGGTTATCTTCTTCGTCTCTCCATAAGCAAGAAATGTGTCCCCCTCAGTATCTATCTCCATGCGCGGGAACAGAGCCTGCATCTGCTCTATCCGTCCGGTCATGTATATATTGTTGAGGTAGGCGGAATATCCGGCCATATCCATTCCGAAAGCCGACAGATTGCTCAAATCACCGAACTGCGCACCAATGTTGTTTGCCGTAAATTCCCAGTCGTTCACATCGCGGAGATAGCGTTCATACGTCCGGGTTGAATAGCGGGATGTCTGACGTTCTTTGTTAGTAAAATTGCCGTATCCCACGAAGTGCATAGCCTCGCAGGGATGAAATGTCATCTTCCATCGGTCTGAAACGGCACGAAGCATATAGCGGAACTTGCTATTGCGGCCCGTTTCAATGATGTCAGTGATTCTGAAATATGCGGTATAGAAGCCGGCGAAATGAAAGTTACCGATGGAGTCATCAGAGTCAGCGGTGGAATTGTTGGATGTGTCGTAACCATCGTGGAAAATACCCATACAGATGTCATCAATGGCTACCGTACCAATCTCGCCATCCTCAAGATGAAGAATGACAGTGCCGGTCATAAGCGGATTCCCATCTGCGTCAAGGTCAGGGATGCACTTTTCTACGATGCCTCCTCCGGGAGCGTTCCACTTGTTGCCAATCTGAATTTCTACGCGGTTGTAGCGAAGCTCCGGCACCTCAAGAAATCTACGCAAAGACAGGCTTTCAAGCCATCCATTGCCATATTCATCTATCATTCCACCGAAGCCCGTAAGACCATCGGCAAAACTATCACCGAACTGCACACCTTTCTCACCTGTCAGTTTTCCACCGACATTGAGGGGATATGGGGTGCGGTCTGGTTTCGTCTTGCTGAGAAATTCTTTCAAAGAACGCAAGGCTGAAAAGGCATTGCGGTTTGTAGGCGTGGTTGTGTCATTGGTAGTGATAAGGTAGATTGTGCTTCCACCACCACCGCTTCCACCTCCTACAAAGGTCTGACCTTTTAATGTCAGGGATTCAACGGTGTCCTCCAATGCGCCCAGACGTGATGTGGATTTCGTTTCACCGACTGTTATCACGGGGGAGTCATAAGGATAATCAAGCGGATATTCATAGCCGATGATACGGGATTGTCTGCTTCCATCGAAGAAATAAGCATCGCTGATAAGATTCACCCGGTCGCCAAGACCAAATGGGAAGTAATAGCCGGTGGGTGTTTGTCCCTGTTCTTTCATCCAATCCGACATCATCGTACAAGGATAGCTATTGGGGTCTATCTTTGTTTTGGCAATGTATTCGTTGGTCTTCTCAAGAAGTTCCTGCTCTGCGGTATCAATCAGACCCAAAGATGCTATCTTTGTGGCATCCCATCCATAAAGCACATACTTGTCACCGGCTTTCGGCATCAGCACAGTATCAGGGAGTTTTCTTCCGTAGTCTTCATTAGCCACAACCTCCCATAGCTGCGCATCCGGATTCCATGACCCATCAGGCAATTTTTCAGAAACGCCAAGAGGATTGAACATAACACCAAAATCCAATCCGTTCAAAGAACCGGACTGAAAGATTATATGCAGTTCCTCATTCTCAAGGATATAGTCTTTTGAAAACTTGATGCTGCTGTCCTTGAATCGGTAGAATGTTTCCGTGTTTGTTTCGCCATCATCGTTTGTGACAGTATCGGTGTATGTGCTTACGGAGTCAACATTCCCATTGGTTCTGGGATACACATCATCAAACACCACCACACGCTCCACCGCTGCCTCGGTCGGCATATTGGGATAAGCATCGACGTAGGGTGTTCCCGCCGGTAGCATCAGACGTTTCTGGACTATGCCGTTAACAACGATGCTTTCATCAGTAGGGCGATAATTGACAGGTATATTCCGAGTTGACCCAAAGGCATAGATTCTTGTGGCATACACATTCTTATTGCCGGATGGCGAGATGTTATCTACATTCACACCTTGCTCAAAGTCTATCGGAGTGCCTAATTCACATCTGCCAAAATAGATAACATGGTCTTCGACCCACCATTCACAATCCCACGCTTCCGCCATCATGTTTAGGGCGGTAATCATATCGGTGTTGTTATAGGTCAGAAGTTTTGCAGACTGCACAACGGTTTCATCTATCGAATAGATGAACTCCTGCTCGTTGAATAGGTATCCCAATGCTTTCAGATTGCGCACAAATACGCCTAAATGCACATCAAGGGTAGCGGTCAGACTCCATGAAGCCTCACGACCACCGGATTCAGGGGTATATTTGAAAATCTTATTTCGCCACTTGCAGTAATAGGCTTCAAGCTCTAATTCATAGTCATAGCCGCCTGTCGCTTTGTTGTAGGTTGGATTATACAACTCAACCAATTCAAATCTGCCGTTGCCGGGTACATCGCACCAATCGCCCAACTGAAAACAAATAGGCTTGCTAACGCTGAATTTCAGCAAAACATAGTCAGACCCCATCAACTCTTTGACCCTTTTTGAGCCTATGTTGATAGGTGTCTGAAATCGTATCTCGTTTGCGGTATCGTATATCGTTAGCATACTGCAAAGGACGCAAAACAAAAGCGAAGTAACTTGCTTGTTACCTCGCTTAGTCGCTACCTTTGAGAAGTAGTCGTAATTTCGCCCAATGTCAGGGCGAAGCATAGGCTAAAACCCCATGACTTGTATGTAATCAATAACCCAATGCCAACGAGTGACAACGGTAGTTCCGTTCCCAACCCACATAAGACATAAAGCGCAAATTTGAATAATAGCACCCATCATCCTGCTTGATGAAGTCGCCATACATTTTCAGTCTATCGCCCTGCAAAAAGGCGAATTTTGAGAAGCCGATGACTTTATTGACTGCCATATCCATCTGCCTTGAGCCATAGCCATATCTTTCAATAGCCGGGTAGATGATATTCTGAAAGGCTGTCTCGCTGTCGGTCATATCCCTTTCAGGTCTGATGTCAAGTATTCCGTTGTGGGCAAACCATACATTGCCCCGGTTGAATGGGTGGCAGTTCGCCCTCTTGATAGAGCCATGTGTCGCAAGGCGAAAATGTATGATGCAAGGCTCATCGTCAGACACTTGCTTTAGGTTCTTTTTAAGGCTCTTTATGCTCATGCCCTTATAAAAGGTTGATGGGGATATGAAACCGCAACCGTGGGGATTCGCATGAAAGGCTGCATTGATGATGTCGCTTGTTGGCATTTTAACGCCTGCCGGCTTTACTATGATGACGCACATGGTGTATTATCTATTTTTAGGTTTTACGTTGATTGTAGGGGATTTTAAGGGGTGTCAGGGGTATGTTTCAACCCCTGACCTTATATGGTGTCTTAAAGGCTTGCAAAGTGTTCTGCTCTTGCCTTAAAGAATGATTTCTCTTCATTGGTGAGAAATGGTATCTCGTCGATGCTTGCAACCGGGGCAGTCAGGCGGTTTTTCTTAGACCAAATGACGAGCTTGCCACAGAAGTTGACCCAGTTGATGATTTTCTCATAATTCGTTGTGCCTGAGTGCTGCCTAAATTCTATTGTCTTATGACGTGCATAGCTATGTGCATTGACCTTATGATAACGGCTTTCAAGCACTCCTCTTACTGCTTCAATAGATGTTGCTGATGTAAGACCATATTTGTGGTCTTGCAGTGTGGCGGCATAGTAGGCATTGTTTGCCCTGCGTGATTGTGCCATGAATGTATCAATGACTGCCTCAAGATACATATAGTTTACAAACACATTGCTATATTGCTTTGCAGTCAGTTTTGCGGCACCGATATGAACGTGAAGACCGCAAGTAGAGTTAACCTTTGCGTCTGCCATATTCAGGGTCTTGCAAGCGTTTTTAAGCATCTTTTTGCCGTCAGTACCTGCAAGCACCGGTGACACACATTCAATGGGGTCAGGCATACCACCAAGTGAGCCGTCAGTGGTAAATTTGAAATATGAATGACCATCGTTGTGATTGTAGCCCTCATATTCATAAGCCATGCCTGTGCGTTCTGCGGCTGTCCTGATTGCGCCACTATTGACGAAGCACTCCATCTCTACGCCAAAGGTGAAGCGGCCTGTTACTGCTCCCTCTACGTCAGCGAGAATGATGCTGATTTCATAGGGTGTGATGCCTAACTTAGCGAGGGCGGCTTTCTTTGAAGCCTTGCTTGTGTTCGCTACCTTGATTTCGTTTACCTGTTCATTTAAAGTCTTCATAACTTATGGGGTTTTAGATTGTGAATGAATTGTGTTATTGATTACGAGTGCAAAGTTAAACCAAATAATTTAATTGTGCAAATATTTTTGCAGAAAAATTCAACCAAATAGTTATATTTAACTTTTATTAACAAACTGAATGGTATAATTGCCCCTTACACCTTAATATAAAAGATAAAGCATATAGTATAATTTAGCCATAGACCATCAATCTTGACTCTTCTTATCCCTGCTGACCTTGATTATACCAGACAGTATAATCGTGATATTGGCATAGCGCGGAATGATAAATCTTGCATCAGGACATAAAAAAGTGCGACCCCGGATTCTTCCGAGGCCGCTTGTAATCAATAACACAATAAGTGTATGAAGGCTTATTGTGTGTCTGCTTTGGGCTTCCCAGCTTTGGCAGACAATACAAAATTAATAAAAAATTTCCATACTTCGATGGCTATGCGTCAAGATTCCGCTTTCTTGGTATCTTTTATTGTAGTCTGCAAAGTTGCCTGAGATACCAGTAGGTTCTGATGGGCATTACCCATCGCGGTTTCCGCACGGGATAGGGCTTCAATCGCCTCTTCAATTTCATTGGCGGCGAGTTCAAGTTCCGAGTTTTGTCTTGACAGCCACTTTGATGCTTTCATCGCTTTAAGCCTGATGCCTACAATCTGAGTGATGGATTCACGAATAGACTGCATCATCTCGCTTTCCTCATTGATAATTATTTCTGTTGTTTCCATATAGTTATGATTTAAAAAAGGGAATATCGGGGTAATGCGTCAACCGGCTGCTTAAAAATCGGCTGCATAGGCAGCCGGTCAACGCTTACAGATGCGTAGGATTCAGCCAAGTTTGGCTAACTTAATCATTTCCTTGAGTACGTCCGTCATGGCTGAGACCTTATCGTCAGCCTTACTCCACAAAGATTTGTAGATGTCGCGGTCATATTCCGTCTTCTTTAAGGTTTCTGCCAGACTCTTGTTTTCTTCTGTCAGTTTTGCGACTTCTTCTTTCAGGGCGGTCAGGGTATCAGCACCCTCCGCAGATGTGGGATTGCCGGTATTGACGGCATCCTGATTTTTGCTTTCTTCTGCCATTGTCATTTATATTTTGTGGTTTATATTTATCCTTTCATTGAGCCCTGTAAATCCAGATAGATGACATGGGTATAATGCTCATATAAAAGGCTCTCTATCATATCTTCTGCCGTTCTCTGATTCAGGGTGACGAAGATAAACATTCTATCCTTATTCCCTGCATCGTTGACAGTGATGTCGTTTTTGGAGAATTGGTCATAAGGGATAGTGCGAGATATTTCTTCCCATTTGCCATTATCTGCAAGTTCCTCAAGATAATCCTCAAGGTCTTTAAGGGATTTTTCAACACGCGCCTTATATTCCGCATCGGTTTCTACAAGTGTAGCAAAATGTGTGTCGCTGGTCTTTACCCATCTGAATATTATCGGTTTCATTTCTCGTTGTCTTTTGCCAGATTATTATAATCGCGCCTATGCACCTCCGGGTAATATACATTCTTGGGATTTCTTCCAAGAATGAGCGTGTTACCGTTATCTTCTATTGCTGGGGCTTTGGGTATATATGCCCAATGTGTAATAGCTCCTGCAAGATATTCATATTCCTCTGCTAAACCCCACGGCAACCGACCATCTTCTTCTTCCTCTTTGAAATATACCAGAATGTCATATACTTGCACCAGTTTCCCGCCATTATCCATAAGGTAGATGACAAGATACTGTCCTGACTTTGGCGGTGCTTCTACATAGATGTCATGCCACTGATTGCTATATAGCCATGCTACACCGGCATTAAAGGCGTTTGTCAACTGTTCCGTCCTTTGGGATATGAAATAATCCTTTGCCGCATAGTTGGCAGCGGCTTCTGCTGATGATATTGGTTTCTTGCTCATTGGTCGGTCTTTGGTCGATGAAACATAGAGCGCAGTTGGTCTTCTAATTTGGGATAGACGCGCAGGATTTCATTGAAGTATTCATCTGAAATGAATAGGGTTTTACCAAGCAAGATTTTATCAAAATCCTCTTTCCACTTGTCAGGCACTGAAAATACATAAGTGCCATAAGTGTTGTCAAACTTATCATCGTAGGTCTTGACAAAATTGGGATGCTTCTCCAATTCTTCTTCTCCATATCCACAATGCCGGTTTCCACCTCCAACGCGGGTATAGACTTCAATATGCTTTTCGTCTTTACTTACGAAGCAATCACGAAAACGGGGATATTCGTCCGGATGCTTACCAAGCATCGGCAAGATGAAGAATGTGGCGGGATTAACGCCATTAATCATGTTGTAAAGGCTCATATCTTTATATCTTTAGTTTATTTCAGTTTCCTTATAATCGAATTGATAATTGGATGTCGGCATAAGTTTTGCCGAGAATCGTATCAGTTTTGTCAGGATAAGATTCAATCTTTCAGCCTGAGATGTTGGCACCCAGAAGAAACATTCCTCTTCGCCATTCCGATATATGGTGTATTTTAAGACTTTCATTGTTACTTGATTTTTTCATTAACTATCTTGGCGATTTTGTTGCAGATACTATGCTTAACATCTTCACCATCAGGTGTGCGGATTTCTATGTCATACACTTCTCCGGCTTTGCTATCCATATCATCAAAAGATGGGTAACACACCGGGTCGGTCCAGTATTCCGTCCATGCACGATAACGCCACGACAGCGAATACTTATAGCTGACCTCGTATTCATCCAATGGCTCATCCAATTCTAACCAGTCATCATCATCGCAACTTCCTTTAGTCCAAGATTCGCCATACTCCGCAGATGGGTCATCATCCGGTGAGATGTTTTCAATCCTTTTCTCCATCACTTTGATAAGTTCATCAGTGATAGCCTTGATAACATCATCAGGGATTTCAGCACGTTCAACGTCTTGCAATATGTCCTGCTCTGCTTTTGTCATCGCGTGATTTTTTTGTATTGTGTTATTGATTACATTGTGTGCCGGGTGAGCCGTAGGTGACGCACCCGGCTAAGAGAATCATGCGTTTGCAATGCGCACAAGATTGGCTTTCTTGAAGCAACGCCACTCCTGCTTTTCAGTATCGTAGTAGGTCTGCAAGGTGTCGTTAGCCTTACGACCTGTGCCCTGTGTAGCCGGTAAGAGGCTTTCTTTAAGTGTGCCGTAAGCCTCGCGTAAAGAGCCATCTACCTTTTGAAAGTAGAACTTTACGATTTTGCCCTGCATCGCGCTTTTCAGCTTGAAGTTGCGCCATGCGACTTTAAGTGCCTCGCCCATAGTGAAGCCGTTGCGCTTCACAAACGCCCATGCCATCGACATGATTTCTTTCAGGTTATTTCTTGTTGTCTTCATACTCCTTATTATTACAGGGTGAATAACTGTCTTTCTTAATCACGATGCAAAGTTATAAGTTTTATCTTATACTACCAAATATTTTATTAGTTTTATCTAATCATTTAACAACTATTAACAAATAGGGGTAATTTTAAGGTATAAATTAACATTTAAGCAAAATTATTCGTTATATCTAATATTTTATTTTGTAGTTTGAATATTTTTTACTAATTTTGCACCATCTAAACATACAGTTAAAACTTATGGCAAATAATTTTATAAGAATCGTAATGAAGGAGCGAGGATGGACTGTTGAACGTCTTGCCTCGCAAATGACCGGAAGGAATGGTCAGAAAGGCATTACTCAAAGCGCAGCATCCCAAATCATAAATGGGAATCCAACATTGGCTACGCTTCAAGAGATTGCGGATATAATAGGTGTGCCGGTAGGTGTTCTTGTCTGCCAAGAATATACCAACACTTTTACCTGCCCAAACTGCGGAACTACATACAGGTTAAATCCTACCGTGGTGGCAAATGATGATTCACCAAAATCATAGATAGGTCAATGGATTGTTCATCGTTAAAGAAATTGATAGAGTGTAAGGACGGAAACATCACTGTCATGTATAAATCGCCCAGATGCTTGCGTGATAGGTTCTACTTGGTTTATATGATTGTGTTTGGTGATGGCTCTTACTATATAGGTAAAAGTAATGTGGGTTATCAACGGATGCAATTTCATTGCAAAACAAAACTTGGGAAAGTGAAAGATAACTATCTCCCTAAGTTGGCATCAGCTTTTAAGAAGAATGATGATTTTTCTATATATTCACTTTCAGAAATCAATTCTAAGGATGAGCCAGATGAAAATGACTTTTTGGCAGTATTTCAACCGCCATTGAATACAAATCTATGTCAACAAAGTAAGCCTTACGGAAATGGAAGGATAAAAGCAGTCCAAATTTTCAATAAAATAAACAACAAACAATGAAAGCATTTTCAATTCAGCAGCCGTGGGGGTCTTTGATATGTGCCGGTATCAAGGATGTGGAAAACCGCAAATGGGCATTGAAGGCAACCCCTCTGACTGTTCTTATTCACGTTGGGGCGAAACGCCATAAAATAGACGAAGACACCATGCCTTTGATATGGGCTAATCCCATAGAAGATGCGCAGACGATGGGGATTATAGGTAAAATCAATGATATGCCGACATCTGCAATAATAGGTGTGGCGACCATAGACCGGTGCGAAGAAGAAAACTTTTCTATATGGGCGCAGGATGGCCCCGGCGCGGAATACAAATGGGTCATGCGCGATGTAAAACTATTCAAAGAACCGATTCTGAATGTTAAGGGTAAGCTCGGCATATTTGAGATACCTGAAATCACACCTGACAATCTGCCTGAATGTGTGAATGTGCAGCCTATTCAGCGCGATGGCAAGCATCTGACCATACCTGTTGCCCGTGAGCTTTTCAATCTTATTCAGGATGGAGAAAGCGATACCCTGAATTTCAATCTAAGCGACCTCAACCAGCCGTTGTTTGCAACCAAGACCCTAAATCCCAAACCTACGGAATCAGTGACCCTCGTCTGCGGTGATGAAAGCATCGACGCGAATGTAACACATTACGCCATTGAACCGGTGCTTGATAAGAAAGGTGAAGTAATCACTTACACCGATGCTTTTGACCGCGATTATAAGTGGTATCGTGTGGTAATAAGGATTGAATGATATGAAGAAATCAGAAATGCGAAAAGCCTTTGATAAGGCTATCAGGAAATTGAATGAAGCCGATTGCGCTGTTCAGGAATTTGCTTCATATTTAGTATTTAAGGGCTATCCTTTGGATAGAGAACCTCAAGTCTCAGCCGTGGATGAAACTTGTATTATCATTACAAAAGAAGAAGGATTTGGCGGAATGGATGAAATGTCGGCAGAAGAAGCGATGGTTTTGATGGAAACAAAAGGTTGTATCACGCCAGATGACTTCTGATAAACAAGTACCATAACCAAAATAAAAGATATTGCCCGGTGGAATAACCATCGGGCTTATTATATGCCGGAATGGGCCACCACCTCACGATGCCGGCCATCCCTAAAATGAAAAAAGTATATGTCTATTCCGTCAGTACAAAAGCGTCAAATCCCGCATCCCTCAGTTCTTTCAGTCGATACTCCTGCAATGGTCGCGGTTGTTGCCCCGGTCGTTTGACTTCTACGAATGATGCTTTGCCATCCTTGAGGAGCATAAGGTCAGGAAATCCTCCCTTATTACATAGACTAATCTTGACAACTATATAGCCATCTGCTTCATATCGCTTGATGATATTGCGCTGGATGACGCTTTCTAATGGGTCTGTCTTCTTTTTTTGAAACATATAGGATGATTTTATATCAGATTGGGAGTCTTCCGCGAAGTTTTGATTTATAGTAGGCAAAGGTATAATCCTGCTTGCCATGAACTGCATCAAGAATATCCTGCTCTATGCCGCAGTCGGAACAGATGAAGTATATCTGTGCAGGGGTAGTACGTTCTTTGGATGACAGGCGATTTCTGCCCTGTTCATAAGATAGGTAGGAATACTCAAGATTGTAGAAAATAAGCGCATCGGTAGTATCAAGACGAACACCCTCCCTCGCGCTTCGCACTTGACCAAGAAAAACCATATCATTGCCTTTATGCTGCTGAAAGTCTTCCGGCACGTCAGTCCATATAGGAAATGCCTTTTTCAATAGGTCTAACTCCGTCTTATAGACATAGAAGATTGCGATTTTCTTGCCGACGAAGTAATCACGGATGTATTTTGCCTTTGAATAGTCGGTGATTATATGCGTTCCGCACTCGTCAATCACGCTGCCGGATGATAACTGGTGCAGCTTAGACATCAGCTTTGCTGGGGTATCGCCCAAGATATTGACATCATCCCACGAAAGGATTTTCTTTTTCTTGAGATGGGTCAATGCGTTTTCAGTCCATTTAGACATTGGTACTGTCAATGTGTATTCCTCTATCTTAGCATCAAATCCCGCCTCTTCCTGAGAAAAGTCGATAAACAGTTTCTTAGTCACTGCATCAATCTTATCCTTACGGGCTTTTGAGTAGTCGTTAAGGACGTGACCTCCCACCTTTTTCAATCCCGGTTCCACATATACTTTCGCCCATTTATAGAAAGTAGTGAATAGATTGAATGGTGAGAAAGAACTTACCCAAAACTGATGATACAACTGCGAGAATGATTCTGGGGTTGGTGTACCTGAAAGGTAGATAATCGGCAATCCCTTGCATAGCATCTTGACTAATTTTGTGCGCTGGCTGGGTTTGGGAAAAGAGCCGAGCCGGTGCGCTTCATCAAGGATAACAAGGTCATAGTGGTTTCCGATGCACTTCTGAGCCGATTCATAGTTGATGGCATCCATTGTAAAAGTAGGACGCATCAGGTTATAATCGGCATAGATACTTCGTAGGGCTCTAACAGTTGATAAGACAAGTACGGATTTTGCGCCATACTTCAAGGCAGCCGCCAATGCCGTCAGGGTCTTGCCTGTACGACATTCCATAGCCATATAGCATATCTTATACTGCTCAAGCAACTGCGCTGCCTGTGTCGATATTTGGTCTTGATAATCGCGTAGTTCTAACATAGTCTTTTATCTGAGTTTTGGATTGGAGCGGATTCGCTTCCATTGATTCTGCCTTTTGAAGCCGGGAATAGGCTTATGGTGGCTTCTATACTTTGCTGAATAAGCATCATAGGTCTTTGGCTTTACTATATCCACGACACATTCAGGACGATAAGTATTGACAAGGGAATATATTCTACCTCCATATTGCTGCACAGGAAATAATTGCGAGTAGAATATTCGGATTCCATCTAAACCATATAGGGTTATAAGATTCTCTGCTATCTTTCTGAATTTTTCATTTTTATCCAGAATATAGACAATATGAGTTGCCGTGACACCAAAATCGTAACCTAATGCCTTATCAAAGGCCTCTCCGATTTCAACAATGGTGTTTATGATTGATTCCGCAGACTCTGTGACACACTTGCTGAAATCAGTAATCGCCCGGATGAAATCTTCACCAAATAACTGTCTTATCCTTTCCATATTATAGCTCTTTTAACGCTTTTTCAGACCTTTCTATGGCTCGCTTCACTGCTTCCACAAACTCTTCACGAAGAATTTCAGGCATCCTGATACCATCTTTATCCCATCTCTTAGAATCTGGGGTAACCAAGCTCCACCAATGATTATCTTCTTTCTCTAAGGTTGATTGAATCTCGTCCAATGCTTCAAGGTCACTAAGAATACTTCTTGCTTCTTCTGCTTTATCTTTTTCCATAGGTCAATCATCTATTATGCTGGTTTCAAGAATCAGACCGCCATTTTCAATGTGCTGACGGGTGAATGGGGATAGTTTAAGGTACTGACTATATGTTGGGCGAATCCATTTCAGCACCTCTGTTTCCGGACGGACTTTTTTATATGTGGCAACGTGCTTCATCGTACCACCACACTCCCGGCATTTGATAACAAAGGGGGTCACGCCCTTTACCGCGTAGGTCGTAACGATTTGATGACTGCAATCATCGCATACATACAGGTCATAAGTTCCTCTACCATCATACACTTTCATCTTTTCAGAATCAGCGCATAATTTGATATAATCTTCTTCTGAAAGTGCCGGGATTTCCGTTTCTTCAATTTCAACCGGAGCGAAGATAGCCACTGCCTTATCAATGGCATCCGACACTGCTTCTTCAAAGGAATCAAAGACTGGATAACCATCGCGCTCCGGGATACAATTATAGTATGCGCCATTTTCATCAGTCCATTCATTTAGGTCGCAAAGGTCGTATGACCAACGCTTACGCTCTACGGAGTTCATTTGGATATGGATGCCGGGTGTTTCTCTAAGCCATTGAACTGCTTCATC
This sequence comes from Lepagella muris, assembly GCF_004793975.1. Taxonomy (NCBI): domain Bacteria; kingdom Pseudomonadati; phylum Bacteroidota; class Bacteroidia; order Bacteroidales; family Muribaculaceae; genus Lepagella; species Lepagella muris. The sequence continues at coordinate 111,395 of NZ_SRYB01000001.1, forward strand.
AAGTGTGAAGCGCGGACATACGCTTACCTCAATGTTCTGGGCCGCTATTCCTTTGGCAATCCCAAGATGGGATTCAACTGCGGTCAGCTTATTGTTAGGACAATCATAGTAGATGGCATCGTTATCTTCCATCTGTTCTATTTCCCATAAGCCTGTTTCTGCAATAGCAGTGGCTTGAGCATAAGTAATGTATTGCTTTTCCATATTTTTATTTAGTTATTTATTAGTATGATGATGGTCAGGTATGACCTTGTAAAATGGGCATCCTCCTGTTCTTGGGGTTGGCATAGGATAGTATTCTGATTCAGCAAGACCCTTGCGCATCTCTTGGGATAGATTGATATTGTTAAATAGTTTCCGCGTACACTTCGGATATGTGCATTTGTTAGGTGAGAACAACTTTATTGAATAATGCTCCGTTCCGAAATATGAATCCACATAATCGACAAATTCAATACGCTCTTTATTTTCATCATCGTAATCTGGAGCGTAATGCACACAAGAATAGCAGAGCGGTCTTATTTCCACATTTTCCGGACATCTCTCATCTTCATGCTTCTGGCAAGCATGACGCTTGAGATATACCTTTCCACAGTGCTGACAACGATATGCTGTAATTTCTTTCATTGCTTTTCTTCTGATTTGGGTAGGTCTTTGGTAGGGAAGTTAACTTCCTTACCAAAATCATTCATTACAAGGTCTATTATCCGATGCGCCCCATATTGGTTGATGTATCCAACTTCGGCAGCTTGTTTCAGAACTTCCTTGAGCCGGGATACAACGATAACCGGCTCTTCAATCGGTATCAGTTCTATATCCGATTGCTGATAGAAATGGTTCATATCAAGAGTGGAGAAGAATATATCTGACGTACCTTTCCACGCCTTAACCTCAACAATTTCACCAGTAGCTATGACCTTAGCCTTAATTGCTCCTTGTGACATGATAACTGTTTTCAATTTTATCCGCGATGATTCTCATTCCAGCCGCCAGTTTTGTCACATGGGAAAACATAAGGTCAACATACACGTATGCCGGAGCTTCTTTCGGCATAACGCCATCGATGCTATGGTCACTGATGTAGCCGTTGCCATCCTTATTGGCGGTCAGATAGACCCATTCCTTAGCACGTAGGATTCTCCATATCGCCTTTAGTTTTGCTTTCATTCTGCTTTTCAAATTCGTTAATAGCCTTGATTACTTCTTTCAATCTGTCTATCAGAACTTTTATGATAGTTCCGTCTAATGTATCTTTTGTAGTATTGTAGTATCCATAATAGAAATTCACCTTATTATTCTTTATATCTTTGGTCGTGACCGCGATATAATTATCGGAGGTTAGAATCTTCCATATAGATGCCAATCTTGATTTAAGATTTTTCATATCAGTCTACTTTATGAAGATTGATTACTACTGGAGTCAGGTCGCTGCTTGCATTTAATTTTGGTATGCAGACAACTACTGAATCATTAACTTGCACGATTCTCCATTTGTCGGATTCTCCAATAATCCTATTGCATTGTTCCGTATAAGATTCGCTTGTGGCGTTATAGGAGTCCGTACAACCGCAAATTAGTGTCGCTCTCAGTATCAGAATAATCCTCCTAATGGTGCGCATTGTAATTCAGATTTTGCGTTTTCTTTATATAGTCTTCTTGACTGTTTCCTAAGCCATGAATCCGACCAATCTACAAACCGCCCATATCTTCGATGCAGACGCTTCATTTCAGGATATTCCTCGCCACTGATGTTATCCCAAATGTCAAACCACGCGCAATCATATCGCTCGCTCGGCACATATTCAAAGATGTCAGCGTTGACGATTTCCACACGTGGGTCAGCGGTATATGCAGAAGCAACCAACTTTATCACATCCGGCGATTTTTCAACAACTGTTACCTTTGTTACCGATTTCTTGTCAAGCAAGCATTTCAGAACCATTCCTAACCCTAATCCTCCAACAAGCACTTTTCCGTATGCTTTACGAATGAAAGGCTTGTGGTCATAAATTTCAGCCGGGGTATTGCTCATTATCACTTTCCCATCACGAAACAGACCCCAATATTCACCGGGATAGATAAACCGATTTCTTCCGTTGAAGATTTCACTTAGATTGTGCATCTTAGCACCTTGAGGCGTTACCGTGAAGCGTTTTAGAATCCACGCTCCTGATTCGCCTGATGTCAGATTCAGTTCTACCATTTTACTTCTTTCCGTATGTTTTAAGATGTGCCGCCGCAGTTTTGGCATCATTAACCAACTGCTCTGCATAGGCACTAAGATGTGATGTACCGAGGCTTATATTCCAATATGACCTATCAAGACGCTCTATTTCACTAATGGTCTGTTTAAGCCTTTCAATAGAGTTTTTTATCTGCTGATTCATGCTTTTTGAATTTAGATTGCACCTTCCTCGTGTTGCATCTGAGTCTTTATTTCATCTAAATGCCGAGTGACCGCTTCAATAAATTTATACATCACTTCGTATGTGGCAACATTGATACAATCTTTGTGAGTTACTACATATTTCCCCTTGCTATGCAGTGTAGTTAATATGAAATCGTGTCCTCGCATCAACGCCCAGATAGCTGATAGACGGATAAAAATAGTTTTCATTGTTGCGTAATATTAAGTTCCGGGATAGGCATCCAGTGGGTGATACGATACCCCAAATGACTGTTTATTCTTTCTTCTAACTCAAAGCCATAATCTTCAAAGAACATAAACTCCTTGACGTGATTCACAAATCTGCCACTTCTTGCAGAACGATAGTATTCTCTAATGAGAATGAGTTGACCATCTTTCGGCATTTCATCTTCCGGCTTGCGCCATTGTGAATTTAGAGCCTCCTTTGCACCATCCATAAACAATCCAACACCATACATATCGATACAAGCTGATGCTGTGGCGTAGTGCTGAATATCCTTATGCTTTTCGTATGCGCGTTTAAGGTCATCAATGACTTTTTCACGGGCGATGCGAGCCTTATGTTCCAATTTGTTTACGAGTGATTGCTCCATGACTATTTATATGGTTTTATCATTTCATCAAATTTCTTTTCTGAAACATGATTCCGACATTTAGTATTAACTTTACGAATCGCGTCAAAAATAGGCGTGATGTCATTGATATGGGTTGTTTCAGGGATATTTAACTTGCGGACTTTCTGCACCCTTTTCCACATCTTAGGTAAAAGTGCAATGAAATCTTTGTCAAATTCCACAGGCGAGCCAAAGTTGAAACTATGAGCAAAATCCTTAACCCATACCTCACCTTCATAATTGCCTTTTAGATATAGACTCGCTTCATATCTTTCAAAAAGTTCCTTCAAGTCTTCAAAGAAGCAATCAATATCCTTGCGCTTGTTGTATTCTTCCTCTTTCCAATCAAGCCCTAAACATTTGATTACATGGTCAGCCGTTTCTTTTGAAATCTTGCCTAACGCAACATCGACCGCCAACGCTGAACGAATTTCTTTGATGGTGATTTTTGCTTCCATTACACGTTGGTTTTGGTGAATTGGGATTCAACCTTTGCGTTATCCGCCACGAAATCGTAGCACTTCTTATCGGTCTTTCCATACGATTCATAGAAACACGCCACCGAAGTCCAATTTATTGCGATTGAATGGATACCCGGTATTTCACGGATAACTTTATAGATGGCTTCGATAAGGCATTTGAACGCTTCTTCTACACCTTTTTTATTCATAGCGCACGCAACTTCCAACCATGCCGATTCTATCTTTGGATAATCCGAAGCAAGAAAGTAACCCCTATCCATCATTGATGCCATAGTCAGACGTTCCGCATGGGTTGCATTTGGAGATAATTGCAAATCCCAAACTTCTTGTATAGGATGTTCACCTGTACCCTTAGCCCAAGATAATGATGCCGTACTTCTTGAATAATAGCGGTCAGATTTAATCCCATACGGAGCCGGGAGAGAGGGTAGATACTTTTCTTCCATCCACCACATAAAACCCATAAAGATAGCCATAGAACCACCACAAGAAATATCACTATCACGCCACTTGCGAGGTGACTTGTCAGATTCCAAAGTGTAATAGATTTCTATTGCCATATTACTTTTTTATTTGCTCAAGGTGATTGATGAAACCATCTATTTCATTCCGCATAGCACGGAGTTTATCGACGAAACTATCCAAAGAATCAGTATGAGCCTTATGCAGTCGTATTTTCTGATGACAGTCTGCGACCTCCAAGAAAACACATCTATCCGGGCCATCCGAATAATCTACCATTCCATCATAGCAAACGATACTGCCGGTAGATGGAGAATCAGGGGGATTCAGCCATTTTTCAGACTTGTAGAATGTGTTTCTTTGATAATCTCTTTCCATTTTGACTTATTTATTTAGAAGTTCAAGCATTGCTCCGATTCGCTGGTCTGCGCGAAAATCCCCAACGCTTTTATCCTCATATTTGCGGATGATGTGAGCAATAGGATTCAGAAGTTGATGTTTATAAAGCGCAAAACCATTGGCAAACATAGACATTGCCTGATTATCAAGGGTTGATTCATTCCTCTTGAGAATATCTACTGCCATCTTATAGTCACCCTGATTCAGAGCTTGCACCATTATCGCCTTTTCAGTCCATTCCATAGTCAATCTTCATCTTCATTATCAAAAATATCATCAAGATTATTATTGAAGTTCTGAATGAAGCCATTTTCATCAATATCCATTATGACGTAATCACCATAGCCATTTTCTTTAGGACAGAGAAAATCTGGTACATAACCCTCATATTCCTCTACGATTCCCAGTCGGTCATCTAAGATGTGGATATAGTTTTCGTCCACTGATTTATAGTGGATGCTCGCTTTAGTTCCCTGCGGCCAGTTGCATATCTGCCCAGTATCAAGATTGACTATGATGTGCCATGCCTTTTCACCGAGGTGTTCCTGAATAAGTGGCATTTGGGGATTATCATCGTCATCTTCCACGCCATTGATTTCAGACGTACTCCAATGTCTTGGATGAATCCAACATTCAGCCCCTGCAAGGTCTATTTCTTCTTCTACTTTAATTTTCTTTTTCATTGTCAGAATCTATTATTGTGTTTAATGAATAATCGTTTACCTTGAGCCACTCAATCAAGCGCACAGCAGCTTCTATGGGGTCACAAGGATAGGTAAGACCCTTGATTGAGCGTATTCCGGTTGAATTGAAATAACCAAAGCCCCATCCCTTATTATCGTATGGTGCGAAGTCCAGATAATAGATAGTCTTGCCTTGTGTGATTGTTTCCGGCATCAATGCAAGAAGCACTGACAAACCCCAAGCAGGGATGACATCCGTTTCTCCATAGATGGTTTTGGCGGTGTCATACTTCATCACCAAGAGATGTTCCTTATCTTCATAAGAATCGGAGATGGGGTCATATATTCTGCGCCATACCATATCAGCGGTATTCGTATCTAACCCACACTGCATAAGCCTATGTGACTGGTCTATATTTGTGGATGTTGAGAATTTCATATCCGGGAGTTGTTGATTAAAGAGATAAGATGCTTATATGTTGAATCGTAGATATTACCCACGATAGTTATTTCACGTTTGAAGTCATTCCACCAATCAAATGATGGATGTTGCCACGGATAGATGTAATCTTTTCCAAAATCATCTATATTGGCTATGCAGAAAGCAGTCTGTTAGGGGATATACTTGACTACTTTGGGATATTTGCCGTTGACGGTGAAAACATCACCATCATAAATTTCTTTTCCGTTGCTATCAAGCAAGCCGATAAACTGTCCTACGGTGTCAGGATGAACTTCTTCGCTCGGAGTCGCTACTTCATAGATATTGTTGATGTAATCCTTATCTGCGAGATAGCCAAAAATCCATTCGCCATCTTCGGTACGCTGACCTCTGAACTTTATAATTCTTTCCATTTTCCGTTTTCAAATTCAGGCTGAAATACATCGCCCAATACTGTTATGTCGTCGTACATTTGTACGGTTAAATGTTTTTGAATAATTTCAACTTCAAATTTCAGGATATTCAAGCATGGAATAAGGCAGATGTCATGTTGGTTGACTCCATTAAGAACGATAGGTCCCCATGCTTTTACATCTAAAGACTGGATAGTTCGTTGGGGCGGTGAAACCGACCCCGTGTTTGCGACGAGAGTGCAAAAGATGTAGTTCCTGACAAAAGATTTGATAATATGACATACATAGGCATCGACATCAGCAAAGCGACTTTTGTAGCAGCCTTCCTTCACGGGAAAAGCTACCGTACCGAGACCTTCCCAAATGATGCTAAAGGCATCCGCAGGTTCATCTCGAAGCTTGACCCTGCCATCCACCACTGCGTGATGGAGGCGACAGGCAACTACTGTTTCCTCCTTCTTTATCTTCTTGACAAGTCGGGCATCCGGGCAAGCCTCATCAATCCGAAGAAGATTAAGAACTATGCCCGCGTGATGATGTCCGTAACCAAGACGGATTCCAAAGACGCTTGTCTCATTGCCGATTTCGGGGAGAGGTTCAAGCCTGAACCCTATAAGTTCCCATCAGAACAGATAATGATTCTGAAGCAGAAGAAAACAGTCCTGCGTCAACTCCAGAAGCAACTGACAGCGACAAAGAATCTACTCTCATCGCTTGAACCTCTGCCGGTTAAGGACAAGAAGTGTGTCAATTCTCTTAAACAGACCATAACGTTCCTTGAGAAGCAGATCAAGTACATGCAGCAGGAAATGGAGGCGGTCGTGACCGAGGTGTTTGACAGGCAGCTGAAACTCCTTACCTCAATAAAGGGTATCGGGGTCACACTTGCCACAGCGCTGATTATAGCCACCGGAGGCTTTACCTACTTCGACAATGCCAAGCAGTTGTCCCGCTTTATCGGTATCTGTCCAACAATAGAGCAGTCCGGCACGAGCATAAACATCCGGGGACATATCAACCGTAACGGTGATGAGACTCTGCGTTCAATGCTTTATGTGGCGGCATGGTCAGCAAGTCAGCACAACAAGGCGTGCAAGGAATGCTACCAACGATTACGAGGCAATGGAAAATCCGGCAAGGTTGCCATGATTGCCGTAGCAAACAAACTCGTCAGACAGGCTTTTGCTGTTGTGACATCCAATAATTCATATATCGACGGTTTCGTCTCTACGAAACCTGATACCACCGTCTGAACACTTCCTCTCTCCTTCTGGCGAGGGGATGCCCCAGCGGCGGGGGCGGCCTAAACCGCCCCCAAGAGCGGACGGAGGCATGACTATTCTCAAATAATCTAAGGTGGATGTAATTTTTGCCTCATTTTATTTGGATTTTAATATAGTTCGTTCTTATATGATTTCCACATTTCACCAAGAGTAGCGTATGTGTCATTTAAGGTCGGTTCTTTGCCATCTGCGTTGATGCAGAAGCACGTTAGATAAGGATGCCACATTATCACGCCGGTAAGACCTCCGACACGCACCACATCGTTCTCAAATATCCTTTTTCCTTTGCAGTCGTACAAGCCGGTGAATTGTGATACCGTCATGGCTCTCACATCTTCAAAGTCACCTGCCATACTATCTAAGATACCTATGCGAGTGCAGATTTCATCATCATAGATGATGCCGGAGTTAGTCAGCCATTCGTCAGTTTCCTGACTTTTTCCACGATATAGTATTGGTATCATAAATTAAGATTTAGGATGGCGAGCGACCACGTTAGCACCCGCCACCCGGTTTTTACTTTGTTACCTTAATAAAGTCAGGCGCGATGCCGTAAAGCGGAGTCTTTCCATCCCACTTTTCAATGAATTGCTGTTGCAGGATTTCTTTAGTAAGACCACGTGATTTTATTAGCATCTGTTCAGTCTGGAGTTGCTCAAGTTCGTTACGTTTACGCTGTTCCGCAATCTTTTGGTCAAGCACAGTGATATTAGTGTTGACTTCGTTACGACTATCAATCTTGTCGCGCACCTTTGCAGAAAATTCAAGTTGTGCAGAAAATGTAAGCAACCTAAGTCCACGCCGCTCAAATTCCTTTTCCACAACTTCCTCAAGTCTTTTCTCGAAGATAAGGGAGCCGCCATCTGCCATAAGGCTATCTGTTTTATGTTTGCGGCTTTCCTCTTTGATAAGGTCATAAATCCGGGGTTCAAGGATGTTGTCTTCAAGTGACTGCATAAATCCGTCTTTCCCGGCTTCAGTTTCCGCTTTGTCGATGTGTTTGTTGTCGAATACAACATCAATGGCGCGGTCTTTTATGACCTTGTATGAATAGGTAGGTCGGGCGTTAAATTCCGTATTGTCGGCCGCCTTGAGCGTTACCGGCTCTGAAAACTCGCCTCGCTGGTCGAAGAGCGGCACCTGAAACAGTTCCGTTCCCATTTCCCAAGTGGATACCTTGCCGGATACCACCTTGAAGTCTGCTTTGCCCTCCTTGCCGTAGTTTTCCATAAGGACACCGGCATAGTTGGGGGCGACTCGTTCACATGATGCGAACACAAGAACGGCTATGATAGCCGTAAGAAAGAATCTAATCTTTTTCATTTTCTTCTGTGTTGTTTGATGGTTTGAATATGAAGTAGAGCGCAAGGATGACACCAATCACCATAAGGGCGATTCCAATCCAAGCGTCAACGTGGTTAAAGATACGATTGCCGATAAACAGCAGTGCGATGACCGCCAAGATTTTCAGAACTGATGATGCTTTCATAAGCTGATGATTTAATCATAATCTGAATTAGGGATATAGAAGCAATCACAATTCGCGTCATGGGCGATTCCTACGCCTATATCACCGTCATTATATAGCAGATAGGTATGACCCTCATAATTGAACTTTGTTATGTGGGAGGCACATTCCTTATCGTGAAGTTCCTGCCATTCTGCGTGTGTAGCCGGTTTGCAGGAGATAGCCAATCCAATCATGGCTACGATGAATAGCAAAGCAACCAAGAAGATTGCCTTTGCTATCCTTTGCATTGTGATAAGTCTATTCAGCATTGTTGTCAATGTCTTTGGGTTTGAAGCAATAGTCAGCCCAAATCTCAATGAACTGGCAACCGAAGTATTTTGCCAATTCTTCCGATTTGACGGCAAGGCGAGAGCCGTAATTCGCGGACGCATTCGAGAAAGCGTTCCACGAGTTCGCGAAGCCGAGACCGCAAGACGAGCCGAAATTCGCATAGCCGCCCCAAAGCAGCAGGCTGATTTCTTTCTTCCTTTCTTCGGTCATTTCGTCGATTTCTTCCTGTGTGTAGAGATAGAACCACGGATACCAACGATATTCGTTTTCGGTAAATTCCGGCTTCCATCCCTCATTCAGGGCCGCAGCGATGATGCGAAGTTTCAGATAGGCGGCAACATCCGCTATTTCCTTTGCGTCAACGGCTGCCATAACATCATGCTCAAAAGCATTGTAGGCTATGACGCAGGGATGATTCTCACCGAGGATGTTGCAAGCGTCTTCAAACGTCTTGACCCTTTCGGTGATGGGTCGGTTGTCGATAACTTCTTCCGTGTCATCAACGAGTTTCAGGGTATCGCCAACCCATACTGCCTTTTTACCTTTGGGGATTGGTGGCAGGGCGAAGCCAGTGGGTGATGCCGGTTTCAATTCTTTCAAATCTTCTTCTTTCATTTGGTTTATTTATTTGGGGTTAAAGTTTCTTGTTAGGTGTCTTTTTCGGCAATGGTATTGGCTTCCAATGTGTGTAATAGGAGTGCTTTTCTATATCGCCAAGCCAATCATCCTGACACACGGCTTCAATATCATTATCTTCTGCATCATAGATAAGAAAAGGCATATTGTCGAACATCTCATAAAGGCACTCATCAGTAGCAAAGCCATCCTTATCTCGATGTATCTCTGCCCAGAATCCCATTCCGGCAATGAAGTCATCCTCGCTATTTATGCGGTTGTGGTCATCCTGTTGGATGTTTTGGGAGTATTGCTTTGCGAATCGCTTTATTAAGTCGGTAGGCTCTTCCTTAGAATCATCCTTGCTATTATGATAATACTTGTCATAGAAGAGCCGTAGCGGTTCATCGGAGCGCATCATCGTACCGTTGAAGTCACCGCATACGACATCACCACATCTTTGTGATTCCTTTCTTATCCTTACAAAACAAGATTCAACGCTTGCACCGGGATTAAATTCAATCGTCTTCATATCATTGTAGATTTTTGATAACAGGGTCATCATCCCCATCATTGAAATGCACCTTTAATTCGGCTTCCGTTGCTTTCTCACAGTCGGCATACATCGCATCGTAGCACATATCATCCTCTATGCTTTCTCGCTTGCAGATAAACCAGAACCTTTGAGGGTCTTCATCGTTCCAATGGCGATTATCATAGATGAACCACTGATGGATGTCGCTATCATCGCGTAAGGCTGCAAGCGCGAAGAATAACTCCTCGTTATCCTTGCAATCAAAGATGTAGTCTGACAGATTCTTTTCCTTGACACAGTAGAAAGACCCACGCTCAACAACCACGCAGAACTTGTTGTCTTTATTCCGGGATGCCATCTTAGGCGAACACGCATTTGGATGCAAGCCAAAATGTATCAGCTTACGCCATATCCGGGGGTTACTGTCATGTATAGCGCAGATTGAAGTGAAGCCCATTACTTTATCGGTTTTTGGATTTTGAATAGAGGTATTCCATTCAGGCTACTGAACCAAGACATTGTACCATCTTCGACCATGCCGTTCAATGCCGTCTTCACAAGTTCATTCATCGCCCGTTGAATGTCAAGCATGGATACGTTGACCGGCTCACGATGCTCGGCAGCACGTTTATCCTGCAATTCCTTGACAATATTATAGGTGATTTCTTGAAGTGGGGTCATTGCTTGAGTCGTTTGATTACGTTGGCGATTTGCTCATTGTCAAACCCAAGACTCTTCATCGCCTTTTGTATTTCGTCAGACGTGAAGCATCTTTCGCCAGAAAGTTTCTTATCGTTATCCATAATTATACTTTTTTCATTCTGCCAATACTCATTAATAAGTATTGACACTGCAAAGGTAAATAATATTTGTGTATTGACAAAATAAAATACTGATTAAAATAAGTATTTAACATTATTTAATAAACCTATTTAGTTTATATCGGTAGGATTTGCTAACTTTGCAGTGAAAAAGAAAGGTTATGGACAGAAACAGCATCAAACTTCGTATCCGCGAGATACTCGCCTTAAAGGGGATGACCAACAGGGCTCTTGCAGATAAGATACAGGTAAGCCCACAATACGTTTCAAATATACTCAATGGAAGTGCATTGTCGTTAAATGCGCTATGTAAGATTGCCGATGCCCTTGAAGTGGAGTTTGGCGACCTTTTCGTATCATCTTTCACCCCGGATTCTCCATTTGAAAATGAATTTGGGGCGATGGTGAAATGCAGGCGCGGAATCTTTACGGCATCCAATCTGAACGAGTTGCAGGATATTGTAAATACCTTATCCAATCGCTCCAACAACGCCACACAACTGATGAAAGCGACCCTTGAAAGGATGCTAAGGTTTCCAAGCGGAAAGGACGTCGCATTAATATCGGAGCTGATGGCAAACCTTTCGCTTTGTATGAATCTGTCAGAATGGAGGGATTACTATAAAAAGACATTAGCCGACTTGCTGCCGGCTAATTTCCAAGTGGATTACAGATACCTATCCACATTTATGTCAAGGGATGACATTCTCTCTTTTGAAAGGTCACTCCTTTGAATTTCTTTTGTTTCTTCTACGGCGTTCTGCCATTTCCTTGCCTGTTGTCTTGTTGACTTTCACGCCTGTCAGTGGATGAATCTTATCCCTTTGCATCACAAGCAGATTTCGGAATGGTATTTTATGGACTACCTCATCATAAGTAAGGCCGAGAGCTTCCATAAAAGATGCGATTTGACCGAGCATACACTCATTGCCAATCATTTCGGTTTTGCTACCAGCAGTCTTGCGCTCTTCTGTAAAGCTGATAGCCTCATAAAATTTGTGGCTTCTATCATAGAAAATCCGGCTTCAATACCATCCACTATTTCCGTAAGGCTTCCTTTCGCAAGCTCTTCGCTTAATTCATCGTTTTCCTGAATAAGCCAAGACAATGCTTTGGCAAGGTTTTCCGCTTTGGAAAGACATTTAAGGATGTCACGCAATGTTGTACCCTCGCCATAGTCACATAGCCAATAGGATGCACCTGCAATCTTGGCTATCGTAGGCGGTTCTATGATGTAGGATTTATCATTTACGATGACCGTCTTGTAATCCAGACCAATGATGGCACTTGCTATCATCATAGCACCATCTTTCTTGTTAGATTCTTCCATTTTGGTAAATTTAATAATAATGGGGTACGTCATAGGCGTACCCCAAATCACTTTCACATACTAATCGGATGAAACATCAGGAGCCGGCTTCTGTAACTTCCGACATATCGAACCAGTATTCAGGCATGATTGCCTCATTGTCCGGTTCCATCATGGTGCCGATTACAGCAAGACCGATAGCACCATCGGTGTTTGCCTCGCGGCTCCTTACGTTTGCATACGGAAGCACCACATACTGATTGTCTTCCGTCAAGGCGATAAGTGCCTTCTGGATTTCGACGATACCGCGAGGACGCTTCCACGATGTTGCGGTTGCTACGCCACCGAGGAACTCGGCCTTGGTAAAGTAGTCATACTTACCGATAGTCCAGTTGAAGGTGACTTCGCCCATCGTTTTTGTTCCCATACGGTAGATTGAACCGGTGAGCTGATTGCGGTAGCCGTCCTGCTGGGCTTCGGTTTCCTCAAGAGTCCATGTGTCCTGATGAACATTCTTGACCTCCTTAGTTGTCGTTGCCTTGAGCAGAGCTGCCAGAAGTGCGCCGGTAAGGTCGGCAGTGATGTTGCTGGGGTCTGTATAGAACAGACGCTTGATGCCGATTGCTGAGATTTTGGGGGCGTTTTCGTTAACTCGTTATAAGGTGTTTAAGGGTTAATTATTCCATTGTGTTCATTGCCTTGAAAAGCACTTTGACATTTATGTAGTGAGCCTTTAGGTCTTTGTTCTCAAGCGGTCTTGTTGACTGCACCACATACTTGTATGTCGTTCCGTCAAACTCACCAGTGCCATGAAATGACTTTATCGCCATCCTTTCAAGTTCATTCAGACGGATAAGGTCTGCATTGCCCTGCTTGGTATCGGCGACAAAAAGATTGACCTCAAGAAAGCCCTTTTTCCAGATGGAATCGGGGGATTGCTCTTTTGGATGTATCACCACACGTCCTTTCTCATCGACAATGCCGGTTGGAACATTGCCATCCTGAAAGACGGGCAGTCCAAAGATTGCGCTGTCTTTATAAAGGATATTTGCTGCGTCAGTAGTGGTAATCATTTTTTCTTAAATGCTTTTCTAAGTTTTTCTTCCGCGAACAGGGCCGCACCGCCTATCACATCTTTTCCGTTTGCCTCAAGTTCATCGGCATAACCACTGTCATTATAAAGAATCAGATTATTGTTGTCATCAACTTCGTAATGATTGCTTGCGCGGGTCTTGCCGGTGACATCATGGTAATCGCCATTTTCAACAGCGTATTCAACCGCTTCCTGACCGATTTCCTCTACTTTCTTGCGAACCTGTCGGTTGAATTTTGAGAAAGCCGGACGGACATCCTTAAAGTCGAACTTACACATAGATTTCGGCATACGGCAGATAGTTTAGTGTCTTGGTCTTGATGATATGACCCTCGCCCCGGATACTTCCGTCTTCCCTCAAGCACCGTATATAATCGCCTGTCATTATGTCCGGGGTGTTGCCATCAAGGACAATATGATATGACGGAATGACTACTGTGCCATCGGATAGCTTGACTTCTTTATCACCATTGTCATCACATCTGCACTTGCATACCTCAGACCATTCTTCGGCTGATTCGCCTGTAATGGGTCTTCCGTATTCATCATTGACCTCTCCGGCAATGACGCGCTTCTGCAATGTATGTGGGGCATAGTTCATAGTTACCAGTTATCAGTGCGGTCTATAATGGAAGATATGCCAAGTAAATCCAAGATGTCTTCATTGGGGGTGATGCCCCATTTGCGACAAAGCCATAGATAATACTTGCCTACGGATTCATAATTCCATGACATTGAAAAGCCACTTTCGCTTACGTTAGACAGCCGGGGAGCAAGAATGCACTCCTCAAGGGTCTTTGTCAGTGCCACACCTACAACTGACGGTTCTATCGCCATGACATCAGCGTCAAGGTCAAGACCGGTCGTAATAGACAAATCGATAAGTTGAGCCTCAGATATTCCGTAGGCTTTCAACTTATCGGATATGTAAGCGCGAATGGTCATAGGGGTTATTCGTTGTCGTTGGAATCGTTTTCAGTTTCTGATTCGGTTTCAAATTCAGCGTTTTCATCGGCTGCCTGAGCATCGTCAGGGCTGGGATTGGCATCTTCGCTTTCGGATGTGGGTGCCTCCGCTTCTATGGGATTTTCCTTTTCCTTTTTGGAAGACTTGCCTTTACCCTTGCCTTTGCCGGATGCCTTTACACCACCATTCTTTGCTGGAGTCGGGGTTGCTGAATCATTGCCGTTGTCTACGGGAGCTTCTTCAAGGGGTTTGACAAGACCGCGAGCGGCCAAAGCCACTGCACGGTCATTGTCAAATTCCTTTACTTCTCCGGGCGCGTAGATAACCTTGTGGTCATGCTTTGCGCGGAAAGGTACGAGGACGATTGCTTTCATTCCTGAACTGTCTGGGTGTCGAGCGTATAGATACGGTCAACATTGTTCAACACAGGCACAACCATCGCTTCGGCAGCGGTGAACTCGCGGAGCGGGTCGGTTGTGGAATACTTCTTGGCAAGGATGAACTCATCGGCTTTCTGATAAACCACACCGTTGACGGGGCGGTTTTCCTCTGCCAGCGTAGTCCATACGAGGTCGCCAAGTTCCTCATCGCAGACAAAGGTCATTCCACCTTTCTTCCACGGCTTATGCGACTTCTTATCGCCGTTGATTTCTGTCTTGATGGTGCGGTTCACGCGAGTGAGCTTAACGCCCCACTTCTTCATAAAGACCCCTGAAACCGTCTCAAAGTCAAGGACAGGAACGGTTGTGCCGGCGGTCAGTGCGATGCCCTTGTCAAAGGCATACTGATTGCGAACCTGATTGTTACGATAAAGAAGCTGGAGGGCTGTCTCATCAAGATAGATTTCAGTGATGGTGTTACCATCCTCCTCTGCCTTGTCGAAGACTTTCTGAATGTCGTCAAGAGGAGTGGATGTTGCCGTGTTCCAAAGGTCGGAAACAAGGAACTGATTCTCTTCGTAGAAGTTCATGTCGATGCGGACACCGGTGCCGTTGCTGCGCTCGGAAACACCTACGCCAGAAGAAAGCTCCGAAAGGAAGATGTCTTCAATACGCTCCCATACAGCCTCTATACAACGAGCCACGTCGTTGAATATCTTGTCGATGATAGTCTGGAGCGGAACGTTCTGAACAATCATCGCGTCCACGTCCTTCATCTGCTTTTCAGTCAGATAAAGTTTCAGACCGAGCTTGGGAATGTCGCCGGAGATGGTTTCGATGGTGTCACGGCTCTTGAGCGGAAGCTCCGAGTCAAGTGCCACTACATCGGCAGCCACACGGGTGTACTGGGCAAGGATGGATGCCCAACGACCATCAAGCGAGAACTGTGTGCGAAGTTTCTGCTTATAAAGATAAGTAAACTCGCGATTCGCACTGTTCGCGTTTTTCTCGTTCATGCGTTCCACGATAGCCAGCACAAGGCCGGGAAAGAAACGCTTGGTGTAATCGTAAAAAATTGACTGTGTAACTCTGATTTAGGCCTCCTCGTCCTGTTCAAAAGAAATGTTTTTAACTGCGGCCGTGAAAGCGTCCATGATGCTATCCATAGGATAGGGAGTCAGGGTGGGATTCACGATACCATGAGTCATGATGCTCGCGGCGGGCTTGTCTTTGCTGATGGAGCGATAAAGCACACCAACATACTTTGCGCCCGTAGGAAGTGTGTCATAGCCGGCGGGGGAAGCAGGAGTCTCACCGACAGCCTCGGTAGCCGCCTTGATAGGCATAGGCGCGTAGTTTCCATCGGCTTTCTTGATGATGACGTGACCGGCATAGATGTTGTCTTCGGGATAGTCTGAGCAATCCAAAGTACGACCACCGGGGATACCGCTGAAATACTTACGGATTACGACTGAATCTTTTCCGAAGACCACCTTTGTTCTTTTGGGTGTAATGTCATTCTTCATAATCACAGTTGGGGTTAAGGGTTGTTACTTTACAATGCTTGCAGCCATAGAAGCAAGTTCCTCTTTCGTGGGGTCGTTGCCACTCATGGGGAAGATGTTCTTAGTCCCCGGCAGGAGATTGGTATTGATGTTGTTCGCAACCTTTGTAAGAGTTTCGGTGATGACTTCATCGGATGCGTCTTCCGCAAGAGTGAAGCCCTCGTCGATACGCCACTGGGGAACGCCCAACTCTTTGGCTTTTGCCTGTATCATCGCAGTGCGTGCTGCTTTGGCTGCGGCAGCTTCCGCTTCGGCATTCTTGTCGGATAGTTCTTTGACCGTCTTTCCAAGTTCCGTATTCTTGTCGGTAAGAGTCTTGATGGTGGCAGTGTACTGAGCCTCGCGCTGCTTGTTGGCTTCTTCCATCTCCTCCATTCTCTTCAAGACGGATGCCATGTCATTGTCCGGCTGGGGTTTGGGTTCGCCTTTCTTTTTGGCTTCCTCCTCAGCCTTTTTGCGGGCTTCTTCTGCTTCCTGCTCCTTTTTGCGAGTTTCTTCTTCATGCTTTTTACGCTCTTTTTCAAGCGCGTCTGTGACACGCTTATCGTTGGCTTTCTGAAGACCCTCCAACTCTTTACGCTGACAAGCCACAACAGCATCGATGTTATCGTCAGTCACAAGACCGGTGGCTGCAAGGGACTCGGCTTTTGACATCAGATATTCATCGCCTAACCCAAGAGAGGAATACTCCTGTTTTAGTTTTGCAAAGATTTTAGCTTTCATTGTTGTAATTTTGGGATTTCGTGATTAAACTACGCTAAGATAGTACGAATATTTCCGTACACGTTAATATTGGATTGCATCAGTTGCGACTATATTGTTATGGTCGTAAGATTAAGCAAATAAGTAAAAAAAGACGTATCGTTTCACAACGACACGCCCTGCAAAAGTACACAAAGTTAACAATCTTTTTACCTTAAAACATTATCTCGTCTATCCGGATGTAATGATATGTGTAGTCATCCGGGTAAAATTCAACTTTTCCGTTTGAAGTCATAATGATGTAGCGGTCATCCGCGCATTTATCCACGATGCCTACATAATGGGATACGTTCTGACCCGTCGGATAGTTTTCGCGGAGCAGGATATTCAGTCCTACGACATCATTTGCATTGTGTAGTCTTTTCCAATTCGCCATATCATCGTGATTCAAAGATGTTATAATCTGCATTTACGCAAGAATCAAGCCAGAAAGTGAAGTCATCGCCAAGATAGTCAATGATGCTCTTCTTCCAATAGACTTTATGACCCCGTTTGTCAAGGATATGATTCCATTTGTCAACCATCTTTTTCAAGTCATCCTTGACAGGCTTCACGCCACCGCTCATCAAGCCGACTTTGAATAGATGGCAATATGGCAATGCCTTTTCCATCACCTTTTCAGAATATGCAAGTTCAACAATCGGCTCAATGCTTGCAAAGGTATGAAATCCGTAAGCATTACACAAAGCCATTGTGCTGATTCTTTCATCATTCGTGCTTGCTCCCGGCTCAAGGTCATCCCGTCCGGTCAGGGTGAAGCCTATCGCTATTTTGTCGGTATAGTCGATGAAGACTGATTTTGCTGTTTCCATCCATACGTCAGTATCCCACCAATCGGCACACTTGGTAAGAATCTGAACCGGCACATCGTTCTTTAGTGCCAATTCAGCAGCGCGTAATGTCAGTTCAAGGGTCTTGCCCGGAATCATGGGGTCAGTGGTGAAACTGAAAAAGACTCCTGATTTCCGAAGCTCACAGATGTTTGCCATCATCTCTTTTTCAAAGATGGATAAGGCATGGTCGAAATCCCTGAAACACTTCTTGAGCTTCGGTTTTTTCGTCCAGACGTGACTGAATACCCCACGCTTGCAGAAGCAATAGGAACAGTCGTTTGAGCAGCCCGTAAAGAAGTTGCAGGCCCACTCGGAATATTCACCTGCTTTGCCAGTCGGCTTATACAGGGCTTTGCCTTTGAATGATTTTGTTTCTGATGTGTTCATCGTTTCTTTCTTTAATGTCGGCTATCCATTTTGATATAATTGCATATCTCGCAGATTCCAGCGTTGACGGCATCATTGTAATCATCATAGTAGTCATCGCTATCAAGATAACTGCCATCAACCAAGTCAAGGTAATCATAGAACCATTGACCTGTCAGCAGGGATTTGCTTATGCGCAAGCTGACACATCGCACATCCCTAAGATATTCCTTTGCCTTTTGTAGAATGGGGCGGTCTATCATATTTTCATATTCGCTACCCCAATGTTCAGGATTTGATGACAAGCCCACATAGACCTTATCATCACGAATATGGTAATGGGTATGCGTAGGCACATTGTAGCCTATGCCTTTCAGTGCTTTGGCAGCCTCAAGGCTCACATAATCCTTATCGGAAAGTTCTTTATTTGCTACCATATTCTCAGTCGATATAGAAGTTTACGTTAACTGGGATTTCTGCCGTATCGCCTTTTGCGATTTCTCGTTTCAGTGCATAGATGATGGAATCGCGCACCTCTATGCTGAGTTTGTATTCTTCTATGTTTGCTTCGTAGGCGCGTCTAAGATTTTTCACTTCCGCATCAATCTCGGTAAGCTCTTTATCCAGCGCAGACGCACTGGGATGGTTGCGACCGACCGACACACCGCTCAGAAATCCAATCGCCAATAGAACGATGGTGAACACGATGAAGCTAATCCATTCTCTTGCTGTGATTTTTGTTTTTTCTGTTTCTTCCATTTCTAATATCGTTTATTATTAAGTTGGGGTTGTCATAACGATTGCCTACAATCTCGCACAAACGGTCATCATCTGCGGTTGTTGTCAAGGCGTGAAGCGGGAATCCACCATAGATATGTTCATTGCACTCTTCAACGGAAGCGTAGAACATACCATCCCGGAATGTCACAAGGTAGTTACGCCTTTTTGAATGGATGACATCACCTTCAAAAATCTTGTTGCCATTCTTATCTTGGAGTCCTGTGTACTGTCCGGCGGTGTCATATTCAATTTCGGATGTATGGTCATCTTGAGTTACAATAGCGATGCGCTCTTTATCAGAAGCACAAATCAGTTCGCCATATAACCAGATATTTGTGCCTTTCCATTTACCTCTGAATAATATTTCTCTCATAGTCCTTTGATTTTTGGCTTGAATCCCGCTTTCAATATCACGTCAAGAAAAGGATATTTTTCCCTCGCTTCCGAGATGGCTTCGTGGTCAATCCGAAGAAGCTCGTCATGGGGAACTTCCGGCAGATGCTTTTCTACAAACATATAACCGGATACCACGGTCTTACCATCAGATTCAGATACATTCACCCTTATGGCACCGGACATCACCAATGTCAAAAGGATAGACTGCATCACTTTCCATTTGGCTTCTTCTACACCATAAGGCGTATGGTCTGCAACAAAGCCTATGCCGAGTTTCTTCAAACCGGGATTCAGTTCACTTTTTAGGTCGTTTTCATTCATCATCTTTCTTCGCATATTTGTTGTACTTCCGTTTGCTTGACTGTTCAATTACAAACTCCTGCATACTTTCTAAGAAAATCTTTGATATAGGCGTATCCCTTTCCACTTCATCAGAATTAAATTGATGGGCGCGTCCAACACGTTTACCATCTTTCACATCTTTGATGGAAAAGAACCAATAGTATTTAT
This sequence comes from Lepagella muris, assembly GCF_004793975.1. Classification (NCBI taxonomy): domain Bacteria; kingdom Pseudomonadati; phylum Bacteroidota; class Bacteroidia; order Bacteroidales; family Muribaculaceae; genus Lepagella; species Lepagella muris. The sequence continues at coordinate 131,333 of NZ_SRYB01000001.1, forward strand.
GGGTCAGAACCGCCCAGAATATTACGATGGCTTCTTTTAGTCGATACATAGATTACAATTTTTCAAATTCAACTTCAAGGGCATCCAACTTCTCAGAAAGTATCCTTTCAATATCTTTATCTTTGACGAAACGTCCGACCGCTCTTCTTACAAGCTCACCATCATCAGCAGATGGCCCAGCAAGTGACCCATGAAACCTTATGGGTTGCTTCCTAAGAACGGCAATAGCATCCGTCAGCAATTCAATATCGCATCTTAATTCGTGGGCTTTATTCAGCCGGTCATACTCATTTGGGGTCATATCGGTATAAATTAGAATCTGCCATTTCTGTTAGCCCTGCGTTTCTCATCATCGGTTGCCTGTTTCTTTGGAAATAAGCCATGCCATTTACCGGGAACGACCATTCGGGATGTTGAACCATCCGGCTTGCGGACAAATTCAACACGTCCACATTCTGAACATAGAGCCTTATGCTTGTACGATTCCAATGTCGGATGATATTCAAGGTCATCAGAAACACATCCTAAGTCAAGACTCCAGTAACTTGAAGTCGCGGTGTTGTCGATGCAGCCGCATTTGGCGCAGATGAATAGAGGCATAGTTATCCGATTACAATGATGTTTTGGTCTTGGTCATAATTCACATCGTTTACTTCCACAAGATTGAAGAAGTTGCCATCAATGAAGATTCCTGCATCGTCAGGCATATTCTCTATGGCTTTTATAAAAGCTTTCTTATCCATATAGTGTTGTCTTTTTTTTTGAAAAACTGGTGGCGTAGGAAAAAGGAAGCGAACCTACGCCACCGAAACCTTTTCTACACTTGGCAGATAGGCATATCCTTATTCAGTCACAAGTTCCCAGTCCTTTGCGAAAATGTCACTGATGCTTGCGACCCAACTATCGGCTCGCCCGGTCTGACGGTTGTAGATAAGGCACTGTGATGTGTAGTCGATGTGCTTTGCAGATTCCAAGATAAGCCGTTTTGCCTCATCCGGAACTGACTGCATACCGGGGATGATTTCTGCACGGATGTCAGTAGGCACTTGCTTGAAGACCATAAGACCCTTGCCGTTCCATCCCTCGCGCCTAAGAACGAAGCCTTTCTCCAGCAGTGTGATTGCGACACCGAAAGAGAACGTACCCATACTGCCTTGCCCTGTTTCCATAAGCGTAGTCCGGGTGGCGAGCAGATTCATATAGTCTGCCATTACGACATCCTGCGCCAGCAAGAGAGCCTTTGTGTCGGTATTACATTCGTTGAATTTTTCGCTCCGAATGAAAGCATAGAGATTTCCATTCTTTTCTGCGAGTTCTGTGTATTCAAGGTGCATCCTTTCAACAGCCGTTTCCGCAAGATGATAGGTCTTCTCAAACTCTTCTTTCGGACACCAGCTTTCATAGCCGTTTGGATAGATGACCTTATAGCCCTCTTCAACTGTTTCAAGGCTTTTGGGGATTTCATCACCGGGCAGATAAACTTTGCCACCCTTTCTGACCGCAGGAGTAGCCTGAACGGTCTTTGTACCGATGTACTTCTTCATTGTCTTGTTGGTTAAAAATTAATCATTACAGATGTTTTCAAAAAAATTTGGATTATCGTGCTTGTTTCCGATGACCTCGCAGCGATAGCCGGATATTCGTTTGTTCTTGGTGATGGTCTTATCGCCATTGGTATGATTCTCCGTCAGGCAAGGCGATATACATACGCCCTGTGTTCTGATTACGACCGGGCCTGTCTGTGTGCCGGAAGCATCCCAAGTATCGTCATAATTATCCACGATGGTAGTTTCCCAAGTCTGGCGCACTATATCACCCTCAAAGATTTCACGCTTGTTGCGGTCAAGGAGATTGGTATATTGACCCACCGATTCAGGATAGACTTCAACTATGCCGATTTGGGATTTACTATCAATCGGCCATATAGCAGTCTTATTCTCCGCTGTCTGGACTAAATCGCCATACACCCAAGAATCATCCGCTATCGACCTGCCACGGAACTTGATTACTCTTGCCATAGTCCTTTATGCTACGTTGATGGTTACTGGCATACATAGTAGTGTAAGCTCTCCATATTCGTCATTTTCTTGCGGAATGAAGACTCCGGGTCTGTCATGGGATAGTATCTTGATTACTATCTTCTGGGTATTGAGGACGTTGATTATCCCCTTGAGGTAAGATGAATTGAATCCGATTTCTGCATCGTTGCCGACATATTCACAGGCAATGCACTCTTCGCCACCTACATTGTAGGATAAATCCTGCGCGATAGCATCCATCCGGTCAGTAGATATTTTGAACCGAAGCAAGGAATTTTGATTGTCGGCAAAGATGGAAACGCGGTTGATGGCATCTGCGAAATCGTTGCGGTCAACGGTGATGATTATCGGCTGGTTTTGGGGAATCACGCGATTGTAGTTTGGATAGTTGCCGTTAAGGAGAGTGGAAAGGACTTTGAAATCAGCACCCTCAAAAACTACGATTTTATTTGTGACGGTCACGTTAATCTGAGCTTGCTTCCCTATAAAGGCGCGAATCAAGGACAGACTTTGACCGGGGAGGATGAAACTTGTTTCCACGCCCGGAGCAGTCTGAGTGCTACGATATTTGGCAAGCACATGGGTATCGGTTGCTACGAATGTGATTGCATCCGGCTTTATATCCCATAATATGCCTTTCATCTGGGGACGAATCTCATCATTTCCGACAGCGAATGACACCTTATCAAATGCCGATATGACCTGTGATGCCGGGAGTGAGAAAGACCCCACGATGGTATTTGGGTCAACTTTGTCATTCAAGGAATACTCGTTTGCGGAAAGTCCTGAAAGGTTATATTTACCTTTCGGATGACGGATTATCACTGTCTTGGACTCTTCATCAATGTTGAAACTGATGGGGCAATCCGGCATGGACTTGAGAAGTTCTGTGATTCGCTTTGCATCGATGCAGACTTTTCCGCTGCCTTCCGCAGCAGATACTTCTACGCGGGATATGACTGTGTTGTCAACATCTGATGCTGTGATTGAGAGTGTCTTGATGTCGCTTTCCGATTCCTCAAGCGAGAACAGGAAACATCCCAAGATTGAGATGGTCGGTCGGTTGTTGATGGCTTTGCCTGATGCAACCAGACGGCTTAATAGAATCTTACTGTTAATTGAAAATTTCATATTTGATAATGTTAAGTGTTGTCATAATTTAGTCTTTATTCAGTCGTCGAAAGGGTCAACTGTTTCAAGCTCATCTTTTGGAATATGGTCTATGGTGATACCAGCTCTTTTAAGTAGGTCTATTCCATCGTGCAGACGATATGGACGTGAATAGACTACCCTCACTATGCCAGCCTGAATAATCAGTTTGGCACATTCAAGGCAGGGCTCATCCGTGACATAGATGGTCGCGCCCTGAGAAGAGTTATTTGATTTCGCTAATTTTGTGATTGCGTTGGCTTCTGCGTGAAGGACATAAGGATAGGTCTTGAGTTTCCAACCATTTCGCTGAAAAAATAGTAACTTATTCTTATTTTCAGTTTCCATATCCGGATGAAATGGCTTTACAGCATATTCACAGATATTTGAGAATCCACTTGGCGTACCGTTATATCCATCAGAGATGATTACCCCATCCTTGACAATAAGGCATCCGACTTGCAGCCTTATGGCATGACTGTTCTCTGCCCATATAAATGCCATACGGAGGTATCTTTTATCTTTCTTCGTCATAATGATAGATTGTTAGAGTCCGAAAAGTTCCTTTGCCATCATAATGTCAGGGCGCGTTGATTTGATGAATCGTTTTCCACCGGCACATTTCAGGCAAGGTTGGGCGTTCCGAAGCTGATTGAACAGTGTCATAAATAAATCAGTATTTACATTGCCGAATGACGGGCATAGGCAGGATTCAGAAAGATGCACATCGCCTTTATAATCCACCATAGGCTTGCAGAATGTTCCTTGAGGCTTCATCCCGTTCATCCGGTGCAACGATGACATTTGTTTGAAGAGAAGATGACCATTGACGCAAGACATAAAATAGGGATTCTTTGCCACTTCTGCCTGTGCCTCCTCATCATTGCAAGCTCTTCCGAGGTCTTGCATATAGATTGTTTCGTTGCTGATTTTGACCTTATCTATGGATTCTATTTCTGCCTTATGCGCCATGATGAAATCATAGTCCTTATACCATTTGGGGTGTGAATAGACTTGCATACCGACAAAGGATTTAAGCCGGGAGAGCTTTTCCACCATATCCTTTTGTTCTGGATACCACATCCCATTAGACGTGACTGTAAAAGCGGCTTCTTTACCCAACAGTCTATCAAACATCTTGCAGAACTCAAAGAACTGCGGATGTTCCGTAGGCTCACCGCCTGAAATGATATAAAGGGGACATCTCAAGAATCGACCAAATTCAAGGGCTTTCCTGAATGTTGTTTCCGTCATAAGCGGCCCATCCGGGAGCGCGTTCTGCAAGCAGTGTCGGCATCCCTCTTGGCATCGGTTTGTTATCTGAATGAGCATATTATTCTTTGTTTTCTTCGGTGTAGGACTCTATTTGGGATTCAGAATACAATCCTATCTTATCATCAACCCAATACATATTCTCGCTTTCTTTGCCTGCATAGCCTTGTATGGTTGCAGTATTGCCAAAGGTGACAATGGCTTTATCCACAATCTTGACTTTATCTCCGGCGTTGAACTTCGGTGTCGGTTCGGTAAATGGCTCAAGTTTAGATGCTTCCAAATGTGCATATCCATTTGCGAATCTTACCTTATACATATCGTGATGTGCGTCAACAGGCACTTCTTCGATTGTACCTATCTTATGGAGTATTGCGAGGTTTGTGTCTTTGATGACCCTTACCCTCTGACCGACATGATACGTCAAAATAGGATTGTCATAAGGGTCAAGTTCATTTTCTCGCCAGATATGATGTGGCAATCCTTTCACTTTATAGCAATTCCATACAATGCCATCTTGCGGAGGCAGTCTTTCTGATATTATTCCTGTTTCTCCACCATAAAAATGCAATATCACTTTCTGCCCTAAAGAGAATTTATACTTAGGCTCAACTTGAACAGATGTTTGTTCAAGTCTGTGTTCAAGTTCCGCATTGGGATTGTTGCAAGAATCAATCTGGTCTTCGGTCAGCATCCCGGTACATCCCTCAAACTCATACATTATGGGGTTGTCGGGATAGACTGCTGATATGGTACGTTCCTTGCCGAGCCAAACTATCTTTTTGCCTATATGATATTTTGGGGTAGGGGTTGATATAGACACACAGGATTGTTCTTTATCAAACAGGCACTTGTCGCCGAAAAGGATATTCATAATTCTTTGCATACCAAGATACTGAGAAGCCATCTCAATAGCACCATTCTCTACTTCTTGTTTTTCTCGTTCTTTGGCTTCCTTATACTGAGTTATTAAAAAACTCCTTTTAACCATCAGCATCTCCTCCGGCTCGGTGTCAGATGTGATATTATCCCCATAAATATCAAGTAAGCACCTGCGTATGCTCTGGGGATAGTCGTATTTGGATGGCATAAGGAAAATCAGTCTTATTTCCTCTCTTGCCTCTTTTGGCAAACTTGCCCATGTGCGGTCTTGAATCTCTTTGGTCATCAGATAGCGTGTTTGAAGTCCTTTGGGATGCGGATTATCTCATGTTCATAGGGCTTTCCTGATTGCTTTTCCGGCACCTTATATTCCAATGTGAAATCAGGTATTATCTCGCGCAAGATTGCAAGCCGGGGATTATCCATACGCTTGTAGCAGTAATTATTCCGTAGAATAAAATGTGTATCATCTTGCGACATACGATGATGGCATCCGGTCAGTTGGTTGACCAAACTCTGAAACTTGAAGAATGAATAGTGAATCAAAGGTTTAACAATAATCTTGTCTTCATCATTTTCATCTCTTGTGTAGCAGTCTGGACAATAATGTCTTCCATCTATTTCTTGCCAATCGTTTTCACAGGCTTCTTCCTCCATATCATACTTATCGCTTGATACGGTGCAACCATCGCTATTTTCATATATTTCATGGCAGCGGTCGCATTTTACGCCATACATAATTTCTTCGTATATCATAGTCAAAGAGTTATCTTGATTTCAAATATTTCTGAAAGGACATTCGCACCCTCATCAGTCATGCGATAGACTATACCGCCATCAGAATCAGGTGTGGCAGTTGCCAGTTTTTCAGCCACAAGCCTTTGCCATTCTGGTACAGGCTTGCTTGCTGAATAGTAGTTCCGGTATGCCTCAAAGACACCCTTGTTTTTCTGAACCTTGCCATTGGATGTATCAAGACCGATGGCGTGTTTCATCATCTTGATTTGTCGCGGAGTAAGAGTAAGTTCCATATCAGTCAACATCTACATCAATTTCGTAATTTGCAGACCCAAGCTCATATTCCACGCAATCTTCAATCTTGTCGAAAATCTCATTTTCAGATAGACCGATGTCATCCTTTATCGTGATTGTAATCTTTGCCATAGCCGGATTTATTTGGATATTTTCTTATGGTCGGTCAAGAACTCATGCAATTCATCCTGTGATATAGAACCATCGTCATAGCGATACTGAACCCAAAGATGCTTTCCATCCACAATCGTCTTGTCGATGATTGTTGCATAATGATTCTGGGATGAATCAAAGGGATGGCTGGGCTCAACTGTAAAGAAATATCGGTCGCCAATCTTGATGTTGTCGAAGTATTCGCGCAGTTTGTTGTGATGGTGACGATAGCTCCACATACCCCATACGATTGCGATGATGATAGACAGCATTATGCCAATTACGACTATTTTGCCGACGGTTTCATTTTCCATTGTAGTGATTGTTTAGGGAGCCGGGGATTGATGATTACGCACCCCGGCTCAGGGTTAGAAGATAGATGATTGTCAGTCAGTGATGATAGCGAGCTGTCCGCAGGCTGCTCCGTTTTCGATTTCTGACTTGGTTGCGATTGCTACCGCATAATCGTAACCCATAGCTTCAAGTTGTTTCTTGATTGCTTCCATGTGGCTGTTGTGTTAAGTGTTATACAATGTTCACGCCCTCAATAATGCCGTTACCGAGGTTGTTTTTCTCTGATATGCTATTGGGATTGATGGGCGATAGCTTGACAAAGAAATAATCCTTATCAAAGTATTTCGCCAACTTTTCAGCGTCGAAGTCGGATTTATCCACAAGCGTAAGGTTGATTGTGGTCTTGAGATTGCTTTCCGTGCGAATCTGACCTAATTCTTCTATCATCATCTTCTTGGGATAAGGGATTAGCCAGTTCCGTTTTTCGTCATCAAAACTATGAAGACTTATCTGGAGCGTAATATTGTCTTTCACGAAAGAGAAATCACTGCCGACAATGCCGATGGTCGAAACATAGTGATGGGTGTTCGGATATTTTTCCGTAATGCGCTTGATAGCCTCCTTTACGGCTTCAATGTTCAAGAAAGGCTCACCCATTCGGGTGTAGTTGATTTTGAACTCCTTTGCATCAGTCGGATTGAACCCTGCTTTTTCAATGGCAAATTCCACCTGACCGATAATCTCATCTGCCGTAAGATTACGATAACGCTTCATATTGCCGGTCGCGCAGAACTTACATCTGACTGGGCATCCGCTCATAGTCGATACGCCAATCATCCAGCGTTCCGCACGACTGCCGAGATTGTTGTTATCAAGAAAATTCTGTTTGCGTCCGATTGCATCCTTTGTGTAGAATGGCAGAAACGTGTCTGTCGTTTCCACAAGCATCCCATCGGCAAGTTCAAGGCAATACACCGTGCCGTTCTTAAATGATTTCTGCTTCTTGATTTTCATATTGGTTTATTTTTGATACTTCTTCTTATATGCGGCGTATGCTTTCCAATAGTCATCGCCACTTAGGTTTTTCAATGCTTCATATTCACGCTCACGTTCCTCTTCTGCTTTATGTCGTCTGCGAATCTGACGGGCAACGAGGATATAGTAAATGATGAAACAGGTAATGCAACAAATGAAAGCAATCCTGCTAATCAAAGTCAAGATTTCATTAACTGTCATAATGGCAAATGTTTGTTTGTGATACTCCATACAAGGATTCCGTATAGGAGTAAAAGAAAAGAATCCGATTTCCAGATGTTATTTATTGCCGATACCATTTTACCATCATCATTCGCAAAGTTGTAAGATGCCTGATATTCGGGATTGCCCTGAACTGACCTTGTGGTAAAGAATAATCGGTGCTTGATTCCACAGATGGCAATCTCTTTAGGTATCTTCCTCAAGATGTCATCAGCCGTGTATGCCGGCACGTCACGCCCATACACCCGGTTGTAATAGTCCTCACCGACAATAGCCACTCTACGAGGATTATCCCAGAAATCTTTCCTATCCTCGATATTTGTCACACGCAAATTGAAAATATTGCAGTGCTGACTTACGGGATGATAGACCATACTTGCATCATCGCAATTCATACCGAGCGACATCAGACTCCTCATCTGGTCGATGGTAAGTGCCACGTTCTGCGTAGCCGGTTCCATTTTCTCTTCGTTCAGTACCATACTTGTCTTTTGTTGTGGTATTTTATCTTGCAGCTCTTTGTGCAGAATATCTGCTGGTATGATTTTTTGACAAACCACCGCCCACACATAGGGCATCGTAATTGTTCGCCCATCTTAGCCTTGCCATTCTTCGCACGGATTTCCTCAATCAAAGGGTGCAAACCGGGCAGGATATGACGTTTGACAAATCGCGATGGTCTGTCGGTCAGGTTACGCGGGTCATCTTCATAATCAAGACTGTCATAGAGGTCATAATTATGGTCGTAGGCGTAATCATCCCAGTCTTCTTCTATGTCACAAATTGTCTGGTTCATCTTTTCTCATTAGGTCTATAACTAAACCGCTGCAAAGATACACTAATATTATTTATTGAGCAAGTATTTACTATTGTTTTAATCAGTATTTAACAATATTTCACTCTTTAGACTCGTTATAAGTACCTATGGAAGAGTATTTTTGCAAAAAAATTAAGAAACTACCCAAATCAGTATTTACTTTTACTATGGCAAAATTCAGAATCAAGAACATTGTCGCTGCTAAGGGCATGACCCTTAAAAGCCTCGCGGAAAAGATGGGAATCACCCCTCAGACACTCGGCAACATCGTTAATGAAAAGGGCAATCCTAACATATCCACGCTTGAGCGAATTGCAAAAGTGCTGGAAGTGCCGGTATCTTCTTTATTCACAGATTACCTTGAGCCAAATTCCGCTATCATCATCTGTCCGCAGTGCGGCGCACGTATCGACATCCAGACCGGTTCACCGATATGAAAGTTCCAAGATATTGCGTAGGTCAGCTTGTGAACGTGGTGGGTCATTGTGCCGGTGAGCCTTTTAATAATGATTTCTTCGTTCAGTGCAGAATCCTATGCCCGGCTGACGATGGTACATATTTCGTCAGGGTGTTGAAGTCTGATGGATATTCCATTGTCGATGAAGATTCCATCTCCGCCTATCCTTTATATGACCAAGAAAAGCCAGCAGACCGCAAGCGGATAAGGGTTGTGTTTTTCGGAAACGGTCTTTTCGCGCTGCCTACGTTGAAGAAGCTCGTTGAGCAGGGATACGATGTGGCAGCGGTGGTGACTATGGAGGACAAACCATGCGGACGCGGAAACAAGGTATCCCCGTCGCCTGTGAAGACATACGCGGAATCGCAGGGGATTATAGTCTATCAGCCCCGGAATCTTGACTCGGATGATTTTCTTCAAGCAATCCGCGATATGAATCCGACTGTCGGGGTAGTGGTGGAATACAGGATATTGCCGCAGTCTTTATTCAAAATCCCAAAATGGGGAGTCATCAATCTCCATTCTTCGCTTCTACCTGTGTACCGGGGCGCATCGACCATCACATCAGCAATCAAGGACGGAAAAGGCATAACCGGTGTCACGACTTTCTTAATCAATTCAGGACTGGATAAAGGCAACATCATCAATAACCTCGCTACCTACATTGGCGATAATGACAGCGCGGAAGACATACACATCCAGCTTCGCACCAATGGGGCTGTGATGGTGGATGACGCTATCCAAAGGATTGCCCATTCTTGCAATGGGATTCCGCAGAGCGACCTTATATGTGATTTCATCCAGCCGAGCCATGCTCCCAAACTATTCCGCAAGGATGCCTATATACCGTGGTGTGATTCCGCATATAGGGTTCATAATTTCATCCGCGCACATTCATCAGTGATAGGCGGGCAGTATTATCCCAAGACACCGGCAATAGCGGGGTCTGTATCGACTGCATGGACTTCACTCAAGATGATTGATTCTGATTCCGCAACCGATGTAAAGATTCATAAGGTAAGCAAGACCGGCATCCCACGCGGATACCATGCTCCGGGGGAGTGGTTCTGGCAGGATGGCAGCCTGATGGTAGCCTGTCAGGACAATCTTCTTTCCGTCGATATTTTGCAGTTGCCCGGCAAGAAGCGGATGACTGCCAAAGAATATCATAACGGTTTCCGTGGAGTATGCAAAGGATTCTGCGACATATCCCCTGATGATAAGGACGAAACTACTTCTGAAAAATAGACTTTCTACACAATTTTTCTTTTTTTTACTGCCGGATGGCGATGCGCGTTGATGCGTGTCGCCTTTCATGTATGCACAAAAAGAAAGCGCACCAATCGGATGACTGATGCGCAAATTGTTTATAGGGATTCTTGAAAACTATTGAAAGAGGTCATCGAATTTCCTTTCGATTTGAAGATTTTTATGGGCTAACTGCAAAATTGTTTCTTCATCTCGTAGAATAGAAATCAGTCCATCTATGTCAGATGGATTCTCAAAAAGCATTGAGAAAACTTCCTTCTTGTTATTATATTTGGAAAAATTAGTTGATGTTGAAGCGTATATCCAAACACAAGGAATCCCATTGTCAACTTGAAAAAGAGCATTGAGCTTTTGCGAAAAATTGAAATTGGATTTTCCAGATAGATAAACTACCACCTTTGGAAAGTTAACACTGATTTGTTTCGTAAATTTTTCTATGCCATTGTCTATTGCTTGTGTTGACCATTCCTCAAATTTTGTTTTTACTTCACTCAATGCAGTCACAAATTCCGGAATTTTATTGCTGTCTATACGATAGTATCCGTTGCCCATTGTTGAAGCAACAAAAATATAGATACAATCAATCTTACTTCCATTTTCTTTAAGCCGAGCAATAACATTATGTTCGCCATCGCCATTGTTATCGTGATAACCCCCTATTAAGACTTCTTCCGCGAATATGTTGAAAGTCAACATAAATGCGATAAATAATGAAAATATTCTCATATTATTATATTTTTGTGATAAAATTATATTGGCATCAAACGGTCATATTCTATATCAAATACTTCGTTTCCATCCGAATCAATGGGATTTGTATTAAGGACACTAACCATGCCATCCTCACCCGGTAAGGTTTGAAGTTCCAGAATAGCCATTCTTTCTTCTCTTGAATGGGGATGCTTATATCTATATTTTGTACCATCATCAGTATTCAGACGTAAGTCAACAGTTTTCCTTATCGGTGTATGCCGATGCTCTTCTTTTTCTGCTGTCAATGTTATACGAATTGATTTTCCACAATAAGGGCAGTGAATCCTTTGAGTTAACGAAGATTCATCCTTAACAAGTTCCGAAAGCGATATACCAAGAATATCGGCAATGTCTTTCAATTTATTTATAGTCGGATTGCCATTAATTATAGCAGATAATGAAGCCTGTGCAATTCCCACACCTCCATCCGGTCGTGGCATCCGAGCCGCCACTTCACTGACGGTCATCCCTGCCTCTTTTATTCTTTGCTTTATATCCATAGCCTTTAATCTATATTTTTAATGGTGCAAAATTAAACAAAAAAATTTAATCTACAAAATTAAATTAGACTAAACGCTATTATTTTTATTATTTATAGATTTTAGCCTATTGTTAATAATTGTTAAATAATAGTGTTTAGGCTATATTTTATTTGCATATATAGATTTTATTCTATAACTTTGCATCATCAAAGTTAAACGACAACAAAAGACCAACGATATGAGAAAGACAAATAAGATAGACTTCAAGAAAGCATCAGCCAACATGGTTGAACGCCTTGAGAATGTTTTTCGCGCAAGCGTCATCGACAACTGGCAGAGAGGCGTGGCAGGTGCAATCATTACTTTTCAACTGCCCCCTTTCACAAATTCAATGGATGTTTGCTCTGAGGCTGGTCTTAACATCGCAATCGCCAAGAATCGCGGTTTAATCAACGATGGTTCTGTCAACGCTGAGAATGGTAATGTAATTGTAAAACTCTTCTAAAACGATAAGATATGACTACTACAAACGAATATGGCACAGCAACAGGTTACTTTGTACCTAACGACAATTTCATCAAGCGTGGCGAATACAAGCGCACAACACTTGATGATGAAAAGGCAAAGGCAGACATACTTGTAACGGCTATTGATAGCCACTATGAAATCAGGGTGCAGAAATCAAGCATCAAACTTTCAGGACGTGGCGTGAAGCGTAGCAAGTGGATAGGCAACATCTACTATGTGACTGAAAGAGTTTACAAGCAGCTCTGCAAAGAATACAACGTAATGTGTGACTTCTAAAAGATACGGCTATGAGCAACGAAAGAAAATCAACCCTCGCCAACATTATGAGAATGGCATGGATGTTCGTAAAACGCAACGGCTTCACAATGGCAGAAGCCCTCAAGGTGGCATGGCTCAACGCCAAAGTTACAAAAGCTATGCGCACCGGCATCGTACAATTCTTCTTTATGAAAGTTGACGGAACGCTCAGACAGGCTTTCGGCACACTTGACCCACACCGCCTCCCTGAAACGCAGGGGAGCGGTCGCAGACCGGCAGACACAGTGCAAGTGTACTATGATACCGAGAAGCAGGAGTATCGTTCTTTCAAGAAATGCAACCTCTATAAAATGGCTTGACATGATACCCAACCTGAAAGACCTTGAAGATGCTATTATCAATGCCGTCTATGAATGTGAGCCGGGCAGATTCTTTACTTCTGTTGAATATGATGATGAAGACGGAAACGCCCTGTCATGTGAAGTCAGTGGATGGATTGATGATGAGGATGGTGACGTTTCTATCAATGAATGTAACGTCTATCACTATAATGCAGATGATGAAGAAATCCCTTATGGCAAGCCGGATAAATACCGCATTGAAAAGGAGGCATCATACCGCATACGCGAAGCATGGCAGGAGGCAAAGGATATTCAGGAAACGGAAGATATGCTCAGTTGGGGAGGATGGTTTATCTGAAAAGACTTTTATGTAATCAACCAATAAAGCGAATGAAAATGCAAGTAACAAGTTTCAATTCAAAGGCAGCATCCCTCGCACTGGCGGCAGTGGTGGCTGCAATCACCCCGGTAGTGACCGGCTATTTCTGTGTAAGCGTGGAAATCGGAAATGATATGGTCGCATCGGTGGGCGGCATCAACAAGCCACATCTTGAAATCCTGACATCGCGTGTCTGGACTCTTGACGATGAGGGTAATGAAATCAACGTTGATAACGCCTATATCGACACGGAACTGATTGAATCATCAGTGACCGCATAATTACAATGTCTAACCGGGCGGCTCTGCAATCCGGGTCGCCCATAACACCCATCAGCAATGTACGAAGAAGATACAAATTTCCCTGAATACGGAAAGCAAGTAGAATTGAAAGAGCCGTGGCGCGGATACCATCGCGGCACCATCATCGGTAGAAACGGATACCGGTTCGTCATCCAGTTCAGCAGCGGGGCCACCATTGACCTTTATGATGATGAATTTGAATTTGACTAATATCAAGGATTATGGAAGTAGTACCAACGATTTACAGGCAACCAACAAGAACCAGTCTTGAGATAGCTCAGTTTCTTGATATTCGCCATGCCGATTTGTTAAAGGTCATCCGTAAGATGGAGAAAGTCTGGATTGAAGTAGGTGAGGGAAATTTTGCCCTCACCTCATACACAGATTCGCAAGGGAAGCAAAGACCATGTTATGAACTGACATTTGAACAAACGCTATTCGTCACATCAAAGTATGATGACCGACAGCGGGCAATCCTTATCCGAAGATGGAAAGAACTTGAAAGCATCCAACGTCCGGAAACGATGGCCGACATATTCGCGGAAACCGAAAGACTTGCCGGCGAGATGCGCGAAGACCTTGCAAGCGGAAAGATACTGCCGGAAAGGGGTGTCACGCTAACCGCCTATGATGTGGCGATATATTCATTTCTGCGGAATGGCATCAAGTCATCCATAGACACGCCTTTCTGCGTCACCAACACCATGATTTCAAAAGCACTCGGAATCGATGTTGAAGACGTGCAGCCGGCATGGGAACGTCTTGAGCGGGGAGGATACATCGTGACGCGGAAGTTCGGTGACAAATGCGCTTTCATCCTCGGAAGCCGTCAACCCTAACCTTTGCAGACCCATCTGCATACGCATAAGAATCCACTGAGCCAAAAACTGTGCCCAGTGGATTTTTTTGTTACAACCAGCAAAACGCCAACACAATTTATTGTTTGCTTGGATATTATATGCGGTCTTGACAAAATTACAACCAACAAACCGCCATCAGACCGCACCCCAAACCGCCATCCAATAGGAGGTCAAACCGCCACAAACAATAATAATAAGAATAAAAAGAATGAGAGAATGAAAGAAATACTCTATCTGAAAAAAACATACAAAAAAGTCCGATTTGCGTTTTTTCCGCGATTCGTCTTCACGCATTGACAGCCGGACGAAAATTCAATCATCCATCATCCAACAGTCTTCTTGTCATTCGTGGCGATATTCAGCAATGCCCCTGTTTAAGCGTCAGACATGCCAAATTTCGCGTTCTTTCATTGAAATGGTATAACTGACCACCTGACCCTATTGTGTGCCGTCAAAAACGATATATAGCGTTTTTCTCGCTTCATCAGGACTCGCCCCATTCGCTATCATCCCAAAGTAGTCAACCGCGATGCCCATCTGCTCGCATATATCGACACCGGCAGACCTGCATATATCGTGACATTCCGACATCCTTTGATTCAGCCTTTCTGTCCTTACAGGAGAAAAGGATGACCGGTTATCATTGCCCCTGACATATTCCGCAAAGTCATCATCAGGATGAAAGGCTGTCTCAAGGTCGAAGAAAAGATAGCTTGCAAAGGCTTTCACCCCTGCAAGCGTTGTGATGGGTTGTCTTTCGTCAAACATTGTCAGAAGATGTTAGCCATAAATACTTCATGGGTCAGCACCTCACGCAACTTCTGGAGCTTGTCTGGCGTAAGGGATGCAGCCTTGACCATCAGGATTGATGTCAAGATTCCGCTATATTCAAGATTCTTATCTTCCGGCCACCGTCCTTCTGCGCGTAGCCGGTCGCGTATCTTTAGCGCGAAAGGCAGACCAAGCACATGGGCGCGTGATGTTTCGGCTTGAGTAACGGGGTCGTTCCCATATTCCATATTGTGCCATAGGATTGAGTATGCCACCAGTTCAGGCATCATATCCAGAATGGTGATGCGCGTATCAGCGCAAAACTGATTATAATCTATCTGAGGTAATCCGTTATTTTCCATTGTAGTGTTCGTTTGCGGCATCAGCCAACATCTTTTGCAGGTTCTTGTCAAGACCATCGGTGTAGTACATCGTGATAGCGGCATAAAGCCCGTATCGGTCGCAATAACTGCACCATTTCTGCCATAGGTATTGCCATCCGCATGAAGCGTTGGCGAAGACTTTCTTTGCTTTAGACTCATTCCACTCATTGAACATGAAATGAAAGTAGCACATCAGGGGTTCTTTCTTTTGGGCTGTCTTATCCATTGATGGGAGGGTTTTGAAGTTGGTTTCTAAGATTGTCAATCTCCGTATGGTATTCGTTGCAGAATCTTGAATATGCCTTGAGCATCTTCTTAAATTCAGTGACAACATCTTGTTTAGTCAGAGTGCAAAGACCGGATAGATAATCATGGCGTTCACTTATGGTCTTCATATCAAAACATCCGCTTGAATAGTTCATTGAAAACTCATCCGGGTCGCATAAGTCAGTGCCATAGTACACATGGATGTCCATACCGAAAATAGGTTTTCCGTCGTTGCCGTTGAAATCTAAGGTCAGGCTGCTCTGATTGAAATTTCTGATTATCCACCGATGACCAAGATGGCGCATTGTGAAGTCGCGCAAATCTATTGCCGTGTCAGTCTGAGCTTTCAGCAACATTCCCTTTGCATCATCTATCTTCTTTTCAAGCCGTCTTTTCAGTTCTATCCCTGCCGGTGACTTGAAGTAGGCTTCAATCGCGGCTTTCTTCTTTGTGGCAGCGAGGCTCTGCTGTGCGTGAGCCAAGCCCTCCTCAAGCTCTTTTATCGTGTGATTCCGGGCAAATCCATTTGCAAGGTCACGTTGTTTGTCGGTAGGTGTTAACCCAAGAATAACTCGCTCTTCGTTCTTTACGTCGATGATTTTGGCGTATATCTTTTCTTTTGGTGTCATAGTGGGGATTTTTATACAAGCAGCCACGCTGCACGTTCACGGTTACATAAGAAAGTTTTCATCACGATACCATTATGGGTAAACTTAAACCATATCGTTCCGTCCTCGTCCATTCGTTCTTTCAGGTCGGTGGCTTCGCCCATTTTGATAAGACTTTTCGCTTTGTCATAGCAAGTGCGATAAATCTTAGCCATTTCTTCTTTAGTGCCTTTGTAGGCGCATTTGAAGCCGTCTAACACGATGCCAGCGTCAGCCGGTGTCTTCTGATATATGATGAAATGTGTTGATGCCATGATAACAGGATTTAGAAAACGTGATTATTTGCAAACTCAGGCACTGAATCAAAGCCCATCTTATCAATACCCTCTTCAAGAATGAAAGAGGCTATGTTATCAATAAGGCTATTAGCATAAAGTATAGCCTCGTCACGCTTGCGCACTACCTGATAGTAGGTCATACCTGAGTCGCTTACGACTTCTATCTTGTATGGGTTGCTTATTGTCTTCATATCGTATTGGTTATTGATTACGATGCAAAGTTATAACATTTTATTTAATTATGCAAATTATTTGACCATAAAATTAAACCATATAGTTATTTTTAACATTTGTTAATAAAACCATATTGTTTAATTTGCTGATATACTGATGATAGACAAAAAACGCGCCACACCCAAATTACTCAGGCGTGGCGCGTCCAGATATGAAACTCAAGAATAGGCTATGCGCTTATAGGCTTTTTCGGAATGTTGACAACCGGCTCAGACGGATTCTTTTCTTCATTGTCGGAATCGGATTTCTTCTGCTGTTCTTTCAGGGCAGCCGCAGCCAACAGGCGTTCCACCTCCTGCTCCGGAGCATCGGTAAGGGATAGCATGGTGACGGCAGTTTCCAACGAAACAAGACCAGCCTGATACAGACTTGCGATGGATTGCCATTTTGCCTGTTTGTCATCAGCGAATGGTTCCGCAAATTCAAATTTTATCTTGAGAGACTCAAGAGCGGCCCGCTTGTCAGGATAGAGATAGGCGAGTATGGCGATTACGATATTGCGGAATCGTCCGATAAGCTCCTCATACACCTCTTTGCGGTTGTCGCGCTTGATGAATCCAAGAATGAAAGCATTGCGGATTGCGACACCGGAAAGTGTGCCGAAACCTTTCATCGCCTCAGTATCGAAGTCAGGCGTGAATGTGTCAAAGAGGATGCTCTTATGCAGGTCATTCTTCTCGGCATCGCGTGTTTCGGAAGCCATCGGGGGATTGATGTATTCAAATTTGGATTTTTCACCGGTCAACTGAATCAGCTTGCCCGGCTTGTTGGGGTCAACCATCGTCTGAACGACATCGGCGGTCGCTGCTGCGATTGGGTCGGAGAAGTAGTTGTTGGTGTCGCCGGTCTTACTGTCAAGCATCTCCTCGCGGTTGATGCGCTGTTCCGCACCGTCCCATGCTTTAGGCTGCTGAAAATAGACCATATTGATTTTGCCGGTGGGATTTGGAAAGATTTCGACCTCCCATCCCATTCTGCCTTTCTTGCAGAAAGCGAGAATGTCGGCAGTCTGAAAATCCCAATGCTGGATGGTGCGATTGCCCTCGTTGGTAGTGTATCCGTATGCACAAACGGTCATATTGCCTATTGTGTCAAACAAGGGGCGCAGTCTGTATCCGGTGGAACGTGCCAAGACATTCATCTTCACCTTGCGCTCGCCAGTACGGTCATCACGGTAGATGTGGCATATAAGTGCGGATTCAGTTTCCGCACCGGCAAGGCGTTTAGCCTTTCTGATACGGGAGTTGAAATACTGCTCATCCAGAAAGTCGGTGAAGAGCTTATACGCTTCGTCATCACCCTCTTCTTTCTTCCAAAGGATAGGATTGCCAAGAAGAAAGAAAAGCTCTATCTCATTGATGTATCGCGCACGGGTTCGCGGAAGTTTCTCCGTGATATAAGGGTCATCGCCTTTTCTGTACTTGTTGGGCCGCTTCATCACATCGTGGGTCTGCGGATTGTATTCCTTGATGGCTTCATCGACTTCATCATCGCGGTTCTGGAGCATCTCAAGCGCACGGCTGATGTCCTTATCCTGCAAAAGCTGATATAGGCTTCTGTTCACACCGAATGAGTTCAGTGTGAGGTTGCGGAAGTATGTAAGAATCTGCTGTAAATAGTTATTCATATCTGGTGATGTTAATATATTCCTAAATCTGATTTCTTTACTTTCTTCGGCTTGATTATCTTGCCCAAGATGCGACCGAGGATGTAGTATCTTGTCGCGTCGATGCTATGGTTAAAGGCATCTATCGGAACGTTTATGAAATTGCCGTCCTTGTCTTTATCCCATACATAGTTCCGCAATTCTTCCTGTACGTTCAGCGACCGCCTCGTGACATAGATGTTGTCAAAGGATTTCATCTTTTCAATGCCAGCGATGATGCTTCCAGCCGGTTTCGCCACCGGGTAGATGATGACACCACCCAGTGCGATTTCATCAATCAGTCGCGGGTCTGCGCTGTCTGCGAATACGAATGAATCATCTTCGTTTAATGCCTTTATCAGTTCGGAAGACAGCATCCCGGTCTTGTAGAATTGCTCGTCGATGTAAAGGTCATTATTCAGGATACCGCACTTCACACACGCGCTCACATCATTGGAATAACCGAAGTCAAGACCACGCGCCACGTTCTTGCAGTTTTTCGGAAACTCGTTGACTATGCCCCATTTCTTGAAGACCGCACCCTCAGCGACATCTGCCCATTGACCCATGAAGATGTGGGCGTATCGTTCCGGATTGCGCTTCTTCATCTCCTGCGCTTGCTTGATGAACTCTTCCGAAAGGTTTTTTATATTGTCAAGATAGGTCGTATGGATGTGAAGCACTTGCGGATGCGTGGAAATCTGGACCGGCACACCATCATAGTAAACTATCTTGTGGGTGTCCTTGATGTATTTCTGATAGATGAAGTGATTGCTGTCAGTCGGATTCATGATGATGATAATCCGATTCTGAATACCGGGCTGACGTATGGAAAAGGCGATTGTTTCAAATTCGCGGTCAGAAGTCCATTCTTCCGCCTCATCGCATACAAATGTGGTGATTCCGTGAATTGATTTCAATTTGGCGGTCTGATTACCGGATGATGTCTTGATACCACGGAACATGATACGGCTGCCGGTCATCTTATTCACGATGTCCGTCTTTGTTGTGTGGAAATATCTCGTTGTGCCGTCAAGCTCTATCTTTTCAAGAAACTCAGGGATTACGGAAATATTCGCACTGGTCATCGTGTATCGGGTATAAAGAATCTTATGCACAATCTTATCTGCATCCGATTTGGAAAAACCCCTGCGCTTCAATTCAAATGAAAGGCGTTGTATGAAATCACCGATTCCAAAAGATTTACCTGAGCCACGACCCCCAGTGACAAGAATCACGAAATGTTCCTTGTCTGTATAGAGTGGGTAGTATATCTCATGGTTGATAATCATAATTCCGGCTCGTCATTCTTACGTTTGTGTTCCACTTCTTTTCTTATCCAGCTTTCAATATCGATTCCCTGCTCAATATCTGTGGGGATGCCTGTGTCTTCTTCCTTGACGATGGGATTCTCGCCATATCCATACTTCCTTCCTGTCGTATTCAAGTAGAAGCGCATCATCCATTCCGATGGGAAACGATTCCATCCCTTAAACTCATCCTTACCTTTGACCCCACCCAGCGCAAGGATGCGACCGGCTAAGTCAAGCTGTTCCAAAAATTCAAGGTCACGTTCTGCCATTATGTCCGCGAACATCGGCTCTTGAGCAATCCATGACTGCAATTTCGTCCAGCCGATTCCGAATTTCTTCATAAGGGCTGTCCGCTTCCCCTTACATTCTGCCCAGACTTCCGCAAACAAAGCCGGTGACGGCATATCTGCGCCCTGCTCACGCGCACGCGCACGGGCAGACTCCAATGTGCTTGAAATTTTTTTGCTACGCCTTTTTGCTTCATCAAACTGCCAGCGACTGATATTGAGTTTATCGGCTATTTCGGTGTCATAGAATCCATCATAAGCCAACTGCTCGATGCGAGAAAGCAATTCCGTATCCTCAAGGTTAATATCGGATATGGATACTTTCTTGCGTGTCACATCGTTGCTAATTCGCTTCTTCGGCATTGTCGTAATGATGAAAATGAGAATTTATACTAAGCTGCGTGTGCGGGAGTCGAACCCTGCTATTTCCGCTATGCGGCGAGATGACCGATTCTCTAACACGCACGTCTGAATGAAATCAGAATTTCTATTTGTGCCCCCCCCAGTGCATTTTTCAGACCCATATAGGTTGAGCGGGCATATTGACGGTTAGCCATTCTGCTTACATTTTTATAGTTCAGGATAGGCTCGCCATGTACGTTACGAGGGGAATTTGCGCGGTCGCGAGCATACTGTCGGGTCGCTTGAATGTTGCTGATGTACCGATTGCCAACACTGATGGCTCGCTCTCGTCTTGCTTGGCTGACATTCCGATTGGAATAAATGCGGAACATCTGATTGCTGATTTCAGCTGCTGATTTGGTTCTTTGCTTTTTTTTAACTCGGCTATATGTGTTAAAGATTGAAGATTCATCAAGCCGCCACTATCAAGCAACGGCCTGATGGTAACTGAAATTTCTCATTTGCCCCCCGGTAGCGGTGCGTAATGCTTGGAACATATTACCATTGGCTCGACCTACCATATTATAGTATCGGTCTTTCGTGGATGGTGAAGCGTTCATATCGCCAATACGCTGTCGTAATGATTGTGCGCGATTGTGAATTGCTACTTGACTTTTGGAATACCCAAGTGTCCCAGACATCATATTCTGGTCACGGTAGTTTCCAGTGTAGAAAGCCATTGTTCTGTTTGATGGTGTTCTTTTGCGTCTAACTCAGCTGATGTTTTTAAGGATTATGGTCAGCCGGGGTGTGAATCCGACTGACCGATTTATGATTGATGGCTAAGGGTTCAATCGTATTTCAGACCGGTGAATGTGATGTCATTGATGCGTCGCGTCCAGCCTTTGATGAATTTCTTTTGGCTCGGCTTCCTTGCAACGATGTCATTCACGAACTTAATTCTCGCGTTGTGGATTTCGTCGAAAAGACTTTTGGGGTCGCTTGCGTTCAATGCCGCCATAGTCTTTGGGCCTACAACACCATCCTGCTTCACACCGAGGATGCGCTGCGGTATCTTGATGCCACTGCTTCCGCTTGCCCATACCCAATCGACAAGAATGTTCGCAAGGGGCTGACTCTTGATTTCGTCCGCTTTCCACTTATCCCAGAAAAGCGTCTTGAGGACATCGCGCCACTGTTCATAGGAAATGTTGCGGAGTCTTGTGACTGTGGGAACGGGATAGCCCTTTGACCGACAATAAGCCTTGAATGTGCCTATTGTGATGCCGCACATAGTCGCGCCTCCTGCATCGTCGGGGTCGTTAGCAAATCCGGTCTTCCTTGCCTGTTCAAAAATCTGAGCCGGGGGAAGATTCAGATAGCGTTTGTTCACCCCGGTTTCAAAGTGAAGAAAGAAAGGTATGATTTCGTCTATTTTTGCCATAGTAAGTATTGTTAAGGATTATTCGTATTCGTCATCATCGCCAAACTCCAACTTACGTTGAAATTCCTCGCCATTGACATATTTTGCCATTGGGTCAAAGCCGTATTCTTCCATAAACCGCACTTTCTCGCTTGGTGTCTTGAAGCTGATGACAACATAGGACAGCATACCGCCATCCTTATCGACATCGTTCTGGCTTGCTATGCGGTCTTTGATTTTCTGCACCTCGTTGTGCCGGGCTATCTGATTCGCTTCATTATCGGAATAGAAATCAGTAGAGCGGTCTAACTTGTGATTCTCGCCGCTTTCCTTTGTCATTTCATCGTGGATTGCAAGGTCTTGACGCTCTCCGACAACCGATTCCTTTGACCAGTCCTTATTTTCGGTTTGACCGGGTGCTGACGGTTCTGATTCGGATTCAGATGTTATTTCCGTTTCTATGCCGTCTTCGTCATCATCGCCAAAGCCGAAATCCATATTGTCGAAATCGCCATAATCGCCCAGACCGAGAATCTGCAAATCCATATCCTCAAATCCAGCGTTCACATAGTCTATTTCCGATAAAAGGGAGCGTAGCATATCGTCATCGTATGTACCCTGAACCGCCTTATTGTTCATAAAGAGATTCTGCTCCTTTTCCGTCTTTTCGTCGAAGTCAACGACCTCCACGCGAAATTCATAATCGTTATCGCCCGTTTCAGGGTTATAGCGATTGACTGCATCCATGATGCTGACTTTCTGATGCCCGGATACAAGGTTGCCGGTGCGAATGTTCCAAACGACACCGCCAAGCAACCCCACAGTCTGCATATTCTTCTTGAGCTTCTTTCGTGCATCCTCGCTTATGACACGCGGATTGTAGGAAGCAAACTGAATTTCGCTTCTTCTGACCGTGCGCTGCTCTGCTTGTTTTATCTTGTTTTCCTTTGTCTTCATTATTCCGCTTCTGATTCGGTTTCTATACGCTTGATGATTTCAAGGACTTCTTTCTCCTGACCATGAGGCAGGATGCCGTTTTCGTAGTCAAAGATAAGTTTCTCGCAGAATGGGAACTCGCGCACCGTGCGCTGATAATCCCGTGGGAATCTTTGACGCAGGATAAGCAAGGAGCGCAAATCCACACCGAAGCCCTGACTCACATCTTTGGGATTGTAAACGAAAGGCTTGATAAGATTCCGCATTTCGATGTATTTCAGAACCTCCTTGTTTGTCCATATCGCCAACGGATAGACCATGCCTTTTTCCGTGATGTATGTTCCGTTCCGTTTCTTGAATGTCAGAAGACGCATACGCTTCATATAGCCATCTACGCCTTTCATGCCACTGAAAGCCCACTTGATGTCGGTTTCCTGACGCACCATTTCTTCAACTTCACCGACTTTGCGCGGCTTAATGTCGGGATTGCCCTCGCCGAACTGAAAGAATCCGTATTTGTCGTAATAGTCGCGCTGATAGTGCTTAATCTGACGTATCTCAACATTGGGATATTTCTTAATCGCCCATGCAAGATAAGGCTTAACGTGGTCAAGACCCGGCACAAGCCACATATAATAGCAGATGACTTTCTTGAATACCGGGGATAGCATATCAAGCAATGCGATGCCATCCTTTCCACCGGCTGAATAAAATAAAACGGCAGTATCCGTCTTTTGACGGATACCCCGGATTATCTGCATAGTTTCTTCGTACTTGGTCATAAGGTGTTGCGTTAGCCTGTTGCACCACCTGCGACGCGGAATGCCATACGGAGGTCTTGACGTCGCTGTTCACGACTTCCGAGCTGGCTTCTTCCTTCTATCACTCCCGCCGCAGTACGACGGGCTACAAGGCGACCACCTGCACCGGCACCATTCATGTTCCGACGGGGGCCATAGTTGTTGTTGATTCTTCTCTGAACTCAGCGATTGTTTTAAAGGGTGGATAATTATTCGGATACGTTTTCGGTGGCGATGATGTCACCCAGTGTGTACCACACCTGACAAACATAATACTCGTTGCCGTTTTCCTCAAAGGTCAGGTCATTGCCATTCTCGTCAGTCAGAACGACAAACTCAGATGACTTGACTTCTATGGTCAGACGTGGAGCATCCTTTTTGCGACCGCAGACGAATTGAAGCGCATCGTAATGAACCGGTGTGACGATTGTAACGTCTTCACCGTTATTATCCGTTTTGTCTTCTTCAATTACATACTTCTTTGCGTTGTTGGGATAGACGTAGCGTTTCTCAACCGTCTCTTCGCCTTTCAGAATAGCCTGAAAGTGCTTTTTGTTGGTGTGTAGGGTTAACTGTTCCATCGTTTTTAGTAGTGAAAGTTTATTTGATTAGTGGCGGGTGTCAGACTCGAACTGACGACCTCCAGCAAGTTAAACTGGCGAGCTACCAACTGCTCCAACCCGCGATGTTTCATAACGCTAAATTAAGCATAATCTGGCACTATAAAACATTTCGGTGTCTATCTCTTACGACCTATCACACAAAGTCGTAAATGGGTCATTTACCGCCATCAGTCCAGACTCTAAGGGTTTTCAGACCAATGCCCTTGCATTTGATTCCCTGCTTCATAAACTCAAGGGCTGCGGCAAATGCCTCTTCAAAACTATTGTATTCAATGGTCTTCATGTCAAAAAGATTTTTCAAGTTCCGTATTGTCGATTATTTCTTCATTTCGCGGCATAGACGCTCATGGGCACCGGGGTATTCTCCTCGTCAAAATCCGCCTTGTTATATTCCGGTGTTGTCGAAAGGTACTGCCATGCCTTATTGCCGTATCGGTTGCATATATCGCAAGCCCGGTTCAAGCGTTCTGCCTGACCGGGTGCATTTGGATTGCTGAAATATCCGCGTATGCGCTCAATATGCGCCCAAAGCTGATTCAATGTCTTTGTCTTCATATCTTTTTTATTATGGTTATTCTTCATAATCATCATCCTCCCAGATGATAAATTTATCCTCAGATGTTTCCGACGGGGTGTAGATGAATTGGTTAGTCCAGAATGTATCATGCCAATTTGTAGCACTGTCCATCCCATTGTCGCCAAAGGAGTTTTCCAACTTGAAATCAAGACCCTTTAGCCATTTTGAAAATGCGCCTGACAAATCCGGTGTCGGGCCATCAGCATAAGAAGACGTGCAATGTGTGACTGAGAATCCTTTCGCGTATCCTACGACAAGACCCACGCGATTGTGAATGGCTATCGTTTCTTCCGCTATTTGGCCATCGTGACCTATCTTCTCAGCAATATAGTTTACCATCGTCATTATATCGTCAGGAATATGGGTTTCATTCTCCCACTGCCTGAATTTCTCATCGTTGAATTTCATATCTTATGATTTTTGTGAGATTCTTTTGATATATTGTTTCTGCGCTTCTACAATGGCAGCCCTGATTCTGCTTTCTGATGCTCCTGCATCTTCACCCTGACCTCCTACACGGTCTGCGATTTCATCAAGTTTTGCATACTGCTCAGGTGTCAGGTTGTCAGGGATATGATTATATCTTTTCATAACTATTGTCATTATTTGAAAGGCGAGCCGTATCATTCAGCGACCGGCTCGCCTTATGTGGGATTTAACAAGCAACTTTGTTTTTATTCAAGACTTTTGCAAGTGTGGTCTTACCACAATCAAAGTACATATCGCGTTCAACACGCAAGCCATAGCGACCGCGCAAGGATTGAAGTTCTGAAAGGGTGAAATACCCAAACTCGCCCTCTAAGCCATCAACATAGCCAAAGAACTCATAATCGCCATTGGCAAGTTTACAGGCTTCTGTCACATACCATGTGAAGTTGCTCCACGGCATAAAGAATTTGGCGATGACCACTGCATCATACATCTTGCCATCCTGCGAATATGTAGGATATTTGGCGAAAAGTTTCTCAAGTGCTTTAGTTACAAGTTTCATACTTTCTACTATTATTGTGTTATTGATTACGAGTGCAAAGTTAAACCAAATAGTTTAATTATACAAATAAAAACACAACTATTTTGTTTGAATTAATATTATTTAACATAGTAAATGATTTAATTTTGTTCCTAAATTACTAACTTTGTAAAATCATTTAGTATAAGCCAAAATTAGGAAATGGAGAACAGAATCAAGGAGCATATCAAGGCAGCCGGTGTAATGCAGAAGGAACTTGCAGAGAAATTGGATATGACTACCGTAGGTCTTAATAAGATAGCCAATACTCCAATGCTAAAAATTGAAACTTTTCAGAAAGTGGCAGATGCGCTCGGTATTCCGGTGTGGAAACTGTTGTTGAGCGATGAAGAGCTTGAGCAGATACGTTCCGAAGCAACCGCCAATCGACCGACAGATGAGTTCCGCTGTCCTAAGTGCGGAGCATTGCTTAAAGTCATTCCTACTGATGAAGAAAAACTTTGAAAAGGCACTAATAAATTATGGCAGTCAGATTATGACCGCCATTTTTCAATATGCACTGAAAACGGAAAGATACGAGGATTGTGCCATCATCAAGGCACTATTTGAAAAGTATCATCTTGACCTGAATCAGACGATGGAAGAGTATCAGGCGTGTTTCTGGGAGATGGGTCTGTCCGGCAGGACTGCCATAACGAAAATCAACGACTTTCTTGCGGAGGCACTTGTAATGGTAGGATACCCGGCTGATGCCACAAGGATTGATGATTGTGTTCCGCTTTAATCAAAGACAAAAGATTCATCCGGCAGAGCTTCAAAGACCTCGTTTAAAATCAAATCCACATCCCTGCGGAAATCGGCATAAGCGTTGTATTCGATTATCAGGCTCGCACTATTGTCGGAAATCGGTGTGCTTGTAGTCAGACCGAACAATTCAGATATAATCTTTCTTAATCCCATCCTCATCCTGTCACCGGCAAGGGCTTTTGGGGAATACAGATACAGCACAACCATAATAAATTTCTTACGGTTGCGCACAAGCATTGCGTCCTGTGGGCATCCCCTACGGGCATACACACGTTTATAGGCTTCATGGATTGTAGGCAATAGAGCAAGGTCAGTAAGAATCGGCTCACCCAATTCTTCAAAAATCTGGGAAAGTTCAAGAACCTTATTGCGCATAGTCTTCAATGCGGCAATCTTCCCCATGTTGATTTTGGCTTCTTCGTTCATTTTGGCAGTAGGGTTAAAGGTTAAAAACGCACCCTTTCTGCACAATTCTTCTCTTTTCGGTTACAAAGTTACGATTTTTTTCTGATAGTTCCTTATGCGTGCGCGAAAAATAATGTGTTTCGCGCCTTTGAGCGGTAAATTGGCTGATTGAATTTAACAAATTCCAGCCGATATGCCGCTTTTATCATTTGAAGTATATTCCAATTACGAGGAAGTCGCAAGACTTCGCTCTGAGATTACGATGCTTGAGAACCGTCTGAGGTCTTTTGGCCCCGGCACTTCCGTTTCAACCATTCGCGCCGTAGAAGCACAGCTCCAGTCTGCAAGGGCAAAATTCAGGGGTCTTGCTTTGGATGCGGCACAAGCCGGGGCTTCCCTTGAACTGAATATCCGCAAGGGGGCTAACGGAGCAATCGCAGCCATCAATGACTTACAGCAGAAATTAACCGACCCCATTCAGGGATTGACGCAGATAGCCGGTGTAGCCGGTCTTGGTATGTTCCTGAATAACGTGACAAAGATTCGCGGTCAGTTTCAGTTGATGGAAACAAACATCAACACACTTCTCGGTGGTGCTGAAAAGGGTCAGGCTATGATGGCTGAACTTACCGAATATGCGAAAGTATCGCCACTTGACTTTCAAGGAACTGTCGGAGCCGCCCAGATGATGCTTGGATTCGGCATCGACCAGCAGAAGATTCTGCCCTTTATGAAAGCCCTCGGTGACGTGTCTATGGGTGACGCGCAGCGATTCCAATCCCTGACTCTTGCTTTCTCTCAGATGTCGGCCGCAGGTAAACTGATGGGTCAGGACTTGATGCAGATGGTCAATGCAGGATTCCAGCCACTTGACCAGTTGGCTAAGGATACCGGCAAATCAATCGGTCAGCTCAAGGATGAGATGTCGCAGGGTAAGATTTCGGCTGAAATGGTTCAACAGGCGTTCATCAATGCGACTTCCGAGGGCGGCAAGTTCTACAATATGTCACAAGCCGCCACTGCCACCATCACCGGTCAGATGTCGATGCTCGGCGATGCGACCGACCTTATGTTCAATGGCCTTGGAAAGAAGTCAGAGGACGCAATCATCAAGGTCATAGAGGGTGCTACTTGGATGGTAGAGAACTATGAAAAGGTTGGAGGTGTGTTGGGAACTGCCATTGCCACTTTCGGTATCTATAAGGCATCCGCTATGGCGAGTGAATTTGCAATAAAGGTTGCATCCGAAGAAAGAAGCAAGGCTGTTGTGCAAGGCTTTGAGGAAGAAATCGCCAAGATGGAGGAGTATCAGCGTCAACGCGCACTTCTGGCATTTGATGAAGATGTCAGAAGCGCACTTGAAACCGGGTCTATATCTTCCGAAATGGCTGAGAAGATTCAGGCATTGCGTGAGGAAGTGGGTATGCGGAAAGAAGCGGCACAGGCAGCCGTGGATGCTGCAAGGACAGAACAGGCTGCAATCAATGATGCTCTCAAGGCTGCCAATGAAAAGGTTGACAAGGCTCAGGAAATGGTGGATGTGGCTAACCAAATCGGAACTGCGGAAGAGCAAGCCGCAGCTGCCAATGAATTGCTTACAGCTCAAATGGAGCGTGAAGCCCTTACTACCCAGCTTGCCAATTCCCAGACCCGCGTTCATGAGGCTGAGATGGCATTGGATGCCGCAGCCACCCAGTCTAACACCATATCCCAGATTCAGCAGACCAACGCCACAAATGCAAACACCGCTGCCCAGAACACCAATACTGTTGCAACCGGCAGAGGGCGCATCGCTACGGCTTTATCCACGGCAGGAAACAAGATTGCGACCGTGGCCCAGTATGCCTATACGACCGCGATTAACACCTGTACGAAAGCATGGCAATCCCTGAAAGTTGCCTTTGCAACAAATTCCATAGGCTTAATCATCACTGCCCTGACTACTGTCATCGGGCTGTTTATGACATTCAAGAATGAAACGGAAGAGGCTACATCGGAAATGGAGCGTTTCGGTGAAGCCGCCACCAAGACAAAAAGCAATGTCAACACATTGTATTCTGTTCTTGATTCCGTAAACAAGGAAAGCAAGGTTTATAAGGATTCTCTTGAAGAGTTGACCAAGATTGCTAAAGATTACGGCATCCAGATAGATTCTGAAAAGGACACTCTTGACCAACTTAATGAGAAACGCGCACAACTTATCGCCCTGATAGAAAAAGAGGGTGAAGCCCGGCAGATAGCAAACCGCATCGCATCGTATGAGGAAGACAAGAAGAAGAATAGTGATGATTTCGTCAAGAATATGGCTGAAAGCATCGCTGATGAAAGCAAAAAGGATGCAAAGGACAATGCAGACCGTTTCGCCAGAATCATAGCTGATACCGTCGATAGGAAGAAAGCCGAATTGCTACCACTTATCAACGAGCTTGAGCAGCTTCAAAGGGAATATGCAACCGAATCGTCAAAAGGCGAATATGCCGATGCCTCCCGGATGGCTGAACTGCATAAGCGCATTGCATCCTTGCAGAACAATATCGCCAAGACTGCCAATGAGGAAGCGAAAAACTATGCAAAGGCAATGGGCATGGCAGAAGATTATATCCTTGACATTAAGGATACATCAAAGTTGGTTGGGGAACTGACCAAGCAGATTACTACTGCCGACAACTTCATAAAGCAGACTCAGGCTAATGCTAAGGCTGTCAATGATGAACTTGAACGTACAAAGGATGCCGCGCCACCGGTTGACTATTCCACATTTGATTCCAAGAAACTGACCGAGGAGTTGACAAAGGTTTCAAATGCCGTGGATGATATAAACAAGACCCCGGTTAAGCCACTTTCTGACCCCATCAACATTCACTCCCTGATAGAAACGGCGCAGAAAGCGGAAGAAAAGATTAGTGATGTCGATAATTCGTCAGCATCTCCAAAGACTGATAATTCCGCACTTGATGAAACCGCTCAGAAAGGAGAAAAGGCTGAGGATAAAATTAAGGACATAGACAATACTACTGCCACACCTTATATCGACACGAAGTATCTTGATATAGCCCTTTCCAAACTTGACAATATAAAGATTTCATTGAAAGAAGTTGGTGGTCAGGTTCTGAATACGTCCGGGGCTGAAAGAGAACAGCTCCAGTCACTGATGTCTAAGTATGGCAAGAATGGGAAACTTGACACAAAGCAGATGTCAAAGGAGGATGTGGCTCTATACAATCAGATAGTCCGCAATGCGCGTCTGCGTAGTAACTTCTCATTTGAGGGCAATAAGTATAAACTTAATTCCGAACAGTCTGCAATACTCCAGCAGTTCATAGACCGATATGGCACATCCTTGAATGAATCAAAGATGTCTGATGTTGACAAACGTCTATATCAGCAGTTGAAGAATGACCTCCGGGTTGGTGCTTACAACGCCAATAAAAACAATCAGACCGGGGCGATGAAAGCCATTAAGGATGCTCTTGAAAACCAGATAAAGACTGCCAAGACAACCGAGGAATTTGCCAATATCCGCAAGTCCATCAATGCACAGATGCAAAAGGTTGACCAGAGCAGTGAACTTTACAAGTATTACGAAAAGCAGTTGAAAGCCCTTGATAAGAGGGATAAAACCAAAAAAGATAAGAACAGCGGCAAGGATGACCCCAAGCAAAGAGCCTATGAACTTCGCAAGGCACGGCTTGAGGAAGAGAAGCGTACCAATGAATTGTTACAGGCTGAAAAGAATCGTCAGCGTGAACTTGAGATTGCGCAGATGGAGGATAATTCCGAAAAGGAAATCGCCACTATCAAATTCACATCCGAAAAGAAGCGTCAGGCTCTTGAGGCAGAACTGAAAAAGGAAGCATCTATCCTTGAGAAAAATGCCATGCAAGATTGGATGAAAGGCGGCAAGAACCGAAAGGAGTATCAGTATTATGAACAGTTCACGGATAAGCAGCTTGCAGAGATGCGTAAGCAGTATCAGGAACAGGCCCGTAGCAATATCGGCTATGATACCCAGCTTTCTCTTATCGCCAACAATGAGGCTTCTGAATTGCAGAAAGTACATCAGACCGACATGACGGCTATGCGCGACTATCTAAAGGAATACGGAACATTCCAGCAGAAGAAACTTGCAATAGCCGAAGAATACGCTGAGAAGATTCGTAAGGCGCAGAATAAGGGTGAGGAATTGACTCTTATGGCTCAGCGCGATACGGAACTTCGCGCCCTTGAATCAAAGGCTATGACCAGTCAGATTGATTGGTATTCAGTCTTTGATAATGTCGGTGTAATAATGCGAGGTCAGCTTGAACCCTTATACAAGCAGTTGCAGGAATACGTCAAATCCGATGCTTTCAGAAAATCTGGGGCTGACAATCAGCAGACGGTCATCAATGCGATGGATAAGATTCGTTCCCAGCTTGGTACTACGGATTCGTGGAAAGACCTTTCATCCGCCCTTGCTGACTATCAGAACGCACTGAATGAATTGCGTGTCGCCACTGAAAACGATACACGGGTAAGCGCGGAACTTGCCAAGTTGACCGAAGCCAAGAATACGGCTGATGCCAATCTTGAAAGAGCCAGAACCAATGCTGATACTACACCGGAACAGATGAAGGAATACATTGAGGCGGTCGAAGCCGCGCAGTTGGCTCTTGAGAACTATTCTTCAACTGTTGTGGCAAACAATCAGGCTATGCAGGAAGCGCAGAATCAGGTTCAAAGCAGTGGCACGTTATTATCTATGACCGCAAAGAACGTGATGCAGCCGGTAAGCGAGATATACACATTCCTAAGCGGTGCCGGACTTTCGCAGTTGGCTGAACTGTGGGGCGCATTTGATGAACTGAAAGGAGGCATTGATGGTCTGAAAGCTCTTAAAGATATTGGGAAAGATACGAAAGAACTGAATGATGGCATGGCAGAAGCCGGGGCAGCCTTAGCAAAGGAATTGCCGGCTGAACTTACCGAGGGTCTAAGCAAAGCGGGTCTAATTGGTCAGATTATATCCGCAGTCCTGAAAATCCTTGACATTCTCAAGGATGGCGTGGGTACGCTTATTTCTTCCATTCTTGATTCTATCTTTGGGGCCATAAGTGGAATCATCGACAATATCTTATCCGGTGAAATCTTCAAGCAGATTGGTGAAAGCCTCTACAAAGGTATCCTCGGAATATTCAAATCCATCTTCACTATGGGCGGTCTTTTTGATTGGATTGGCAATGGTGAAAGCGATAAGAATCTTGAAAAGGATATTGAACGCCTGACCGCGACTAACGATGCACTCCGCAAGGCAGTAGATAATCTTGCCACTGAAATGAAAGAAGCGGCTACGGCTGATATGGGCGAATTGTATAAGCAACAGAAAGCCGACATCGAGCAGTCAATGAAGAATACTCAGGAAATGATGTCACGCGCCGGGGCTGCCTATTCAAACGGATTCTTGGGTATCGGTGGAAGTAAGTCATCCAATCATAAAATCAATAAGGGAATGAGCGGTTCTGACTGGTCGCGTATTTCTCAGATTGTCGGTAAGACCATATCAAGTGCCGGTGAGTTCTGGAATCTCACTTCGGAACAGATGGCTAAGATTGCACAGAGCGCACCTGACCTCTATGCCAAAATCAAAGGTCTTGCCGATGACGGCTACAAGGATGCTTCGCAGTTCATAGATGAGTACATCGAATACTATAAGGAACTGGAAGAGCTTGAAAATTCTTTCAGGGAGTCGCTGACCGATGTGTCGTTTGATAGCGTCAAGGATGACTTCAAATCCCTATTGCTTGATATGGAGTCCGATTCTAAGGATTTCGCAAGCAACTGGGAAAAGATGATGCAGCAGGCCGTCATCAATAGCCTTATGAACTCCAAATATAATCAGATGCTGAAAGATTGGTATAACGGATTTTCCGATGCCATGAACGATGACAATGGTCTGACCGAGGCAGAGCAAGCCAAACTGAAACAGGAATGGGATAGCATCGTCAACAGTGCCATTGCTGACCGCGATAGTCTTAAAAAAGCTATGGGCTGGGATACCGGCAGCGGATACTCGCAGGAAGCATCGAAATATGGAGTTAACACATTGTCGGAAGATACGGGGCTTGCAATAGTTGGCAGGATGACCGCTATGCAGGAAGCCGTCGAATCCATAAAGGCATCTGAATCCGTATCCGTGCTGACCCTTGCAGACCTTACTGATGAACTTATCCAGATAGCAATGGAATACAGCCGTTTCAACGTGCATCAGGATAACATTGAGCGTCAGCTTGCCAGAATCTACATTGAATTGCAGACCATCAGTGAAAACACCGGGGCAATCGTGAAGCCGATTATGTCGATGCAAGCGGACGTTGCCGAAATCAAGAAATACGCTAAAAATCTATAATTATGGATAAGATACCGGAACTTAAAATCAATAAATACCCAGTCTATGACTTTTTTGGTGTAAGAATGGGTGATGGCTTTCTGGATGCGCTTACCGAGCCATTAAGCCTTAAAGAGAACATTCAGAATGAATCGCGCCTTGAACATGGGAAGAGGGTCATCGTTGATGAGAATCCTAAATTTGCATCCCGCGAAGTTCTTTTGGATTTCACGATAACCGGCAATTCCCCGGCGGATTTCCTTACAAAGAAGAATGGCTTTCTTGCTTTGATGTATAAGGGCAACATAAAATTAGAGGTGCCGCAGGTCAATACCAATGTCTATAATCTGATATACCGGAGTAAAGGCACTGACTACGGAATGAACGCACAGCGTACATTCTGCCACATGATGCTGAAATTTGAAGAGCCGAATCCGAACAATCGTTCTGAATAGGCTTGTCATTCAGAGATAATAAAAGGGCGGTCGGTTTTATCCAATCGCCCTTTTATCATTCATCAGTACGTTTCTTATGTATGTGTAATCGTTTGACCGATGATTTAGGATTCATCATCATTGCCCTCAGTGTCAGTTGGTACTTGGGAGCATATTTACTGTTTTCCACATCAAGAATAATCAAGCCTTGCCTTATCATTTCAACTACCATTTTCTGAACCATCTCTTTTAACTCTTCATTGAAGACAAATACTTCAGCGGATGTTATGTCAAAATGTTCCAGCGTTTCAGATACATCAGGATGTCCCAGCCTGTTATACATACACTGAATGTTATCAATGTCTTTCCTGCTGACTTCATTTCGTATTGAAATCATCGTATCCTTTTCAGCAAGACCATTCATTACCTGAGTTGCTCTTCTATTTTCTGCTTCTGCGAAGACTTCAAGCAAATTATTTATTTGCCCCGGCTTTTGTTCCATTTTCCTTACATTCGCGTTTGTGTCTTCTATATGCCCATCTGAAAAGATAAATCATAAATAAAAGAAAGACCGTATGATATATCATCAGAAATAATCTACATTCGTATGCAGCCCGGATTGCATCAGCCGACATCTGGATAATGCCGAAGACTATTGCACATAGATAGATTTTGAAACCTTTCAGATTCATACTATCCACGTTTTGCAAGTTCTATCTTTAACATGATGCAATAGTTCGCCATATCAAGGAGGGTATCTTCCATAGATTCACCCTCTACCAATGGATGTGTGCCTTTGATGATGTTCTTGAGACGGTTGAATTTGTGCATTATCACCGAGAAGCCGGCAACCGGGCCAAGTTCCTGCACCGATTCAGAAAAAGAATCGCCATAGTCATGGTTTTTGGCGATAAAGATGTCGGTCATTTTGCTGACAGTATCTTTAAATTCCTGAACATTTGAGGAAGTGCTGCCAACGACAGGCGCAAAGTCATTGCTGAAATCTATGACTTTAGGATTGCTATTGTTTTCCATTATGAAGATTTTTAATTATTGTTTCAAGTGCTTTTATCTTTTCTTTAAGTTCCTTATTCTCTTCGGATAAGTGGCTATTCTCTGCGGTCAACTTATCCACTGCACGTTTATTCTTTGTGGATTCTTTAGACCTTTTGATAAGTTCATAGACGTATGCCCGGTGAGCCTTATCTGCTATCAGTGGCTTCGCACCATTGTAGGCATCTATCAGTTCGTCAATCTCTTCATGCTGACGTTCCGTAAGAGCCTCAAGACGCTTAGTCTTATCCAATAGTTGCTCATTCTGACGTGTCAGATGGGCGATATAGTTGTTGCGTTTCTTATCATGTTTCTTATACTTGTCTATAAGATAACGTAGCCGGGATTCCTCGTCCTGAAACTGAATATAGCGTATTCCGTCATCGTCCATATCTTAATTGATGAAAAGAAGTTTGTATTGGGCGAGTTCCTTCTGAAACATTTCAGTCTTGTTGTAGCCACAACATTTCAGTTCACCGCAGATGCCGCCACGATATACGCATTTCCTCACAAGGTAAGGAGCTAAGTCTGGGTCAACTTCTGCGATTTTTGCTTTGATAAGACCGAAAAGTTCCCTTGTTTCAGGTGATGCCATTGTGCAAAGACGCAATTTCGCCATATCGATAAAGGCTTGCGCATTGGCAATAAGTAGGAGATTCACTTTGGTGTAGCGGTCGGAGTTTTCCGCAAGCCAATCAAGAATACCACAGGCCTCCTCAATCTTACACTGAGCAAGCAGGGTGTTGACTTCTGCGATACGCTCTTTCAGATGTGGATTGCCACCACCCGGACGGTCTATGCGACAAGTCAGCTGATAAGGTTGTGAGCCGACATGGTGACGTATGAAATGGGTGCTTACGAAAAGGGGGATTTGATAACATTCCACCGAGAAGATTTGTGTCCTGATGATGGAGTGTTCCGTTTTGTATGCCCTTTTAAGGGTAATCTTGCTTTCGTGTCCGGATGTGAAACTTGCAGCCAGTTGCACAAGCTCCACACCGGTATGTTTCTTAACTATGATAGTTGGTTTATTTTCCATTGCTTATGATTTTTTCTTTGATTGACCATGTGCGCATCGCGCCCAATCTTGCGAGTTTGAATTGTTCCTCCAACGATAGTTTCTTTGCCGGATTATGACGGGTTGAATTGGATGGCAGATATATAGTGTTAGGCCAACATTCGCCATAACTGTCACCACCATATTCTATCAATCCCCATTTCTTATTAGGGTCAACTTCTTCAAGTTTAGCCTTGCATTTATCTACTATGGATTTAGGTACGGCATAATAGAGCCAAGAAACCTTTGAATCATCGTGAGTATGTTTCTTCCTGAAATCGGCAAGGAAATCTGCCCAGCTTCTTTTTATCTCTATCTCGGTCAGATAGCCGGTCTTATTCATAATCAATAAGTCGGCTTCGTGATTAAGCAGTCCCCATGATACTTTAGGCACAATGACATTTGCACGATAACCGAAGTATTGCGCAAGTGCCACTTCTATCTGAGTGATTGAAAATATGGTATCCGCTGCCATGTCGATTAACGATTATCACCGGCTCCGTGAAGAGTTCCGCGTTTCACACGTCCTTCTATCTTGTCAATGTTCATCTGTGCAATGTCGGATAACCGATAGCCTATGACTTCTGACAGGTTTGCCACATACCACATCACATCGCCCAATTCCAAAGCTAACGCCTTTTTATCGGCATCGGAGAAAATGCCATCCTTATCACGCAATACTTTCTTGACCTTATCAGCAAGTTCCCCGGCTTCACCACTGATAGCAAGGGCGAGATAACTTACAGTGCCATCATTGGGGTATATGGCAGTCGCAAGAGCGGCTTTCTGATAATCGTTGATTTCCATTATTGTAATTGTTTAATATCCTTAGAATTTGCTTCGATTCTTTTATGGACAATCCTTTGCGTTTACCGATGGACTCTTTAAGCAAATCAATGGCTTCTTTAACATTACCAATGAAATATCCATCGCCACCGCATCTTTTACACTTGATTCTTGAAGGAATACCCATTTCGTATGCTACAACATGACCGTACCGGTCAAATTGTGGATTGTCTATATATCCTTTTCCATTACAAGTATCACATATCATGGCTTTACTTCTTTATCAATTCCGAACATACGATAGAAGTGCTGGAGTTCGTGAACATAGCGGAGATAAACAACGTGCAGATATTCATCATCAGTGCGATGAAATTTGGCTATGAAACGGTCTTTGTATTTGTGGATGTCAACCCAATCATTCAAATCCCATTTTTTGATGACTCCCGGCACAGTGTCAATAGTTCCGTATTGGTCATTTACGATGCGCTTGCCATAAATATCCTGTTCTTGCAGCCATTCCTTTGTCAAGGGAATAGGCTCTATATCCTCAAGGTCAACCTCAAACGGGTCGCCTTGCTCCGGGTCAATTTCCAAATATAAGGTATCTTTCAGCATAGATACAATATACATGGCTGGAGAAAGTATCCCGGTCGTTCCACGTTCATAAACCCAATCGCCAATCTGATAATGGTTCTGCAATGTGGGAGCATCGGTAATATTACAATTCTTGACTTCCATCGAACATTGGTCTATAACGGTTCTTAATGACTTGATTCAGGCAGTCTGTCGCATATCCTAATAGATAGCAAAATGTTTCCTGATGGTTCACGCTGACATCTTCACCTATCGCCTGATAAAGCGACAATACAAAGTGTCCTGCTTCATGGGCGCAATCCGCAACCGACATCTGATTATCAAGAATAACAATAAGTATTCCATATTCCTTAGATTGAAGATACTGAATTTCAGGATATGTGACGGCTTTTGCTTCATCCTTTGTGTATTCAGTAATTTCATTGCCATTTATGCCCTTGAATCTTTCTTTTACCCAAGAATAGGGCGCATCCTTGACAATCCACAATCTACGGGGAAATTGCTCATTTGCAAATAGATGTATGGCTGGTTTCTTTTTGGATGCCATAGATATTCAGATTATTTCGGTTCAATATCCTCTTTCAGCATCTCAAGAAGTTCCGTAGCACAAATCTTTGCATACTGAGCATCATCGCTTATAAAGGTCTTGACGGTGTGCCATGAAAGAAGTCCTTGAACTTCCACAATGTATGCCGGATACTTGTATGTGGATGAATCAGTAGTCATCCGATAACCGCCGATGTTTTCAACCCATCTGCGAATTTTATTAAAGATTTTCATCAGTCAAATAAAGAGGGGGTTATGTTTTTTTGTTCCTGTTTCTTCGTCTTTACTTTCTTGGGCAGCGTTGGCTTCTGACCGGATTTAACCGCATTGAGAAAGTCTTCCCATTGAAGCCGATGGTAATATTTATCCCAATCGCCTTTTACCAGTATATCCCTTTCAGGATGGTAGATGTATAATTCTCCCTGAATCGTCGCTCCGCCACTATACCGGGCGACTGAAAAGTATGAGGAGCTTACTTCTGCGATAATAATCGGTATCCGTTCCATATCAGGGGAGCATTTTGACTGTTATCAGTGGTTCTTTTCCCCATTGGTACGCCGGTGAAGCACAGTTGCAGCAAGTAGGTTTCGGTTCTGGTCTAAGTTTCCATAAGAAATGCCTTATAACCTGATGGATGTCGAAGAGAATATCCGATTTGTCATCATAATGGATTCCCATATTAGTTCCGGGGCCTAAATCCCATACCAAAGACTTGACTTCATAGAGCTTCATTCTTGCTGTTTCACGAATCTCATGACGCTTATCAAATGTGGCAGTGGTGTATGTTCTCGCTATTCCGGCTTCAATAACATCCTCTAAGCCGACATCCAACTGACCGCAGATATTCCGAGAATGGCACTCACAGGCGTTAGAAAGAGCCTCAAGCTGATGCTTATTCAATTCTATGCTGAAAAGCCGCTTATCGGCATCCTCCACCATTCTTTCATCCTTGATTTTGAAGATGCGTTTATTGTATATCTGGGCGATTGCCATTTCAGCTCGGCAACCTCTTGATTCGTTCCAATCATAATCAAATAGAATGGCATCACATTCTAAAAGACCGGCGATGTCACGTCCCATCAATTCTGAATAAGGCAATGTGCTGTCAGGGCAGATGTCAAAAGGCGTTACTGGTGTGTACTCCTCCGATTCCACCGAATCCTTGAGGGTGTTGGCTCTTCGCTTAACATCCTCAAGGTCGCGCCCGCTAATCGGGAGGGATATGTAAAGTTTCTTTTTCAACTGATAGTAGTTTTTGGTTTATTTTGACACTGCAAATTTAATCATTTACTTTTATTCTACCAAGAAAAAACCTATATAAATACTGATTTATACTGAATTTTACTGATTAATGAACCTTATATAGTCTTTTATGGGTCAGGATGGGTATATTTTGCAACGATGTCCTTTGCCTCCTGCGTTTCAAGACCACGGATAGACCTCATCTTAATGCGCCTTGCAAAGTCATTGAATTTGGTGCAACAGTTACGAGGACACGGATTGCCACAGCCATCAAAGTTCAGGCGTTTACCACAACCTGCATCGCAGAAAGCATCATAGATACTTTCTTGAGTCTTCATAAGAATGCGTTCCACATCGCGCCTGAAAGCATAATTGGGTTCATATTCTTGTGGGTCTTCTTCTTTTTCCACAATAGGCTCAACGCCATTGATTCTATCAATCCACTTGGCTGCCCATGCCGTTACTTCGGTATAATTAGAAAAGACTTTCTTATCAAGGCTGCTCCATCGTTGCATTGCTTCGCCTCTTATAATTCCGGCATCCGTTTTCCAGATGTTTAATGAGCCGAAACTACCTGCGGCAGTGCAAGCGCAACCTTTTTCAAGAATGGTCTTGATATAGTCCTCGTCCGCTTCCTTAATCAAGTATCCATCTACCTTGCGTTTCTTCAAGCCTTTCAAACCCTCAAGTTCGCAAAATGCTCTTTCTTCCATAGTTTTGTATTGTTGTTAGTCGATTCTTTCAAATTCGTAGCCAAAGACAATGGGATTATTATCCCATGTTCCCTTGCCAGATATTTTATCTATCAGCCACGCATACGCAAATCTTGGATTGAAAAATGTCGGTGATTCAGGCATACACGCAATCTTGCAATATCCATTTTCTGCTTTCCTGATACCCTCTGCTATACATCCGGCTTCGGTAATATCTTGAAGATTCTCTATCCATACATTTTTGAATTGGATATGATGGGGCATAAGGTCAGGTCTTACATACATCTTGTTTTTCCATCCTGCCCCATCAGGGAATTGCAGTCGGTTCTCTTCGCTCTTGCAGATGTCCTGATATTTCTGCGCGATAGCAACGATTTCGCCAACATTAAAAGGCGGGTTTTCCATCTTTTCGGTAAAGAAATAGTGATTGAACAATTCCTTTCCGGTCAGATGGTCAAATGTTGCGTTATAGTATTCTACCTGAAACTTGCTTATGCGTTCAAGCATAGATTTGGGGATTACGCGCCGGGTATGTGTCTTGATTCGGTCTAAAACTGCCTGTTGAAGACCAAACTGCTCACTGAAACATATCTTTTTCATATCAATATCCTTCTGAATGTGTATATCTTAGGGTTATGTGGCTTTTGGGGTAGATTTCTTTGATGTAGTGAAGTGCATCCGTGCCACGATTAAACCTTATATTAGGGCATAGGTCTGATGCTCCTCTATCCCAAAACTTGATTAATCCGAAAAGCAATGAATGACGTTGGTCAATTCGGTAAGTTGTAGGGCTATCCTTTACTATTCTAAATTGTTTCATTCCGTTGGTTTTGATTGTGATACTTCTTGATGTGCAGACTCTATTTCTTTCAATAGCCATTCTTCATTTATCTTTATGTCATCGCTTTCACCGATTGTCATTGTTCCATTTAGCCAATTAAGGTCAACAACCAATTTATCTTTCTCAATATGATAGGCGTTAATGCTGGCATGATGCTTTTTCAGGCAATCTTTCAGGTCACGAAGAAAGGCAATCTTGGGATTATGTTTCTCCACTAATTCAAGCTCCCTAAAATGAAATTCCATCGTTACCGGCAAAAATGGATAGTCAACCATTATGTAGTTGCCAAAAATATTATCCACAACACCTATATCCTCGGTGTCAATTTGCGTAAGCTGATGACCACACGTTATATCACGGCACATCTTCAATCTTACCCGGTCGCCGGATTCAAAGATATTTTCCATGCTTATTTATCCTTTCTTTTTCTTTGTTCTTTTTCCCACTTAACACCTTTTCTGAATCCCTCTATAAAAGCATTTGAACAGACTTTAAACTGAATTTCAGAACAGGGATGTAGCGGACAGTTTTCACATCTATGGCTTCTGCCATCAATTATTCGTGCAGTTTGATTTAAGCTCCGTATGGTTGCCATAATTCTTCCATTATTGATAGACTCAAAACATTCCTTGTAAGGGCAGCCATCTCTTCGCTACCAGCCATGTAATATCTTTCTTTAAAGACCATCCATTAGGCTTCGGCTTATGTGTTGCAAGTTTGCCCTCCGTAGGCTTCAATCCTTTATCGTGAAGCTCACACAATCCGTTTGGTTGACGAAACGTACACCATCCATTATTTTCCAAACGAGGTTGAACCATTTTAATGGGTTTATCGGTCAGACCTACAAGCATCCCGACTCCCCATAGCACAGGTGTAAGGCGGTTGCCATATCCTGCTTCCAACAACTTGTTTATATCTTCGGGAGTGCCTAAGCATGGGGTACGACACAGATTCTTGCATTTTTCACAAGAACATTCTGATGGTCTAATCCCTGACTTCACTGATATTTCTTGAATGTCTGTCATATTACTTATGTATCTTCCTTTCGTATTTTATTGATTAGTTCGGATGTTGAATAGACTTCTTCAATGTCTGGCACAATCACCAATTCAGCCGTTATGTTATTGTTGATTTCAACCTTTTTTCCGTATATA
The DNA here is from genome assembly GCF_004793975.1 of Lepagella muris. Taxonomy (NCBI): domain Bacteria; kingdom Pseudomonadati; phylum Bacteroidota; class Bacteroidia; order Bacteroidales; family Muribaculaceae; genus Lepagella; species Lepagella muris. The sequence goes on from NZ_SRYB01000001.1 coordinate 173,370, forward strand.
GTATCAGAGTTCTTGAAAACTTTGTTAGCGATAGGATAAAAGTCTTCAATATTCTTGATTTCGTCCATCTGAAACACGGCATCCACACATTTCAGGGCATCGACCATAGCGATACGATGATGTTCAGGTATCATCGGCACTTTGTTCTTATTCCGATTCACAAGGGTATCGCTATCAACGCCCACGATAAGAAAGTCACATTGTGCCTTACACTTTTCAAGATAGCGTAGATGATAAAAGTGGAGCAAATCAAAACATCCGCTTGTAACTCCAACAACCTTTCCGTCAAGGTCAAGTTTATGTATTTCATTTCGTCTGATTATCATATCATTCAGCATTAAAAATCTCAGATTCAATTTCTTTAAATTCTTCGGCTAATTTCGCATCACCATTGGCAAGGTCATTGAAAAGGTCACTCATATCTTCATATCCTCCTACTGGGTCGCCATTAGCACGATTGTGGCAATAGACTTTGTAATGATATGCGATTGTCTCACGTTCCGTTTTATTCATACCTCACCAATTTACATCTGTGTTAGTAAATTCTTTCAGCCTCGATATAAAGTTATGGGCTAAATATTCTGATATAGTGGCAATGATTGCGACTATAATCAAAGGGATTGCGATTAATGCGCCAATAGCAAATATGGATAGCTTAATCCATTTCATCACTTTCCCATCACTTGAGTTTCGTATAATTATCCTCATATCTTGATGTTGCCGGTTATTTTGATGATTTCATCCGGATATTCTATTGCCATCCTTTTAAGTGCATTGAACGCTGCATCCAAAGGGGTTTTATCTGGATAATTCTTTTTAAGAAAATGGTGGTTTGCAAGACAGATGGATGCAACCCAATTCCTATCTTTTGGCATAAGTTCATTGTATCTGACTTCTGCCAATGGCAATTTCAGCATTATATCCTCAAGGGTATAAGTGGGCCAGATGGTATCACAGATTTCAGATTCCGCGATTGATTTATCCATCAGATAATGGGCGACCGGTGTATGTTTCATTGTCTGAACATAAAAAGGACACCATGCCAAACGAGTATCTGATATGTCAAGCCCTATTGTTTGAAGTTCCAGCATTTGCTCAATCGACAATGCTAATTGAGATTGTATGGTAGCCATAATCCTTTTTTCATTCAAAAGATACTAAACATTTGCGTACATTAATTGATGCAGACTCCAACTGACAAAGAGCGTCATATAACTGCTTCCGACCATTATCTTCTTTGTTTTCAGTTTTGCTTTCAGTATAAGGGGCAAGTTCGGATTCATCAACCCATGTCGTAAATTTATTCTTTGGCAATATCAGATAAGGATAAGAGTTATTCACATCTATTTGGATGATTTCAGCCTCTTCGCCTTTATATAGGCACTTATCCCCAATATTAAACTTCAGTTCAAAGTACGGCTCAAGATATTCAGCTTCCAATAAAGTCCAGCCATCATCAATGCCAACTTCATAACGCGATTCATCCTTTGTTGGGAGTGCCTTTATGATGCCGATTTCATCTTTAAGCATTGGATTGGCTACATTGACAATCTTAACTTTATCTCCGATATTAAGTGACTTAGCCGGTTCTTTGGGGTCAGGTAAACATCTTTCGCCCATAAGGTTTTCAAGAAAATTGATTGCCATTTGAAAGGCTTGCAATTCAGCTTCCGATTCTGACTTTTTTGCGTGTTCATACATCTCAGTCAAAAAATCGCGTGTTTTCTGCCTTTCGGCAAAAATCAATTCAGCCGGTTCTATTTGTGATGTAAGGTTGTGTTGACCGCATATATGAATAAGAGCATCAATGTACCCTTTATTATAATCGCTTATTCTGTTTGGACTGTCGCTCTTGCAAGAATAGGTTGATATAAGCCTATCTCTCGTGATTTTAGGCATACAAGCCCAATTCTTATTTTGTAATTCGTTCATAGATATTCCATTTTGTTTGAATTATTCAGGTATCTCAATGGATTTCTGCGCCTCATAAGAATCAAGCATATTAGACGCATAACAGCCAGCCATCTTCTGCTTATCCCATGCCTGATGTAAGGTTTCTTCCGAAAAGAAACCAAACGGCCATATCAACGCGATTTCACGCATGGTCATCCTCTTCTTGCCCATCTTAAAGGCTTTATATTGAAGAAAGTTGGTATATATCACTACTTCGCCGGGTCGTTTGGTAAGCGTTGAAAGAAAGGCTGCGGCTGCCACGCTGATTGTATATGTATGGCAATTCTTTATCCGGTGGTATAGCATAGAAGCGAAGTTCTGTCTTCTGGGTTCTATCAGCTTGAGCGCATCTGAATCGGTTTCAACCTTTGCTTCATTCAGAGTCATCGCCATAAACATATCCATCTGCTCATTTGTCAGAGGTGTATTCTTTGGCTGAGAATCAAGCCATTCAGCCCATTTCTCTATGCCATCTTGAGGCGGTTGTACTTGTTTCATATTTTGATTTATTAAATTATTTACTATATTTTGATAACGCAAAATTAAACCAAATAGTTTAATTATGCAAATAAAAGTGCCGAGCAAATAAGATTTTTAACTCTTATTCACTCTTTAAGGTCGTATTGACCTGACACTTTTATTGATGATTACAATAGATGATTATCACGGATAAAGCGGTCTAAATCATCTACTTTGTATTCGTAGTAATTGCGGTTGGCATTACGTCTATATACACGCCTTTCAATGATGCCATTTTGACCGGCTATATTTATCACTTCCTCTTTGCAGCCACAATAAAGAGCCGCCGTATCAAGGGGTAGCCATTTTCCCTCATCCTTTACTACTTCATCAGGATTGGTGCCGGGTGTATAGTATTCACCATTCATGCGCGGCTCCTTACCTTTTCCATAAGATTGAAAGAAAAGGATTGATGACCTGATGGCGGCTCTTTCGCGCATCTCATCTTCCGGGGTTATAAGGAAGCCAAGAACATTCTTGACCTTTGTTCTTGTTGGGCGAGTGATTGCCGGCATAGGCTTTGGAATTTCAACCTGAACAGGCTTTGAGGGCGTGATGGGTTCTGACTCCTTAACTGGGGTCTGCTTGTGCGCAATCCGTCTGCTCATAGGAATCTTCTGGACTGCATTTATTATCAGGTTCACAGTCACATCGCCACCCTGCATCAGTTGAATCCATTTCTGCACAAGTTTTGTCGTTCCGCTTTCAGAATAGTCTATTTCAGGGGCGATTTCCCGGACCGAATATCCATTCAAGGTTATCTGCACTCCGGCATAGAGCATCGCCCTATAAGCCTTTCTCTTTATCCCCGTCATTCTATTATATTGACGTTGTGCCTTTTTGTCGATGATGTCAATTATAGTCTTTTCCATATCGTTTATGAAGATGGGTATTATAACATTGCATTTATCATTGCGCTGGCTTTATTAGCCATTACGCTTACACATAGTTTGGTCTGGTCATTGGGCTCAATGGGATATTGATTCTTTATGCCCATACAAACCGATTTTATTGCTGTCAGTCTTGCATCGCCATGATTCCGGCACGGCATACCGAGTTTTTCAGCGATACGCTTGTTTACCTGTCGGTCGAAGTCTTCCACATAGTCAATGAAAGCTATGATGATATTGGCGTAACAGAAGATACTTTCGTGCTTGACGCGCCCATGATACTTGAGAATCTGATTTCCGAAAGTGAAAAACATCAGTGTCAGATTGCCTCCGCAGCTTTCAAGATATTCATCGCGCTGGGCAAGAAACTTCTGAAATACCTTTGGTGGCATTTCTTTTTCAAGGGAATCCATATATTCCTTTCTGATTTCCTTGAGTCGACGTGTCTGCTTCTTGTATTCTGAAAGCCGGTTATCCCTTGCATACGCTACAAGTAAGTCAAGATAATAGACCACGCATTGCGTTATGAAGTGAGGGATGTACGCCATTTTAAGGGATTCTTTGCGTTCAAACAGATTCAGAAATTCTTCCGTTGACAGGTCACGCTCTTGCATTGGCTCACGCTGCTTAACTTGTATCCCGGTAAATAGGGTCGTAGATTCTAAATGGGGGGGGTAAATTGAATCTTGTCGATGTTGAGTTCCTGATTCTGCATCATCTCCCTTACCCTTATGCTGTCAAGTTCTGCCATCTGACCCTGATAACCTGAAAGCATATCAAAAGAGGGATAGTTGCTGATTTTGGGGTATTTCATTTGTGAATAAGTTTTTGAAGATGTGATACAGGCAAGCCACCACGATTGAGTTTCCTGCCAACTTGTAATGCTGTGATTTGGATATGCCCGATGACAGTAGTCGGTCTATCTTTTCTTCCGGTACATCCATAAGGCGGTAGCACTCACGCGGAGTCAGTTTGCGTATGCGAAACCGGGTTGTCTTACCATAGACATTGTTGGGTCTTGCAGAAATGTTTGTACTGCCGATGCTTTCATCATAGTCAGTGCAATATTCGCTTATTCCGTCCTTTGCCCTATTGAGCTTATGAGGGCGTAGGCTGAAATCAGGATTGATTGTAACGCCAATCTCCTGTGAACGACTGGCAGCCGCTATAAGTCGTAACTTTTCAGCAGCCTGTGTAATTTCAAATGGTATCCTTTCCATAGAAGCCTCCATTACAAGATGTGGGGATTTGTAGTCCGTGCTTAGTAGGGTCGGTGATGATTCAGATGATGGCGCAAACTTGCCGTAATTCTTCCGTGGGTCTGCCATAACCATTGGATTAGGTATCTTGACATAATTGTTATGCTCCCACGCGCTTGACGTTATGGATGGAGATATGTCACCCACATCGCCACCGGGACGATTCCACGGCATTAGGCAGATGATGGATGGGTCTTCAACCGATTCAAAGACCATAGAGTCTTTTTGGACAGTTGTGATGGCATTGGCTACATCATCTCCTATTTCCACCTCCTGATGGAATGGGGGTATAGAGCCACGTCTGCGCATGGCACACGATTTCTTTGTGGGTTCTTTCGGCATACCTTTGTCAAAATTAAGGTATCCGCTTTCTATCAGTCGTTTCATTTCTAATGTTGGATTATCGATTGTCAGGATGCCGGTCATAGGGAAATTGCCATCAATCAGGTTGCTGGCGCACATAGCACCATATCGGGTAGTGATTGTGTAGGCTAACCCATTCTCGGCAGTGTTGAATGGTATCTGTTCCATAACATAGTGCATATTTGCGCTGTCAATGGTCGTGCGCAGTGTTCCTGCCACATCCGGATTCACACCCTTATTATAGGTATCAATCCAAAGACCATCCTCAAAAGGGATTTGACCATCTTCAAGCATTTCTTTCAGACGTGAGTTCATTACGATTTCTTCCTTTGTCATTATCAGCGGCATCGAATTGCCTCCTGTGGGAGTTGTCAGCGTTGGTGATATACCGCAAGGGTCATAAACCCTGCCGTTGGTAGGATTCTTTTCCTTGTCATATATCTGGGCGACTTGAATAAGCTGATTCATATCATCTTCTTTTATTTCTTCTATCACAAAAGCCGGATAGCCGTGATTATCCATTATGGTAGGTGAGATGCCGTCAGGGTCAAAGACATTCCCAGCACGATGACCTGATGGCATAATGTTTCCAACCAATAGGATTTCGGGGGGGGTAAATGGCGGTTATTGTTCATTGTCTTGATTATTTGGGTATTCTGTGACGCAGGGATGCCAACCGGTTGTTAGCGCAGTTGCTATTCCATTGCTGTCATATACCCGGTCATGGATACTTGGTTGTTTACCGGTTTCATCCTTAGAGTTCAGGCAGATGGTTCGGGATGGAGTATTTACCAATACTTTAGGGCAGTTTCCATGTCCGCTTGTATGTGTCGGTGCGATTCCGTCAGCATCCACGATTTTGCCGTCCTGCGAATTGTTCATCTTTCCCACCACTATGATGCCATCATCTTCATTCTTGGATGTATGTATCGGTTTCACGGTGTCCGTAGTGTCCTGTGATTGTTCCACAATACCCCCCCCGGTAGCCAAATGCAGACCATCAAAACTCCACGGGTCATTGTTATACCAAGCATGATTATGTATGCCTGTGGTCTTTGTGATGATAAAATCTGACTTCATCGCCTCAGCGATATTGGCAAATTCATATTTGTTTTTGCCATCGATGAAGAAGACTTTTCCATTGTATTCTTCATTGATGTTCTTTACAAAGACTGACATAAACTCGCTGACATAGCAAGGGCGGGATAGAATAAGACGATTAAAGGGGATTCCCATACCGCTGGGATATTCAGGAATAATCTTGATGTTTAGTGGAATGTCTGTATCAACCTTATCTGCATAGACGAATCGATTCTTGAAACCACATCCCTCTGCTTGCTTGCGCTCACAGTGGTCGATTATCGCCTGAATCTTTGCATCAGACAAATAGTAGCTCTCGTCCACATTTGTTTCCAAGACGTGCTTGAGGCGGCGGTCTAACTTGAAGGACTTGGGGAAATAGTAGATGGCTTCGCCATAGATGCTGACCATAAAGACGCGCTCGCGGTTCTGCGGTACGCCATAGTCTTTGGAGTTCAATATCTGATAGTGATTTGAATAACCGAGGCTTTCTAAGTATTTTGCCCATTTCTTGAAATCGGGCATGAATTTGTCGCTGACGAGTGCCTTGACATTTTCCATCAATAAATATTTGGGGCGTTTTATCTCTATCGCCCTTGCGCACTCCCAAAGAAGCGATGAACGTGTTCCAGACCCCTCGGCGAGTCCTTTCTGCAAGCCGGCATTGCTGATGTCGGTGCAGGGAAATGAATAGGTGAGAAGATTGAAATCTGGGACTTCCTCCCAATTTATAAGTGAAATATCTCCAAAGTTTGGATACTTCTCTACAAGCTCTTTCGGTGGTTGATACCCCCCCCGGAGGGCATTTTCTACGTCTGACATTGTAACTTTTGAAAGTTCAGGGTCACGCGCAGCATAGTAGGCTTTGATGGCGGTAGGGTCTATCTCGCTTATCCCTACGACTTCATAATCAAGTCCGATGTCATCCTTGAGTAATTCCAATGCCATTGACTGACTGCCATATCCGGCAAAGGCTTCAAATATTTTTATCTTCTCCATTTTGGTCTTCGTTGAAAAGGTTATATTGGGTGATTATCTTATCTCCGATGTGGGTTACGCCCATACATTCCTGCTTGAAGCGTTCATCTTGGGCTGAATAATACTCAGGGTCAATTTCGCATCCGATGAAATCAAGACCCATGTGATAGGCTGCGATACGACTACTCCCACTTCCTAAATGGGTATCCAGAATCAGGTCGCCGGGCTTTGTGAAGTTCTTGAAAATCCAGCAATATAAAGCCACCGGCTTTTGTGTAGGATGGATTCGCTTTTCCTTTACTGTCTGACGTGCCGCGCTATACCTGAAAATCTTTGCCGAGCGGTCAAAGGTTGTCAGTGCAAGCTCGCACATTGCGAAAGACAGTGCTTCCGGCTGTTCCTTATCCCAAACTATCCAGCATTTGGAATTGATGGGGATTCGTTCTATGAAATGGTTTGCACCGAATATGATGGCGTTCTTGCTTACACGCAGAAGCTCCTTGAAAAATTCCGCAGATGGGGCTTGCTTATCCCATGCCTTATACTGACGGCCTTTTTCCTTGATTAATCTGCCACTTGAGCAGATGTCAATTCCATAAGGGCAGTCACATAGCGCAAGGTCTATGCTTTTATCTGCCATAGATTTCAGCACTTCAAAGCTGTCACCAAGTATTATATTGCTTTTAGGATTCATCTGAAAATAGGGTATCTTGTTTGTGTTGCAATCTGCCTTTGGCACGTTTCTTATCCAGTTCAACCACATCGAACATCGACATAGGAGGATTGTAAGTTTCCAACAAGTTCACGGCATCGGCATAGAAGTCTTTCTTGATTTCAAAACCATAAGCCCTGCGACCGCATTGCCGGGCTGCAAGCAAAGTCGTTCCGCTTCCTGCGCATGGGTCTATAACGACATCTCCGGGGTCAGTGTAAAGACGTATCAACTTATCAAGCAAAGGCACGGATTTTTGCGTAGGATGAATCTTTGGTGTCTTTGTGTCACGGGGATAGTCCATACAGTTGAATATCATCCGACCGTTATTGTTAAACTTCGGTAACTTATCTCGGTATAGCAATAGACCATATTCACCGTTACCTACAATCTTCATATTTGCTTTCAGAACCTGTGGTGAATAGTTCTTGACGAAAACAAGCGGTATGTAGTGTTGGAAGCCGTATCTCTGCCCAAGTTCAATGAAATACATCATCTGTTCAAAGGCGCAGAAGATTATCATGCAAGGAGATTTCCCCTTTTCCTTTGGCTCCTTGATAAGAAGATTGGAGCAGAAGTGCATAAACTCAGCGGGCTTGAAGTTGGCATCGGTATCAAAGAATTGCTTTCCAGCAAGTTCACTTTCCCCATTGGCATTATCGCCATCGACATACCATTTAGGGTTGGATGCGTAAGCATTGTTCCCAAGATTATAGGGAACGTCCGCAATTATAAGTTGAGCCTTGCAGTTCAGGTATCTCTTCCAATTCTGGAAGTGGTCATTGAATAGTTCTATATCTTTCATTTTGTCTGAATATTAGAATGGTAATGGTTCATTAGGGTCTATTGGCCCAAATGGGAAATCCGGGTCAGATTCTATTGGGGATGAAGCGGTCATATTTGGCATACTGGGCATATTCTCCCACGGCAGTTCCATTTGTGTCTGGGGAATTTTGACTTTATCATTCAGCTTTTGCTTAACGAAATCCACCATGTCGGCTCTATAATCAACCGCTATGCCGTCACTTTGCTTCCACGGTATAAATCTACCATTGATTACGTTGAATTTAAATGTCGCATCGCCCGGCTGACCAAGATGCCTGAATTTTACTTTTTCCACCCTTGCGAGGGTGTAGTTCTTACTTTCATCGCGCTCTCGGTGTACCACCATACCGAAGTCTGCCTTGTCAAAGAATGTCGCAGAACCACTGATGTCATACATTGTCGGCACACCGCCATTTCCGTTATCTTTTCGCACCTTAGTAGGGTGCGCCATTAAAATGAACAGTAAATCATTCTGCTGGGCGAAAGCCGACATCCGGTTAAGAAGCCTTGATATGTATTGGGTTTCCGTTTCGCCCCTTGACTGTTCGTGTTCAATGCGGTTAAATGGGTCAAGCACGAAAATACGGATTCCCCAGCGTCTTACAAGATATTTGGCTTTCGCCAAGATATTGTCTATCGTTGAACCATCTTCCGGCAATACATGAAAGAAATTATTCCGGTAGTAATCCTTTGCGCGGGCATACTGTTCCGGAGATATATGCTCCGAGTGTGGTGTGGATTGCAGTTTCTTTCCGCAAAGTTTCTCCATAAGTTTTACCGCATGATATTGCATCGGCATATTCTCAGGCGAAAAGAATCCCACCTTGAAATCATATAGGATATTCAGGCGAACACACATCTCGTCGATAAATTCCGATTTACCACTGCCGGGGATACCTGTCACTATGAAAAGACGCTTAGTTTCAAGACTGATTAAGGCATCAAGATTTGGATGACCTACAAGAAACCCCTTTTGAAGACCATGCTCGTAGATTGAATCAAGTTCATCCTCATAATCATTCAGGGAGAATACACCATCAACCTTTACTTCCTTTGCATTTCGGAGGCAATTCTCAAGACTTTCTTTGCCGTATTTTTGAAGATGCTCGTTGGCATCCTTGCAATCATCGCCATAAGTAACAATCTTGCATCTTTCAGCACCGAATCTGCGGATAAGCTCATCACGCAGCAACAAGCCTTTAGTATCGGTATCAGATGCAATATAAATAGTTTCCTTGTCTTCAAACCAGCCATCAATGAAGTCATCAAGATAGGTCAGGTTGCTATTTGCGCCATTGGGTACGCTTATACAGTTGGATTTACCAATTTCCACAAATGACAGGCAATCCATTTCGCCCTCAGTGATTATACATTCGCTTTGACCGGTTATTGAATCAAGATTGTAAGGTATCAGTTCCGCACCGCTTTCAAGCATGAAATCCTTATCTCCCGTGCGGTACTTGACATTGATTAGTTCGCCATTCAGATAGTAGTTGAATTGGACTGTATTCATCTTCTTGCCTTTCTGGGGCATGTAATGTTCACCCTCGTTAATCTTCATCTTCTTGAGGGTGTTCTCCGATATTCCACGACCATTGAACCATTCAACCAATTTGCGTGAAAGAGTTGTGATGGGGCGTGGAGTAGGTCTGCGGTATTCTTTCTTGGGGGCATCATGCGACCTTTCACCAACGTGTATAGTTCCACTCCAACTACAATAATGGCAGTGCCAAACCCCTTTATCCAAGTCAACGGATAAGCTCTTATCGCGCTTGTTAGTCCGTCTATCCCGGCATTTGGGGCAAGTCACTTTCATCTTGCCGCTATTGCGTCCAGATGGTATGTCTATGCCAAAGTCGCTATATGATTTCATAGGGAATTACTCCTTATCTTTCTTTTGTTTCTGTTCTTTCTTAATCAGGTTCCAGATTTCCAAAGATTCACGCCTTGTCACACCTTTCAGTTCGACAAGATTGAATAATTGGGCGATGCGGTCAACTGTCCGTGGGCCATATTGAGTCAGGGTGTCCGATAAAGAATTGTTTGTGGTCACGATTTTAGGTATGTCACTGCGACGGTCGTAGATTGTATTCATCAGATGCGCCACAACATTCAGTTTGTTGCCTACATGGTTCGTAGGGGCTATTTCAGTGCCAAGCTCATCAAAGCCCATAGGGATTGACTCAAATACTGAGAATCCATCTGTCGCATAACTTCCGCAGAACGTGGGAACATTCACCCATCTTGGACTGACCGGCTCGCCACTATCCCTTAGCCAATATCTTTCCACAAACAACATGACCGCTTTCATCAACGTACTTTTGCCTGTGCCGATATTGCCGTATATCCACAATCCCTTTTCAGGATTCAATGCGCCTTTCCTATCACGGATACACCAGTGAAAGAGGTCAGTAACGACTTTCTGATTGTCTTTATCGACTACAAAATCATTGCAGTAGTATTTGATGCAGTCATAAAATAACGCCTTAATGGATTTCATCTCCGTTTGGCAGCATGAGGCCTTTGCCGGCTGGAGATATACCGTTTGACTGATAAGGTCTATTGTTTCCATTGTTTGAATTGTTTTCAGGTTGATATTCGGATTCCCAACAACGGTTGTTTATCCACGTCTGGAGATGCTTGATGTATTCTTTGGGTGTTCCGCGTGTCCGCATCAGTTCGGCATACGCCTTTGCAGCCGGTAGCAACAAAGGCAGGACTTCACGCCAATCCTTATGTTTTCGCCTGAAATTTTCAAATTCAGTAGTCAATCCCCGTTTGGTACCGGGATATGCCTTGCGAAAAACATCAAAATCATCTTTCGCCTTTTGGAGAGTTATACTCTCTTTTCCCTCTTCTTCCATTCTTTCATTCTTCTCATTCTTTCCATTCTTTTTATTCTTATTATTATTGTTTGTGGCGGTTGGAGTGTCGGTCTGAGGTATGGTCTGAGGTTCGGCTTGATGGCTGTTTGTTGGCGGTTGGCTGGCGGTTTGTCGGTTGTAACTTTCCTCGCCACCTTGATAACTGTCGTAATTACAGATGGTTATTAGTGAATGTTTGTTGGTTGTAACAATCACGATTTCTCCTGATGCTACTAACTTATCCAAACATTCACGCAACGCACCGCGCTTGATGTCGATTCGTTCCATTATCTTCGCCTGTGATGTCAGGACTTGACCGCGCTTGACCTCAAAGCCATAGCAATAGCCGTCCTTATGATTGGCATTAAGGAGAAGATGAATGAACACTGCCATCATATTAGGCACACCATACCATCGCCATTCCGTCATCTTGCGATAAAGGCGTATCCAACCGATTTCGGATTGACTTGGATTACTCATGGCGATGATACCTTATTATGCCCGTTTATAGCGTATATAATCGACAATCTTCACACGTTTGACCTCATCCAGACGTAAGTCATATCCCTGCTTGAGATATTCAGTGGTGATAGCCGTGGCTTCTGCTACGCTATCAGCGCATACAAGGACTTCATATTTCGTTTCCTTTTCCTTGCCGTTGTCATCAGTGAAAATATCAATGACAATAGCCTTGAAGAAAGGCTTGTCATCTTCTTTTTCATTGAGAATTTCCTTGACCTTGCTACGAAAGATAGCGTACACGTCAAGTTTATGATTGGGATACTCCTCATACATAATCTTTTCCGCTTCTGCAAAGAGTTCGGCATCCATGATAAAGTGTTCGTTAACTTCCTTGACTTCACCGCTATCAAGAGTCTTTTCTACTTTGATTTTTGCTTCGTAATACATATTAGTTCAGATTCATAATCATCAGGTCAGAAAAGGCACGATGTCTTTCACGTTCCTTTTCTGCCACGATGATAGAGTTTGTAATTATCCTATGTGAATACTGATTGTTCAGCATCAAAGTCGCAAGCGCACTGCCAATCTTATCCTCATCGCCATAAATACTAAATTCAGCCTTATCCGGATAGATAGTCACGCTAAATTCGGCAATGGGTTTCTGATTGGCAGATGCTTTTGACTTCTTACGTTTCCATCTTGAGAAGAATCCCACTATTTGAAGACCTTAAAGACTGTTACGTTTTCAGGTAATGGCTCGTCTTCCCAAGCCTTATACGAATTGGTGATATACACATGGTCGTAGGCTTCGGCTACTTTCTTTATGCCCTCAAGCTGAATGGCATGGGTGACGAGAAGTGACAGGGATTTCGGTTCAAGTTCACGGAGTTTGGGTGCAAGACCAACGAATGTTCCTCCGCCATCGCAAAGGTCATCAAGCACAAATAAATCCTTGTCTTTGCACTCGGTTTCTCCTGCATCTACTGTGAAGGATAGAAGTTTGCCGGTTTCAGGGTCGCGTTCCTTTCCGCATACGATATATGGCAGACCATTCGGCTTGTATCGGCTTATTGCTCCGCTGTCAGGCAGCACGGCTACAATATCAAGGTTATTCTCATTTGGACGGATTATTTCTTTGTAAAAGTACTCCATCGTAGCCATTACACCGATAGAACTTTTGATTTTCAAGAGAGATGCCGTTGAATGGGGTTCAACGATTCCCACCTGTAATGCGCCTACACTGTTGATTATGTCGGCAACAAGTTTCAGGGAGAATGGTCGGTTAATGTCAAATAGACGGTCACATCGCATAGACATCATATAGCCTATGAAAAGATGGTCTATAATCATTTCCTGACGCTTTAGAACGTCTGCCACTTGCATAAGGCAGAATAGGTCATCTGCGCAAGTTATACGGCAATATATGGATACCGGGATTTTTCGGTTAAGGTCATCAACAGTGACGTGCTTTTCCCCATCGGGGAATGTGGTTATTTTACACCCGGTCTGATTGGTAAGGTTGATTACCTGTGGATTGAATCCTACCACTGGACTGCTTATTGATTGCATAGTCTTTTACGGATTTGAGAGAATGAAACTTCTTTGACGAGTTTTCCGTCTTCAAAGACGGTTTCAAGGCATCCGCCGGCTTCCTGCTCCTTGCTTACGCAATCGGTAGCATAATATTTGCCGTTTTCGTCTTTATCGACGCGGATAAGACCCTTGAGGGATTTCTTCATTCCGCTGTCGGTCTTTGGCGATTTGTAGATTTCACGAGCTATACCATCGACCTGACACCATGTGGCTTTCATTGCGAATCCGAGGCTGTCGCGTGTGCGATACTGATATGTGTAAGAACCTATGCCCAGAACGAGGTTAGTTGCTGCGAAGCCCTTTTCCTCAAGTCTGCGATATATTTCTTTCTGGCGTTCAATAGTGATGCTATCGCCATAGATGACACCGATATGGGGGTCAAGAACCTTATATCCCTTTTCGTTGGTAATTCCACCGAACAAATCCCATAGGAGTTCATATACGCCTTTTTTCTCAGCCGATGAAACCTCCATCGCCTTATATACGGGGTCATCAGGATATGTAAGTATGGCTTCCTGTATTGATTCAGAATACTGGGCATCTTTCATCACACCGGGGATGTGGTATTCCTTGCCATTGAGTTCAACGATGTCTTCCGGTTTGATACCACAGATGATGTCAACTGGATTACCGCTGTCAGGGCGAATGACCAAGCGACCATCACGATTCATTATGATGTCCTTGAGGCGAGGCAAGTAGTCAGTAATGACCTGCCATAAATCCCAAGTATCGCTTACGATGCTACAAAAACCATCGACATAGATTTCCGTAATGAACCGTTTGAACGTCTGAATCTCATCCTCCTTACCACCAGCGCACATGACGCTATGCTCTGATGCCGGGACGGTCATTGCGATGACTTCCTTTTCCGCGTTTGCGTTATAATATTCTTCTACGGCATCAATAGCGGGGATGGTTTCACTGCCGACAAATGATGTCAGATGACCCATTCCGCTTGTGATAGCGGCTTCCAGTCCTGCCATTCCGCGCATTGAGAAGTCATGGCATAGAAAACCGAGATTCACGTCCGGTGTGAAGCCGGTCTTTTCGGCATGACGTTCAAGCTCCTTGCGGTAGATACGGGCGATTGTCGCTGATGTCATAGGTAGCCAGAACTCACAGGACATTAAGGTTTCCAAGTAGTTTGTCACCCAAAAGAATTTGGGATTTGTGTTGATGACAGTGACCATCGGCACACGAATGGGACAGATAGACCCCTCCGGGAGTGCTTTCATTCTGATGGGCAGATAGCCAAGTCTGTGAAGTTCCCGGATGTGTTCGCTGCCTACCTCATTCTTGCCAAGAAAGGTATCAACGCGACGCTTGAATGAAGATACAGCCTTGTCTTCCGGCAAATTGAAGAAATGACGGTTGAAGTTTTCTATCAGATATTTCTTGATGAAATACTGAATACCGAAGACCACTGCTCCGTCTTTGGCTTCCGGCAGGTATTCATTGCTGCGCGGAGTCCAGTTTGAATAGACGTATTCCGTTCCTTTGGGATACTGTCTGCGATGGTCTAACTTATAGCCATCGGTTAATAATGCTGAGTTCATATCTTTATGATTATTTGGCTATACCGTGGGGATTCCACGATATAGCCGTGTGAAAGTGATTGTCAGAATGGGAGGTCAGGTTTCTCATTGGGTGCGTAGCCGGGTGCATTTGCAACAGTGTCCGTTGTCGGTGTCTTAGGTTTGGATACGCGGGTTTCAAGGTCGCCCATGATGTAGTTCACACCCTCTTCGCGCTCTTCCGCTTTTGGAGCGCATGAAACGAAGTGGGTATATGTGCGGTCGCCGAAAGTCTGGGGTTGCTTCTTTGCGAAGATTGCGATGTTAAGAAAGGCACGTTCCTTGCCGTCCTTGCACATCACTCTTTTTATCTGACTTTTGGGGATGTCTGTCAGGCAAATGCTACCTGACAGAAAAGAATTGTTGTCTGCCATAATTATGCTCTTTGAGGTTTGTTGATTTGTGTATAGTTGCTTTGGATGACTTCTTCCGCTTTGATTACGCGCTCCTCAACGAGGGCGATTTCGTCATTGTCACGGGTTATTCTCACGATGTGCATAGGATTCTCCACAAAGGGGCAGTATGCAACGAAGTCGCAGAATGTGGCTTTTGTGCAAGCCATGTGATTCTGACACTGATAGAAGTAGTCGGGATTGACTTTCTTTAGTGATTCGTTATCGTGGATTTCGGCAACATACTTGCTATATGTGGATAGCGTGGGGCATTTAACCTCAAGGCAACCTAACTCGTCAGCATCGTAAGTTATTCCATCAGGTGACGATGCAAGATATGGGATTGTGGGATGCTTGCATAGTCCTACCTCCTGCACTTGGCGTCCGGTCATCTGAATATACATATTCCGGGCATTCTCTTCCTGCTCTGTGCCGAAGCGCATAGCCTTTGATGTAGAAGTGGTTGTGTCGATGTAGAAAGCAAACATATTGTCATCTTTCACGATTTCAGGATTAAGGGAGCGTTCCCCTGCAAGCTGATATAAGTAAGTCAGTGCGGTTTCGCTGAAAACCTTATCCTTAGAGCGTCCGCTTTTCATAAGCGTACCTACCTGACTACCGGTAATGTAGCCAAGCCGAGCGCGATACCAGTCAAGGGTACGCTGTTCCTGTTGAAAATTCAGATTTGCCATGATTGTCAGATTTCAGGGTTAGGTGCAAAAATACCGTCTTCTTTCACTTCGCCTGTTTCCGTATCTACGGCTTCGGCTGGAGCCTCTACTGATGCTGATTCAGCCGGGGCAGATTCTTTCTGCTTCTTAGAACCTTTGGCTGCACGGCTGGCGATGTCGTTGAGCTTGTTTGACTTTGCCTCCCTGCTTTGACGATAGGGGGTCATAACCTCATCTACGGTTGTATCACCATCTTTAAGTGACTGCTGGATGCCAAGCAAGAGAGCGATTTCATCCTTGCCTATCTGATTTACCGTTTGCTTACCGCAGAGCTTGATAACCTCTTCCTCGGTAATGCCATACTGGTCATTGAAATACTTGATGGCAGCATCACGACGCTTTATCAGCTTTGTTTCATCTGAAAGGTCGCCTGTGATACATTCCTGAGCCGCCTTATATACCTTGTCGGTAATGGATTTCGGCACTACTGCGAAAACTGCATTTCGGTAGGCGATTGCGTTGGCGGCATTGCCGGTGACTGTAATCATGTCTTCCGAAAAGCGTTTGCCCGAAGATGTGAGGATAGACCTACGCACCTCAAAAGCCACCGCATAGTTGTTTTCCAAATCCCATGCCGTACCTCTTGATATTACCTGAGTGGCAGTCGCATTTACCACACGCGCCTCAACACGCATATTGCCATACTGCTGCGCGATGATTTTTGCGAGATGCACCGATGGGCCTGTGATTGGTTTGCCACCGCGAGGGATGGCGTAACCGCATGATTGAGCGGTTTCCTTATCCATTACGGCAATGGCAATGGCGTTGTTTACTGCCCGCGAGATACTACGGGGATAAGCGTGAGCCGTACTGACCTGTATGTCAATGTTGGCTTTTTCCGCTCCGTCGATTGTTTCGACAAGTTGCAATGGGGTTGGGTCTGCCAATCTTGCGACCTCGTAGCCCTGAATCTCTTCTATCATATTGAAGAATGTTTTAATTGCCATCTTACTGCTTCCGGCCTTGCATTAGTGAAGACAATGGGACTCGAACCCACATTGTATCGCCTACCATACTTCCTTATTCACTCGGCACCTCCCGGCTACGGGCTTACCCGGTGTTTGCAACCACCGGCACATCAGGCCAAATTACCTCCTCTCCGTGTTTCGCTGAATAAGTGACGCGCCTACCAATTTTCGCCATGTCTTCATGTTGCCCGGCTTATTTGGCTTCACCGGGCGTTAGAATGTTTGTGATTTATGACTTTCGCCAAAGGACTGCCTCTCTTGGCTCGCCCTATTTCTTTTTCCTGCGCCTGTTGGATAGCTTGAACTTCTCAAATACCTTATCCACATCTATCAGCATCCATCGCCCATACTGACTTATGCAGTCATCAAGCACTCCGCTTGACTTCATCCGATATACCGTTGATTCCGATGTTCCGAGGATTTTGGCAAGTTCACCGATACTGTTCACATACCATCGCTCAGGACGCTGGGGTGTTTCTTCGCTTTGCTTTTGATTTGTCTTGGCTTGCCAGTCACCCATCATTTCAAATAGTTGCCGTGGTGTAAGCAAATTGATAGGGGTATCAAGCCCGATAACGTATGTTCCTACATTTTCCATAATTATTGAGTACGGGTTACAATGGCGGCGACATTAGACCGCGCATCTATATCATACCCAATAGGACTTTCGCTTCCTTTCTTGAGTTGTGTCACGGTGGCTCTTATGGAGTTTTCAGAATAGTGCCTGTACGGTACTTTTACTGAATCGCCCACATTTAGCTCTAAAAGAGCCACTTGAAGCCGGTCGCCGCGTTTAATTTTTTTTACTTCCATTTGGTTTATATCAAAAATAAGTATTAACTTTGCATTTGAAATATTGATTAAGTATTTAATCATTGCTTTTAGTATGGTTGATTAAGTATTTAATCAGTATTGACGATGCAAAAGTACAACAAAATACTGAATGAAGCAATAGTAAAATCAGTATTTAACAAAAGTTAACATTATGACCGACGGAGAAAAACTTGAAGCAATCCAGCAAATGACCGGATTACAATGGAAAGAACTTGCCGCTAAGGTAGGTCTGGCATCAGGTCAGACCTTTACTGACATACGCAATGGTCGGCACGGCATAAGCATGAAACTTGCCAATAGGATGATTGAGGCTTTTCCTGAAATCCGCAGGGAATGGCTTGTATTTGAAAGTGGCCCGATGACACATAAGGAAGCAGCCGGGATGATTGCCTTATTCAGCTCTACCGAAGAATTGGGTGCAAACCTTAATGATGAGAAAGGCACATCAGAATCTATTAATGTAGGCTCTTGCTTCCCCAAAGCTGAAATCGCAATGAGGAATACAAGCGACAGCATGACGGAGTATCCGATAGGCTGCATACTTGTGATGAAGCGTGTGATGGATAAGAAACTTCTTATGCCCGGCTATAATTATCTTGTAGAAACCAATGAATTTATTACCGTCAAAAGGTTGCAGAAAGGAAAGGATGATGCACACATCGCCCTTTATTCTTCAAACTGTGCTACCTATCCGGATGGCAAGTTGATTTATGAGCCGTTTGAAATCCCTATGGATTCGGTCAAAAGGATGTTTTATATTCTTGGGTACATATATCCGCAGGCAAATGATATAAATAAGGTGTAAGGTCTTATGATAGCAATCAAGCGCAGTATATCGTTTGGCGTAGAAGTAAAGAAAAAGCCGGAAGCCGACAATAGAAAAAATCAGAAGCCGGAGGGTCGCGTCAGGTGCGTAATCGTCTGGCATGGTCAGCGTGTGCGCTTGAGTGTGAACCATAATGTCAATCCCGACAACTGGGAGAAATCTGTGCAAAGATGCAAGGCAAAAACCACACACGGAAAGAATAAAACCCCGGCATCGGTAATAAACAAAGACTTGCAGGAAATGGAGGATTTGATAAACTCCATATTCATGCGCTTTGAAGAAGCGGGCCGCATACCCACAAAAGAAGAGTTCTCGGAAGCATACGACCGTCAGGTTAATCCTGAAAAGTATGTTGAAAAGGATAAGATTGTCAATCCGGCAGATGAACCATTGTTTAAGATATATGACAAATTCATAAAGGATGGAATGACAAGCGGACGATGGAGCGAGGGTACGCTTGTTAAATGCAGGACTATCAGAAAGCACCTTTATAGTATATCCCGCAAATTATCCCTTAATGACATCATCAACGGTGGAATCAACATACTAATCGAACACTTTGCAAAAGTGCCTGATAACTTCAAGCAAAAAGGACTGGCGAATACTACCATTAAGAATGACATTGCTTTTGTAAAGGTGTTCTTTCGTTGGGCGCAGGAGCATGGGTATTGTGACGCATCGCCATTCCTATATCAGAAAGTCAAGTTGAAGACCGCAGAAAAGCCGGTCATCTTTCTTACAAAGGAAGAGCTTATGAAGGTGTATGATTTTGACTTCGGGCATAAGAACTACCTGTCTCAAGTCCGGGATGTGTTCTGCTTCTGCTGCTTCACATCCCTCCGCTATTCCGATGTTTACAATCTTCGTAGGTCAAACATCACGGATAGCGAAATCCACATCACCACCATAAAGACGCATGACACCCTTACCATAGAACTGAATAGGTATTCACGCGCTATACTGGATAAGTATGCCGACATTCCTTTCCCTGATGATAAGGCGTTGCCCGTAATCACCAATCAGAAAATGAATGACTACCTGAAAGAGATGGGTAAGGTGTGCGGCATTGATACGCCAATTACCATTACGCGGTATAAGGGAACACAACGTTATGACAAGACATATAAGAAGTATGAGCTTCTATCCACACACTGCGCCCGTCGAACTTTTGTCTGCAATGCCATAATGTTGGGCATCCCTACAAATATCGTTATGAAATGGACTGGTCATTCAGACTACGCCACGATGAAGCCGTATCTGGATATTGCGGATGAAACAAGACGTTCCGCAATGACAGCGTTTAACCGATTTGAAGATTTTATGTTCCCCTCAGATGACCGGACTAAAAATAATGGTGGGGCAGAAAGTGGGGCAGAAAATTGACATTATATGAAACTGTATGCAAGTAAAAATTATGAACCGAGATAATAATCCCCTGATTTGCTTCGTTGTAATTTTGGGTGCGAGCCTACGAGGAATATGGGGAGAGTACCTTCCTTTCTCGTAGTTGTAGTTGTTGCCTTCATCCTCATAGAGGAGGAACTCGGCATCCTTACCGGGATAAACCACAATTTCGAGATTATCATAATTATTCTCATTGGCATACTGCACGTCGGGACCAAAAGGAATGATGCTACCCTCTCTTACATATATGGGTGAATGAGAAATCGGAGCATCTGCCGCAATGGTCTGACCTCCATCGATTGATTCATTAGTCCAGAAATCATACCATCGTGTTCCGGCGGGGAGATAGACATCATAGGTCTTTGAGGCATTCCAGTTAACTTCTACGAAGTTTCCTGAGCGGTCGATCTCTTCAGGGGTATAGAGCGCATTGCCTACAGGACAAACGAGTACATTACGACCGAACATAAATTCATCGTTTATATCCCACGTTTTTTTATCATCCTTGAAATCCATGAATAGAGCCCTCATGAAAGAATCGTCGTTCTTAGACACCTGCCATGCGTGGCTGTATATGTATGGGAGGAAACGGTAACGGAGCTTGACGGCATCTACGAGAGCGTCATAGATAGGTTCGCCCTCTTTGCCATACAGATATATTTCACGTGGAGCTCCTGTGCCGTGGCTTCTCATCATCGTCATAAACGCGCCAAGTTGCATCCATCTTACATAGAGCTCGCGGAACTGTGGGTTATCCTTTGCCGAGGCCCAGCCATTTGTATTATAGTCGTATGCAAGGAAACCGCTGATATCTGAATGGACATTGGGGTTAGCTGTCAGGGTGAAGTTTAGGCACACGGGAATCTGCTTGCGCATAGCATCCCATGTAGAGGCAACGTCACCGCTCCAGGTGTTGGCACCAGTGCGCTGCTGGCCGGCAAAATATGAGCGTGTAAAGATAAAGGCACGCTTTGTACTATCCACATCGCGTTGGTGATTATATACACCTTCAACGGCGACGAGAGGATAAGCGTTTCTTACTGAACGGAGAGAGCCAAGGGCTGTCGGGACATCAAGGTCTCGGTCCTGCTCGTTGTAAAAGTCAGGGTCGGTCGAATCCATCCACCAGCAATCGATACCCATGCGATGGAGACGTGAAAGGTTTTTCCAATAGATATCACGAGCTTCAGCACTATACGCGTCATAGACTCTTGACCCGCTGGGATAATCGTCGCGAGGAGGCCATCCTGAAAGGCCACTGGGAGGAAATGTTTCAAAGTCGAGCAGATGACCCTTTGCCGCCAATTCGCGATAAGGCTTTGTTCCAACTCCAAACGATTGCCATACTGAAATACTGATGTGAGCGTTCTGATCGTGGACGTGATCAATCATCTTCTGAGGTTCGGGATATCCGTCGGCAAGGAATTCCATTGCATTCCAAAGGAACGGATTTCCCCAGTATTCCCAGTCCTGAACAATGCAGTCGTAAGGAATTTTGAGGTCGCGATATTTGTCGACAACTTCAAGAAGTTCGTATTGCGTCGCATAGCGTTCACGG
This sequence comes from Lepagella muris, assembly GCF_004793975.1. Lineage (NCBI taxonomy): Bacteria > Pseudomonadati > Bacteroidota > Bacteroidia > Bacteroidales > Muribaculaceae > Lepagella > Lepagella muris. Next base: position 195,155 of record NZ_SRYB01000001.1, read on the forward strand.
CTCTGATGAAAACCGTATGTCCATAGCGGAGCCATCGGTACCTTGCCTGACAGATGACGCATGCCGGCTATCACACCGTCGGCGTCTCCACCGTAGATGAAGTAGTAGTCTATGATATCACCTACTTCCGATTCAAGGACGAGTTCGCCGGCCTTGCCATTTTCGGGCACTGAAATAAACGTAGGTGAGTAGTTATCCCAATACACACCGTAGCCTTTGATACTCTGATAGAAGTGAGCGTAATCGTCAATATTCGACTGCTCCATGCGGCGCTGCTCGCCACGCTGATTCAGCTTGCCGTTCTGAAGCATACCGATACCGTAGATTGCCTCGTGGGGTTCAACAGAAAATGTCTGCTTTACTTTGTATGAATTTCGATCTGGACCGGTATGACGTGGAGTGAAAGCATATTCACCCTCGGTCATAAGTAGATTACCTTTTGCATCGGAAAAAGATACTTTTCCGTTTTCAACCGAGACTGTAAGTTGGTCTGTCGTGTATACAGTTTTGCCGTTCTCAGTATTCATTACTACTGCTACATTTTCAGGGGTAGCTGTTACCACAAGAGATACATTCTTGGTAGCATCCTCACCATTATCTCTTGTTACCCGCACTATACCAGGGGTATAGAATTCTATTTTCTGCGCCAATAAGCCTGACGAAGAAAACATGGCAATTGCAGCCATGAAAAATAATTTCTTCATTGTTATAAAAAATGATTGATGTTATTATTATATTGTTCTCGAGAAATCTATTGTTGTGAAGTGGCGTAAACTCCAACCATAGTACCTGTAAAATTACCGGCTGTTTTAGTACTTAAAATATGAGCCGGAAGTTTTAACGGTATTTCGTCATAAGAGTTGTCGCCTACTGAATAGTAGAAAGAATACTCTCCATCGCCATCAGAACTTATTTTAAGTTTCAATGGTTTATCGGATTTGGACAAGACCTTATCCCAATTACGACTGTAACCATTTTTACTTTGAGCCATCAGTTTTACGGTAGCTGAACCTTCGCAATTAGCACTCTTTCCTAACGCGATGAAACAGTCATCATCCTGAAATAAAATCAGGCCTGCAAAATCAGTTGGTGATTTCGGGTTAAAACTTTCAAGAGTTACATTGATGTCAAAAGTATTTTCGGTAACCCAACGCCCTATTGCAGCCGGCGATTTTCTATCGCTTATCAGAACATCCGATGGACTTATTACAAGTTTATTGTCTGTTACAGTGTAAAAAGTTGACTTAGGATTTCGGATGAAAAATACATCATTTACTAAAGAATCACGGCACCATAAACGATTTTCACATTCTTTCTGCGCCTGCCAGACAATTGCCTCGTCAGCCTCGGTTACGACGGGTTGCCCATTCACCCAGCGAACAGGGTGAATAAATGTCTCTCGACCCATAATATCATGTCCATCAGCCGAGTATGGACGGACTCCGAGAAATAAAGCCCACCAATTACCTTCTACGTCTTCTACCAGATCAGCGTGTCCGGCACAGGTCACAGCGTTGTGCCTGTCGGGAGAAAGACTCCGTTGAGTAAGGATTGGATTGATGTTACATGGTATGAACGGTCCCTTAGGATTATCCGATACAAATATCACTTCTCGATGATCGGGTCCGGTACCGCCTTCAGCACACATCAGATAGTACTTCCCATTGATATTGTAGAGATGCGGGCCTTCAATCCATATGGGTTTCTCATTGATATTGACACCACCGTTAACAATTACTTTCGATTCTCCCGTCACACAGTCGTTTTCCCAGTCAAAGTCGTGAATACGAATGGTTCTGTGTCCGCCGTAGAGTTCTTTACCCTCAGGACCATCATTGTTTACAATATAGGCCTTGCCGTCTTTGTCAAAAAGAATACTCGGGTCTATGCCACCTACCTGTGGAAGCCATATAGGGTCACTCCAGATACCTTCTTTAGGATTCTTGGTCTTTACATAGAAATTGCCACCATTACCTACATGAGTAGTAATCATATAGAAAGTTTCGTTCTGCGGATTATAGGAAATATCGGGAGCATATATTCCCGCCGATATATTCAGACTGTCCGGCAGACTTAGTTGAGATGGACGGTTAAGTACATACCCAAGGCGTTCCCAATTTTTAAGGTCGTTGCTATGCCATATAGGAACACCGGGGAAGAAGGCAAATGACGAATTTACCAGATAATAGTCATTCCCGACCCTTATAATTGACGGATCAGGGTAGCAGCCTGGCAAAAGCGGCGTTGCCAGTTTAGATGTATCAGTCTGGATGGATTCAGCAGTGACATGATAATCAAAGTCAGAGAATACAGCCTTGCCAGTCGATGTTGCCGTATTGCATGAGATCGATAAAATGGATATCGCTGAAACGGCAATAGGCCGGAATACCTTTTTAGTTGTCGTTATTAGATTCATTTTGACTTTCTGAATTATTTAGAATATTTACTTGTTCATCGGATAACTCTGTATACTCTGAAGGTGTATAACCATATTGGTTTTTGAAAGCAGTTGAGAATACTCCGGGATTTGAGAAACCTACGGCATAGGCAACCTGTGAAATATTTGTGTCACAGGTCCTCAATAATTTTGCGGCCTGCGCAAGCCGAATGTTACGAACAAACTCAACGGGCGAAATGCCGGTAAGACCCTTAATTCGGCGGTGTAGAGTAACACGACTCATACCTATACTGTCTGCCAGATCTTCAATCTTAAAATCCGAATTCGACATATTCTCGTTGATGACTGCCGTGAGCTTATCCATAAAGATGTCATCATTACTTTTCATCTTTACAGGCTGTATTTTCTCATCGATGTCTTTATCTACCGACAATCTACCTTTAAGTCTTAAACGACCATTTATAAGATTGCCACACAAAAGAAGAAGTTCCTCTAAGTTAAATGGTTTTGAAAGAAAAGCTTCAGCTCCTATATCCCATCCTTTGATACGAGTTTCATATTCTGCCCTGGTAGTAAGCAGTATGATTGGAATAATAGAAGTTCGGGCATTTGACTTAAGACGCTTTAAAAGTTCAAAGCCATCCATGCGGGGCATCATGACATCTGAAACAATCAGGTCTATACCCGAAGTCTGGGCTATGTTGAATGCCTCAATACCATCTTTTGCCGTCAATACTTTATATTCAATAGACATATTGGTTTGCAAGTACATTATTATATCCTCATCGTCATCAACGATAAGCAACCTTGGTTTGCGTTTAATGGCATGACTGTTCGGTTTCACCTCCTGTACAATATTGTCTCTGAATATCACAGGACGTTCATGCAATGTATTGGTCTGAATGGGATTAATAATTTCATTTTCAGACAAGTGTTCTTTTCCACAAGGAACAATAACAATAAAACGGCTGCCGTTCTCTCCTTTTCGATTCTCCGCCGTAAGTCTTCCATGGTGAAGATCTACTAACATTTTGGTGAGATGAAGCCCAATTCCATAACCTGCTGTTTCATTTGAAGCTTGATAAAAGCGCTCGAAAATCTTATTTATTTTCCCTTCCTCTAATCCTATTCCGGAATCCTCTACTATGATTTGGGCTTCTTGTTCATTGGACGTAATCGTGACATTGATACTTCCATTATCGGGCGTGAATTTGAAAGCGTTTGAAATAAGATTGATAATAATTTTATCAAAATTGTGAGGATCAATCCAAAGGAAAAGAGATTCCTGGTCATGTACAAATGTTAGAGTGATATGACGTTCCGATGCCACATACTCAAACTCGTCGACTATATTTTTCACAAGAATAATTATATCAGTCTTGATAAAACCAAGCTTCATCTGTCCTTTCTCGATCTTTCTTATATCAAGAATTTGATTTACAAGATTTTCAATTCTCGAAACACTACGCGACATCGTCATCAGGGCACGTTTTTTCTTTGTGTCGGTTTCTGACTTAATCAATGAAGAAAGAGGACTGACTATAAGAGACAGCGGTGAGCGGAGCTCATGCGCGATATTTATGAACGAGCGGAAACGCTCTTCATGAATTTCTTCTTTTTTCTTTCGGTTGAGTTGCCGTTTGTAAATAAATAACGCAAACGAGACAAAAGCCAGTGCGAGAATTACATACATTAGAATGGCCGAGTTAGACGCATACCAAGGTGGTGCAATTGAAATATTAAACTTCCTGACAGGAGAGTATATGCCATTTTCATTCGCTCTTACTTCTAAGTGATAATTACCCGATGGAAGATAGTTGCACGAAACTTTATTCTCTCCCCGCATAACCGGTTGCCAGCTGTTATTCAGTTCGAGTATTCTAAACTCAAATTGAATGTTCTCCTTATCCTCAAAACCGAAGGTGGAAAATTCCATGGCAAAAGAGTTATGCTCTTGGTCAAGATTAATCCCCGTGCAATCATGCCAATTAGCGTCAGCGACTCGATTGCTGCCAAAGTGGGTATTTGCCGATATTTCCTCATTATTTACATAAAGACGCGTAAGGACCGGACAGCCCGGAACATTGCCTGACGGCATGGTATTTGCCGAAAGATATGTAATGCCACTGAGACCGGCAAAATACATTTTACCGGATTTGGACGCAAGGTATCCTGATTTAATGAATTCTTTATCAACTAAACCATTACCCGAGGTATAGGTTATTACAGATTCCGTGGAAGCGTTTAATCTTCCAAGACCTTTGTAGGTCGAAAACCATACATCACCATTGTCTGCAGCCACAATACCACATATCATACTGTTTTGCAAGCCATCTTTTATATTATAATCCTGCAGTTCACAGGTCATGCCGTTATATCTATACATGCCATTGTTGGAACCAATCCACATTTCCCCATTATCGTCACGGCAAAATGCGTTGACAACATTTGATCTAAGCTTTTCGATACAGTTTAAGTCTATCAGGCGATTATTGTAGGGATCATAGCAGTCAACTCCATCACAATGACCAATCCAGATGAATCCATCGTCATCACAATAAAGAGTTATGATATAGTCGTTGCCAAGTCGTCGGTCTGTTGCAAGCTGTGTCGAGCTGTTTACATAATTTAATTTACCGTTGTCGTCTATCTGTATAAGGCCTTTCCTCAGTGTAGCAATATAAATGCGTCGGTCCTTGCCTACGAGCACCTTGGTAAGATATAACCCATCAGCAATATTGTCATTTTTAATAAGTTCACCGTTTTTATTGAATTTATATAACTCGCCAATAGGGGACACAGCCCAAATTATTCCTTCGTGATCAATCGCAATACTGGAAATGCTTTTACCGGTATTAAACACTCTTATAATTTCCATCTCAGGAGTAAAACAAAATATTTCGCCATCGCTTGTCGAAACCCATATTTCACCACTGCTATCTTCAGTTATACATGTAATTAAATTTGATATAGACTGTGTTATTTCTTTAAAACGAAATTTGAAGGGATTGGAGGTCAAATGCAATATACCTGATTTGTGACTACCCATCCAGATACCATTTTTACTGTCAAAACAAACACTATATACATGGTCTGTTCGGAATGATTCATCATAAAAGAAAAGAGTGGGCTTGGAGTGCTTATCTTTTATCTGGTACAAGCCTCTGTTGCGAGTGACAATATATATTATACCATCCCGAGAAGAAATAATTTCAGTAATATCATTGATATTAGTATCGGATAGATTCACTTCATCAAAACGAGATACATCATCATTCCAAAAATAAACTTTATCAGTTGTAGCATACCATAGATTACCCAGAATGTCAACGGTTGTATTAATTATGAATTCAGATTCCTCTACAAGTACCGCCTTTTTATGGTCTGGAGCAATATAATAGAGTCTGTTGTTGTTCAGTGTTATCCATATACGATGTTTACTATCTTCATCAATGGTGACCATGAAACCCATTTCAAAAAGTTTATTGATATCTTCCAACTTCTCGGCCAGTAAACTCTCTGCGTCAATACGATAAACACCATAACCATTGGTTACAGCCCAGATTTCACCGTTTGACAATTCAGTCATATCCATTACTGACGGTTTTTCAGCGTCAACAAATCTGACATTCTCAAATGAATCGGAGTAAGAAGAGTATCGTTGTAACCCACTGCCGCTACCGATCCACAAATCTTCGTTCTTATCTACATATAGAAACTGCACAATGTTATTTCGAAGAGATGTCGAATCATTTTTATCAAATAAATATGATTTAACATTCCATCCGTCAAACCGGTTAAGACCGTTTTCGGTGGCTACCCAGATGTAACCGTCAGCATCTTGTATCAAGGCATTAATTCTTCCACAGGTCAACTCTGCGTACTCGTAATTACGCAAATGTTGAGCATGACATAAAATGCCAATGAAAAGAGCCATGTATGTGATGAATGTGCGTAACATGTCGATGTAAATTTGTTTTGCAAAATTACAAAAAGAATCACATTTAATGCCTTTCAGGCTGATAATTACACGTGTTTTCATGTAATAAAGTATTCATTAAATGTATCAGCAGGTCAATTTATCATACTAACACATTTTGTAAACACAATGAAACGGGCAGCTGCGGTCGTGATACACCGGCGTAAGCAAACGATACCCTCTGATTCTCTATTTAAGTCAATTGGTCGGTAATTTTGCAGTGATATAAATTTTTAAATCAAACGAATAATATGAACCGATTATCACTTGCAAGTTCGCTGATGATTCTTGGTGGAATAACCGGACTGTTCGCTTCTGCCCAATCTTCTCCAAACGGATTGATACAGGTGAATCTGATAAATGATTCAACTCTGGCTGTTTCAAACGGTATAGGAAATCAAAGAGTTACACTGATGAATATTGAGTGTGGCGAAGTTGCTACTGTAAAAAACAAAGGAAAAAGCAAGGTCAAATACGAAATGGTCACAGGCAAGCGTCACCACTGCTCAAATTCGTATTCGATGGCTGATTACATTCTTGAAAATGGCGATACACTGACTGTAAAAGCTTTCAATGATGGAATAGCGTGGAGTGGTTGTCATGATTATAAAATTAATGTCAAAGATGCATCACACGACTGGTTGATGACCTGGACCGACAGCTATGAGGGATTTTTTCCGAAAGATCGGAATGACATAGCAAAAGATACACGAATCGGTTACCCATCATTATTTGAATTCAATAATGACATGTTCATGTTATTGTCGGAGTCTGGTTTAGATCGTTTCAATGCTGCTTCAAGTATGTATGCTGGAGATAACAGAAATATATTTCATATCTGTCCGGACGGAAGTGAGAACGGAGCATGGCAGGTGGCAATCATTGGACATCTCGCCGACATAGTAGAGTCTACGCTCATCAACGATGCTGCTCTCCCCTCAAGAATTGATGATACTTCATGGATAAAGCCGGGAGTAGCATCGTGGATATACTGGGCAAATAACCATGGCTCTAATGATTACGGCATAATAAAAAGTTATGTTGATATGGCTCGGGAACTTAGATTGCCTTACGTTCTTATAGATGCAGAATGGGACGAAATGAAAGATGGCTATACTGTCCTTGACGCTGTCAATTATGCAAAAAGCAATGGCATTAAACCAATGATATGGTATAATTCTTCCGTCGGATGGATTCATGGAGCGCCCGGTCCGAAATTCAGATTGAACACACCTGAGGATCGTGAACGTGAATTTGCCTGGTGTAAAGAAAACGGAATTGCCGGTGTCAAAATAGACTTTTTCTCGGGTGATACTAATATGAACATCAACTATATGGTTGATTTGCTTGAATGTGCGGCCCGACATAAACTTCTCGTAAATTTCCACGGAGCAACAATCCCCCGTGGATTGCAGCGGACCTACCCCAATCTAATAAGCGTTGAGGCTGTTTATGGTGCTGAATGGTACAACAATGTGCCTACGTTTACCGATATGGCAGCCTCACATAATGCTACCCTGCCATTCACTCGCAATGTAATCGGTTCAATGGATTACACGCCATGCGCATTTACCAACTCTCAGCATCCACATATAACCACCGATGGTCATGAATTGGCTCTGACCGTATTATTCGAGTCAGGAATACAACATCTTGCCGATAGGCCGGAGAGTTTCTTGTCTCAGCCTCAAGAAATTAAAGACTTCTTGTCGGAACTTCCCTCTGCATGGGACAACACCGTTTTGCTCGGAGGATATCCTGCTGATTATATCGTGATTGCACGCCAAAAAGGTAGTGATTGGTATATCGCAGGCATTAACGGCAACGATACTGAAAAAGAAATTGAGATAGACCATTCTCGCTTGAAAATCAACAAAAAAGCCAAAGTGAAGGTCATAAGCGATAATCATGACGAAAAAAGCTGGCTAATTAAGGATGCCGATTCAATCCCAACCAAAATAAAGACAAATCCGCACGGGGGATTTGTGATCCACATTAAAAAATAACGCATTATGATTAGAATACTGATATTATGCTTGGCTGTGGTCTCCAACGTGTATTTGTTAGCCACCCCCCTGTCTCGGCTATGGGAATCAACACCGGCCAAGGAATGGACCGAAGCCTTCCCTGTAGGCAATTCTCGAATGGGTGCCATGATATTTGGAGGCATTGATACAGAAAGATTACAACTTAACGAAGAAACTTTTTGGAGCGGACGGCCTTATAATAACAATAATCCCTCCGGTCGTGAGCATCTCAATGAAATCAGAAACCTGATTTTTCAAGGCAACGTCGGCGATGCCGAAAATCTTATCGCCCAGCACTATATGACATCGCAGCATGGCATGCGCTACCTCACTCTGGGCAGTGCTTGTTTTGATTTCAAATACCCGGCAGGTAATGTCAGTGACTACTCCAGGGAGCTTGACATAGACAATGCTCTATCAAGTGTCAGCTATAATATCGACGATGTAACTTATCACAGGGAAGTCATAGCGCCCATTGGCTCCGATGTGATTATCATGCGCTTAAATGCCGATAAAAAGGGGGCTTTAAACTTCACACTGGGATATGATGCACCTGAAAACAGTGTAATCAAGGTCTCGGGCTACTCTATGACAGTTAAGATTCCCGGCATGGAACACGAAGGGATAGAGCCGGGATTGACAGCCGTCTGCGGTCTTAATCTGATTAGTGACGGCAAAATAAAAGGCAACAAGAATAGCCTGACGGTAAGTAATGCCACTGAAGCAACGGTTTATATCTCAGCCGCTACCAACTTTGTAAACTACCATGACATATCGGGGAATGCTGAAAAGTCAGTAAGCAGAGCGATTAAGCAAGCTAAAAAAATCGGATATGATTATATGAAACAATCTCATCTGGAGAAATATCATAAGCTGTATGACCGCGTTAAACTTAATCTGTCATCATCCCACAACAATGATAAACTTGAAACACACAAGCGCATAGCCTCGTTCAACAATGATTATGACCCTTCGCTTGTGGCACTTCTGTTTCAGTATGGTCGCTATTTGCTCATATCTTCCTCTCAGCCCGGCGGACAACCTGCTAATCTTCAGGGAATATGGAACGACAGTATGTATGCTCCGTGGGACAGCAAATACACAATCAATATAAATGCTGAAATGAACTATTGGCCGGCAGAGGTCACCAATCTGTCGGAGTGTCATGAACCGTTGTTTGACATGATCAAAGACCTGTCAGAGACCGGAGCCGAGACCGCCCGCACGCTGTATGGAGCCGACGGATGGGTCGCCCATCACAACACCGACCTGTGGCGTATATGCGGCCCTGTGGATTTTGCGGCATTTGGCATGTGGCCCAACGGCGGAGCATGGCTTGCCACTCACCTATGGGAGCATTACCGATATACTGGCGATATTAATTTCCTGCGCAAATACTATCCCGTAATAAAAGGTACTGCTGATTTCTATCTCAGTCATTTAACACCACACCCTACAGAAAAGTATCTTGTAACATCTCCGTCTATGTCGCCTGAGCACGGCTATAACGGGTCGTTTATTACTGCGGGCTGTACAATGGATAATCAGTTGGCATTTGACGCGCTAAACAACACGCTTTCAGCCGCAAAGTTGTTGGGCGAACAAGATGATTATTGTGATAGGCTAAAAAGCACCATCAACAGACTCGCTCCCATGCGGGTGGGCCGATACGGGCAGCTCCAGGAATGGATGGAGGATGCCGACGATCCAAAAGACGACCACCGCCATGTGTCACATCTATACGGATTGTATCCCGGTAATCAGATAAGCCCTTATACAACCCCTTTGGCTTTCAAGGGAGCAGAAACATCGCTGAAACAGCGGGGTGACATGGCAACCGGCTGGAGCATAGGGTGGAAACTTAATCTTTGGGCACGACTGCTTGACGGTAATCACGCCGACAGGATTATACGCAATATGATCACCCTTCTTTCTTATGATCCGGAGAAAGGTGGAGACCCTGAAAATGGTCGTCTATATGCAAACATGTTTGACGCACACCCGCCATTTCAGATTGACGGCAATTTCGGATTCACCGCAGGTGTAGCAGAAATGCTTATGCAGAGCCATGACGGTTGTGTTCATCTGTTGCCTGCTCTGCCCGATACTTGGCTGGAGGGTAGCATCAAAGGTCTTAAATCACGAGGAAACTTTGAAATTGACATGAATTGGCAGCAAGGACAGCTTTATGAGGCCACTATCAAATCAAATATAGGAGGAACTATCAGAATACGCTCCTATGTTCCACTTTCTGGCGATGGTCTGAAAGTCGCCAAAGGGAATTGCCCCAACGAGCTTCTTTTTTCTACCCCAATTGAGGATGCAGTTGTGTCGACTGAAACTAAAAACTGCTACCCGGAACTCAAAAGAGTATATGAATATGACCTTCAAACAGTAAAGGGAGAAACATATTTATTAAAACGGCTTTGAAAGTAAACTTCTAAAAAATACATAATATGAATCTACGGAATGTTATAGTCTCGGCATGCATATTGTTTGGGCTCAACGCTATTGCCGATAGCAAGAATCCGGCCGAGACTTATGCGACCTCACCCAATCCTGTGATTTGGGCCGATGTTCCTGACCCTGATGTAATACGGGTTGGTGATGACTTTTATATGGTATCCACCACCATGCATTTGATGCCCGGATGCCCCATCATGCACTCTAAAGATCTTGTCAACTGGGAAATAATCAACTATGTTTTCGATACACTTGAGGACTCGCCACGTTACCATCTCGAAGGCGGTACCGTCTATGGCAAAGGTCAATGGGCTACTTCGCTGAGATATCACGACGGAATGTTTTATGTCCTGTTTTCACCCAATGACGCACCTTTCCAGTCGTATATTTTTGCAGCGAAGAACCCCAGGGATAAGTGGAAACAGGTATGCCGAACCGACCATTTCCATGATTCATCGCTATTTTTCGATGATGATGGCAAGGTTTACGTATTTTATGGTTCCGGTGCTATCAATCTACGGGAATTAAAATCGGATATGACGGGCGTAAAAGAAGACGGACTCGACATGACTGTAATCGTGCCTGACGAAGAAGCAGCAGGACTTCACGAGGGGAGCCGTGCGGTCAAGTATAACGGCAAGTACTATTTAATGATAATCAATTGGCCCGAGGGTCGAAATCGCCGACAATTGTGTTATCGTGCCGACAAAATTACAGGCCCATACGAAAAGCTTGTGGTTCTTGAAGATAACCTTGACGGGTTTCCATATGCAGCACAAGGTACCATTGTGGATGATGTAGACGGAAACTGGTGGGGCTTTATATTTCAGGACCGTGGAGCTGTGGGGCGTGTACCGACCGTTATGCCTTGCCGATGGATTGATGGTTGGCCTATGCTCGGGAATGAAGACGGCAGAATACCAAAGACATTTACTTATATAAATCGTGGAGAAACACCTTCGTGTATCGTATCAAGTGACGATTTCAACTCAGATACAATAGGCTTTAACTGGCAATGGAACCATTGTCCGGACAATGATGCCTGGTCTTTGACCGAACGACCGGGATCCTTAAGGCTTAAAACATCTCGGATAGCCGGGAATATCTATGAGGCTGTGAATACACTTACTCAGCGTATGGAAGGTCCCGAATGCTATGGAACCGTTAAAATGGATCTGTCAAAAATGAAAGACGGTGACGTAGCAGGCCTGGCTGCATTCAACGGACACTCGGCACTGCTGTCGATAAAAAAAATTGGACGAAAGAAATATCTTATCAAACATAATGAAGTTGTCAATTTCAGTGATCCGACTACACTTAATGTACAAGTTGAAGATGAGGAAGAGGAACGAATAGAAATCAAGGGTAACACGATATGTCTTCGCATTGGTGCCGATTTTCGTCTTGGCAAAGACATCGCTACTTGCTTCTATAGTCGCGATGGCAAAACATGGAAAGAAATCGGGAAACCGTTCCAAATGCGATTTGATTACACTCGTCTTTTCATGGGTTCAAGATTTGCGATATTCAACTATGCCACAATTTCCAGTGGGGGATATGTCGATATTGAAAAGTTCGACTATACCAGAATGGAGAATATCGAATCTGATCAACTCGCTAAAACTTTATAATTAGGTAATTCAATATGTGGTTATTTAGATTGTTTTAAGGTAATTTATGCAACTACATTGCTGCTCCGGAGCGACAGTTTGTCGCTCCGGATATTGTGGCTAAATATCAGGTAATCTGATGTACTATTACATTGCGTGAAGGAATTGAAACAATAATTTTTACACCTTTTACAATATCTAAACCAATCGCAACAACAAAGTGAACAAAATCCTGGCGTTCTTTCTAATTTTGCGCTGGAAATGGTAACGATTTAAATCAATAACACAATAACAATCAATCCAATGAAAAACGAAGAATTGCTACATTGGCGCAGTCTATTTCTGATTGCTATATTTTTCATCTTTGGTTGCCTGCAATCCAAGGCTGAGATAGTGAAAGGAACTGTCGTCGATGACACCGGCGAACCACTGATCGGTGCTACAGTCCGCCTATTGAATGCAGAAAGGATAGCTGCAGTAACAGACATAGACGGAAACTTTTCTCTAAATGTTTCAGACCTCAAATCGGCAGTTTTAGCATTTTCCTATATAGGAATGAAACCGCTTGAGGTGAAAGTTAATGGACGTGAAGTCGTAAATGTGACACTTCAGCCTACTGAAAATTCTCTCGAAGAAGTGATAGTTGTCGGTTACGGTCAACAGAAAAAAGCATCGGTTGTAGGTGCCATTGCCCAGACTACCGGTGATGTACTTGAACGTGCAGCCGGTGTGCATGATATCAGTTCGGCACTTACAGGAAACCTGCCGGGCGTTGTAACGATGGCAAGTTCCGGTATGCCTGGTGATGAAAGTGCTAGTATCGTAATTCGTAGTGCCAGCTCTTGGAATAATTCAGCACCTCTTGTTCTCGTAGATGGCGTTGAGCGTGATATGGCTTCGGTCGATGTAGGCTCAGTAAAGACAATATCCATTCTTAAAGATGCATCAGCCACAGCGGTATATGGTGTAAAAGGTGCAAACGGTGTGATTCTTATCACAACACGTCGAGGAGAAGAGGGGCGAGCCAAAGTGAGTGCTAACTTTACTGCTACAGTCAAGAGCGCTTCAAAACTTCCGCAGAAACTTGACTCTTATGATGCATTGGCTGCCCGTAACCGAATCATCGTTCACGAACTCGGCTTGATGCCAAGCTCATGGGAACACATGACTCCGCTTTCCGAAATGGAAAAATATCGTAACCAGACATCTATTACACAGATGGAGCGTTATCCTAACATAGATTGGGAAGATGTATTGTTTAATGACTATGCAATGTCCTACAATGGAAATGTTTCGGTTAGCGGTGGTACAAAATTCGTAAAGTATTATGCCATCATTGACTATGTAAGTGAAGGTGACTTATTCAAACAGATCAATAATGGTCGTGGCTATAAAACAGGTTTTGGCTATACTCGACTGAACTCCCGTTCAAACCTTGATTTTCATCTAACCCCAACTACAGTGTTCAAGGTTAACATTTCAGGCTCTAATGCACAGCGCAGAAGCCGAGTTCCGGAGGGTGACGCCTTTGATCAGAACACATGGGGAAACAACCGTGTATGGGCTGGCGTATACAGCACATCGCCCAACGCCTTCTATCCTATCTACAGTGACGGTTCATTCGGATACTATCCGCAAAATACAACTCACGTCGAAAACTCGGTATGGAATATTGCTCGAGGAGGTAGCAACACCAATACTGAAACCCGCATAAACACAGACTTTGTCCTTGAACAAAAACTTGATTTCATTACAAAAGGACTTAGCTTCCGTGGAATGATTTCTTGGGATAACCGATTCATGGAACAAAGTCGAGGAATCAGTGATCCTACCGAAGAAATTCGCAAATGGATAGACCCTGTGACTGGCGCAATACAGACAACTACCACAACCGAAGGCAATAGCAACTTCGATAAGACGCCCGGGAATAATTGGGATACGATGTCTGGGGCAGTTAAAGATGATATGACGATGAAGAATCTATATTATCAACTGCAACTTAATTATAACAGGACATTCGGTAAAAACACAGTCGGTTTGACCGGCGTTTGGAATCGTCAACAGCTTTCGACAGGATCAATGGTTCCCATCAGACGTGAAGACTGGGTGTTCCGTGCTACTTACGACTTTGACAACCGCTATTTTGCCGAATACAACGGCGCTTATAACGGTTCTGAGAAATTTGGCAAAGGATATCGTTTCGGATTCTTCAACTCAGCCGCAGTCGGCTGGCGTCCTTCAGCCGAAAAATTCTGGGAGCCGATATCTCGTTGGTGGAATGAGCTGAAAATTCGCGGTTCATATGGCGAAATTGGAGACGATACCGGAGACCGATTCCTATATATGGAACAATGGGGATATGGCGGCAGCGCTTTGATGACGGTCAATGGAGCGTCAAGTATTTATCAGTTCTACCGACTCAATGCTCTTGGCAATCCCAATGCCAATTGGGAGAAAGTGAAAAAGATGAATCTCGGTATTGATTTTGCATTCCTGAACTCGAAAATCGCCGGAACTGTCGAAATGTTCAAGGATAGCCGTAATGATATTCTTCTTAGAGGCAGTGAACGTGCCATGCCATCATATTTTGGCATGACTCCTCCTACCACCAACCTTGGCAAAGCCGAATCCAAAGGTTTTGAAATCGAACTGAGGCTGAATCATAATTTTACGCCCGACTTCAGAGTATGGGCCAATCTAAATATGACACATGCTTTCAACAAAATCATTTTCAAGGACGACCCCGAATTGAAGCCAAGCTATCAGAAATCAGCCGGATATTCAATCGGCCAGACTACAGCTTTCATAGATCACGGAACATTGACATCATTCGATGATCTATATGGTAGCCCTGCTCACGATATCAAAGATGAGACCCGCCTGCCTGGTGACCTTTATATAATTGACTTCAACGGTGATGGTATCGTTGATGAGAAAGACCGTGCGCCCTATGGATTCTCCGGAACTCCTCAAAACACATATAATGCAACTTTGGGCTTTGAATGGAAAGGTTTGAGTGCCTTCGTCCAGTTCTATGGCGTGACAAATGTTACTCGTGAAGTATATCTTCGGGATTTTATTAATCAGATTGACCTCGTATTCACAGGCCGCTCATGGATAGACCCGGCATCTGGAATTGGAGATATCAGGACTCCTCGTTACTATTCGTCTAGCACTCCTTACTCAGATGGTACACGATACCTATATGACGGTTCTTACGTTCGTCTGAAAAACATCGAGATTGCTTATGATTTCAATCAGCGTTGGGTAAAAAAACTTGGGCTTTCAAATCTGCGTATTTTCTTAAACGGCAATAACCTATGGCTATGGACAAAGATGCCCGATGACAGAGAATCAAACTTTGCCGGAGGTTCAAGCGATGGTGCGTATCCGACAATGAGAAGATACAACATCGGCTTAAAATTTAATTTTTAATAGAATAGCATAATGAAAAATATACTATCAATCATTACTCGATTTGCATTGGCAGCCGGTTCGGTTCTGATGATGGCATCTTGTGAAGATTATCTTGACAAGAATCCCGAATCCAATGTCAACAAAGAAGACGCATTCAAGAACTTCAATAATTTCCAGGGCTACATCGAGGAAATATACAACTGTATCCCGGATAAGGCCAAATGCAACTGGACTACATCATGGAATCTTGGTGATGACGAAATCCAGAACCCACACGCAGATAACCGTATGAATCATCAGATTGATATTGGCAACTTCTACGCATGGCAGACCGATAACTATTTTTGGTTTGGTAAGAGCGATATCAATAGCACTTCTCAGAGTAGCTTTGATCATGGACTCTACGGCCACGCTTGGTATTGTATTTCAAAAATAAATACAGCTTTCGCCAACATTGACGAATACTTCATAGGTTCACAGGAGGAAAAGGATCTTCTGCTTGGCCAACTATACTTCTTTAGAGCATGGTGGCATTTCGAGATGATGCAATTTCTTGGAGGTCTACCCTACATAGATCATGAACTCCCTACTGACGAGTCGCCTCGACTTGTACGTCTGTCGTATCTCGAATGTGCCGATAAAGCAGCAGAGGATTTAAAAAAAGCAGTTGAGCTGCTTCCTCTTGATTGGGACAAGACCACACCCGGCAAAAATACCATTGGACATAATGAATTACGCATAAACAAAATTGTAGCATTAGGCTATCTTGGCAAAAACTATCTTTGGGCAGCAAGTCCCCTTATGCAGCATGGCGCACAGACAGGTGGCACGCGCACTTATGATTACAGTCAGGAGTACGCACAGCTTGCAGCCGATGCCTTCGCAGAAATCATAAATCTTGTAGAGAGCGGACAGACAAACTACGAACTGGCAAAATTCGAGTATTCTAATGTCTATGACCACATTAAGAAATCCGACGTAGATTTCAGTTACAGCGAACTGTTCTTTACCATCAACCGTGGATGGCTTCAACCTGGTGGAAAAGAAGCTATCTTCCGTGGACCTTCTCCGGCATGGAGCGCCACCCGCTTCAACTACTCACGTACTTTCGGCCCCAACAATCTATGTGCTCAGGACAATGAGATCCACCAGCCCACTGCAAATTATGTAGCAAACTACGGTATGGCAAACGGACTACCACTTGATGATCCTGAATCTGGATTTGACAAAAATTACCCCTTTAAAGACCGAGATCCGCGATTCTACCATGATATTATTTTTGACGGTGTTAAATACATATTGAGCGACACCAAAGGCAATGATCTTGACATGATTTATGCCGGCCTTGCTACAGGTGGTTCGATGCGCGCTGTATCCAACGCTTCGCGAACAGGATATTTCTGTCAGAAACTATGTGTTCACACATGCCAGAAATATGATATGGGTATGTCCGATGACTATCCTCCTAACCCTCATGCCTATATTCCGTATATGCGACTTGCCGACATTTACCTGATGTATGCCGAGGCCTGTGCAGCTATCGGAGGCCCTAAGGCTAAATCGTCTAAATGCGATCTTACAGCAGCCGATGCCATAAACGTACTTAGAGATCGTGTAGGTGCAGGACATGTGAACGAGAAATTCACCGGCAACAGCTTTATGGACGAGGTGCGTCGAGAGCGAGCTGTCGAACTCAGTTTCGAAGGCTTCCGCTTCAACGACCTGCAACGCTGGCTCCTGCTCACTGAACCCAAATATACGGTCAAAACTTCTCAGGAATTTATCCGTGTAGAAAATGAGGACTTCTTCAAAAACAACGATCCCCGCAATGCGAGAGTATCGGAGTTCAGAGAAGAAATTATCCTGACACGCAAATTCGACAGTATGCATTACTGGTTCCCTCTTAAGAGAGAAGACACCTACATATATGCAGAATTCGAGCAGAATCCCGGTTGGTAACATTAATTTAAAACAGTTAATCTCATGTCAGATAAAACAAAATATATAGCATCACTCGTACTTGGGGCGCTATGTGTGACGACTGTTTCCGCCCATGTGGAACAGCCCGATTCACTTGTCGGCAAGGATGAAGTGCAGGTGGCATTCCGACAGATTCCGTCAAAAGATGTAATCGGAGGAGTATCGTTCCTGAACATGGAACAGCTCCAAAATAAAAACTATAATTACGATGTCTCCAATCTTGAAGCTTATGTACCCGGCTATACCGGTAATTCATTCTGGGGTTTGGATGACTCCCCTTTAGTAATAATCGATGGTGTGCCACGTGATATGAACAATATTTCGGCTGAAGAAGTAGAAGAAATAACCTTCCTTAAAAGCGCGCCTGCGGTCGTCCTATATGGCAGCAGAGCGGCCAAAGGTGTTATCTACATCAAAACGAAGCGAGGTAAAGACCAGCCTATTCAGATTAATGTCAAAGCCAATACCGGCTGGAAAGTAGCTAAGTCTTTCCCCAATTATCTGAGAGCCGCAGAGTATATGACTCTTTATAATGAGGCATGTCTCAACGATGGTATCGGTGCAGCATATTCACAAAATGATATTTATCGCACGGCAGCCGGAACGAATCCTTATCGTTATCCCGATCTTGACCTCTATAGCTCGGAATATGTGAAAAAAGCATATAACCGCAGTGATATAGGCATTGAAATCAAAGGTGGTAACAATAAGGCACGTTATTACTCCTATGTATCGTATTTCCGCGAAGGTGACCTTATCGACTTTGGAAAAGCGAAGGACAACTATACTGACCGTCTGAATGTCAGAGGCAACGTTGATATAACATTCAATCCCATTGTAAGCGCGTATGTTGACGCTGCCGCTACATTCTATGGCGCACAGTCGGCACAGACAGACTTCTGGAACACTGCCGCCAATCTTCGCCCCAACCGTATTGCCCCGTTAATTCCAGTCAGCTATATCAGCCCGGAAGCAGCATCGGCACTTGACTTGATTAGAGGCAGCAATTTCATTGTTGATGGCAAATTCCTTTCCGGAACATCAATCGACCAGACCAATGCTATTGCCGACGGATATGTAAAAGGCGATAATAAATTTACAAGTCGTCAGTTTCAATTCAATTGCGGTCTTGATTTTAATCTTGATCCTTTTGTCAAAGGACTTGGCGTACACACCCGTTTTGCTATTGACTATGCCACTTCCTACAACTCTGGTTATACCGATTCTTATGCCACTTACGTACCTGTGTGGGCATCGGTCAACGGCAAAGATGAAATTATCGAATTAACCAAGGAAGGCAAAGACGAGCACTCGGGTGTTCAATGGTTAGGCGGTTCCTCTGACCGACAGACAATATACTTTGATGTCAATGTTGACTATCGCCGTACATTCAACACAGCTCATAACTTAAGTGCTATATTGGTTGCCTCAGGTTGGCAGAGAACATTCTCCGGTGAGTATCACAAGACAAGCAATGTAAACCTTGGACTTCAAATAGATTATAATTATAAGAGCCGTTACTTTGCGCAATTAGGTATGGCTGCCATTCACTCGGCACGTCTTGCTCCAGGACATCGTCAGGCATTTTCACCTACGGCTATGATTGGTTGGAATATCGCCAATGAACCTTTCATGGATGACCAGAATGTTGTCAATAACCTCACTTTAAGTGTATCGGGAGGCATACTTAATACCGACCTCGATATTCAAGGCTACTATCTTTATGCTCCCGCTTATGCTGAGGGGGGCTGGTTCTCTTGGCCCGGCGCATCTGGAAGTACCGCAACATATCCTGAAAGAGGCGGAAATCCTGACATGACATTTGTTAAACGAAAAGAGTTGAGTGCAAATATACATTCCGAGTTCTTTGACGGTAAACTGGCTCTGGATGCCGAAGGGTTTATCTCCGAAATGAACGGCTTACTTATCAACAATTCGACTCTTTATCCGACTTATTTCTCAACATTCTATCCGACTTCATCTCTCGTACCATGGCGCAACTACAATAACGATCGCCGAACCGGTTTTGATTTCGGTATAAAGTATAATGACACATGGGATCAGGTGAGCTTTTCGGCCGGCGTGAATGCAACATATTATACAACAAAAGCAACACGCCGTGATGAGCAGAACGTCTATGACTATCAGAACTCGGAAGGTCAAGCCCTTGACGTAATAAGGGGATATCGCTGCTTAGGTTTCTTCAACAGCTACGACGAGATCAAAAATTCGCCCGACCAGTCTCAGTTAGGCGGGGTGAATATCCAGCCCGGTGATCTTAAATATGCCGACATAAATGGAGACAATGTCATCAACTCCGATGATCAGGTCGTTTTGGGCAAAGGCGGTTGGGCCGGTTCTCCGTTTGTTCTCGGAGTCAATCTCACAGCCAAATGGAAAGATTTCACTCTCTTTGTATTAGGTGTCGGCAACTTCGGTGCCCAGGCTGTAAAAAGTTCCTCGTATTACTGGGCGTACGGCGATCGCAAATACTCGGCTGAAGTACGAAACCGCTGGACACCGGAAACCGCCGAGACCGCTACTTATCCGCGTCTTACTACCACCAATGGTGCCAATAATTTCCAGACTTCTGACTTCTGGATGTATAATACCGACCGGTTTGAAATAGCAAAAGTGCAGCTCACTTACGATATGCCCGGCCGTTGGTTCAGCGGCAAAGTCGTAAAAGGTCTCTCGGCCTATGCAAGTGTTTCAAATCTCTGCACGATAGGCAAGCACCATAGAATTATGGAACTCAGCACCGGCTCGGCTCCACAGACCCGCTGGTTCAATATTGGTGCTAATATTAAATTCTAAATATCGACTGTCATGAAAAAACTTATAATACCCATAATATCGGTACTCGGAGCCTTGTCATTCGTTTCCTGCGATGACCTGTTTGATCCGGCTCTCGAGAACGTGAGAGACGAAAACGCTATGCAGAAGGACCCGTCTCAATTCGATGGAATGTTGCGCTCGGCATATCTCCTTATGCCTTATGGAACACCTGCGACAAATGATGTAGCGACAGATGATGCCGTTACCAACAATATGTCCAACAACTGGCTTAATATGGCTGTCGGTGGCTGGACATCCAAATCTTGGGAATCAACTTGCAACTGGCGAGACCGAAATGCGTCTATTCAGTTCTGCAACGTATTCCTAAACGGTGTAAACAATGTTCGTTGGGCTGATGAACCTGTCACCAATCAGTTGTATATTACCCGACTAAGCGGAGAAGCCTATGCTCTTAGAGCAATGAATATGTATTTCCTGCTCCAAAACTATGGAGGTAAAACAGCATCCGGTCAACTGCTCGGTGTACCTATCTGGACACAGACATACGATGCAACTACCGATATGAATGTTCCCCGTAATACATTTGCAGAGTGCATGCAGCAGATTTTTTCTGACATTGACAAGGCACTTGAGCTTCTACCATACGACTATGGCGAAGTTACCTCCTCCAACATTCCGCAAAAATATAAAGACATGGGCGCCGGTATGACCGAATACAATCGTGTATTCGGGAATAACGGTATCGGCAGAATAAGCGGCAGAATCGCCGAAGCTGTCAGAGCACAAGCCGCACTTCTCGCAGCAAGTCCGGCCTTCGGCGACCAGTCAGGAGTTGACTGGGCTACCGCTGCACACTACGCCGGTGTTGTTCTTGATCACATTGGTGGTGTTGCAGGAATGGCCTCGAAAGGTCATATATGGTATACACCCGGAGAAGTAGGCAACACAGGCAATACCGTGAACCATGACGAAATTATCTGGCGTGGCAATTTTAGTGACAATAATGATCTTGAAAAGGAAAATTTCCCGCCAAGTCTTTATGGTAATGGACGAATTAACCCCACGCAGAATCTTGTGGATGCCTTCCCTATGGCAAATGGCTATCCTATCCATGACTCACGTGGTTACTTTGATGAATCAAATCCTTACGATAACAGAGACCCTCGTCTCTCGAATTACATCGTTTACAACGGGTCGGTGCAAGGACCATCGTCACAGACCATCAATACGAGTTCAACAAGTGCCACCAACGACGGCCTGAACAAAGAACTGGGGCACTCGACAAGAACGGGATATTACATGCGTAAATTCTTGCGCGATGATTGTAACCCCAACAGTGCTGTAAACACCGTTCAGAGACATTATACAAAATATATCCGTTACACCGAGATATTTCTTGCCTATGCCGAGGCTGCGAATGAGGCTTACGGGCCTACAGGAAGCGGCGAACATTCATATTCGGCCTACGATGTCATAAAGGCAATACGAAAGCGTGCCGGTGTAGGTGTCGACAATGGCGATCCATATCTGGAACAGGCCAAAAACAACAAGGAAGACTTCAAAAAACTTATCAGAAACGAACGTCGACTGGAACTCTGTTTCGAGAATGTAAGATTCTGGGACCTTCGACGCTGGAACGAGACTCTCAATGAGACAGCGCGTGGCGTCGATATATCGGGTAATAACTACAACTATATTGATGTAGAGCAACGACTCTATAATCCATATATGATTTATGGGCCGATTCCATTCGATGACGTATTGAAATTCAGCAATCTTGAACAAAATCAAGGCTGGTAATAGAAAAGCAATTGAATTATGAAACATCTCAAATATATATTAGTGTCATTGATTGCCGGAGCAGCTCTGGCTTCATGCGAGAACAGCGAGCAGGATTTTCCCGACTTTGACGGTGGAACAAAAGCATACTTTGCTTACCAATACCCCGTTCGCACAATTACTCTTGGCGAAGATCCTGAACAGGACAACACTCTTGACAACAGCCACCGATGCCGTATTACGGCCACTCATGGCGGTTCATACGAACCGCGCGACGCAAAAATGGAAATCGAAATAGACAATACACTCACCGACAATCTCTACTTTGAGAATGGCACACCTGTCAAACCTATGCCGGAAGACTACTATAGACTGTCTTCCAATAAGCTGACTCACATCAAGTCATTTCTCTATGGCTCAGAAATAGAACTGACCGACAAGTTTTTTGCTGATCCTGCGTCGTTAGAAAATACATACGTTATTCCGGCCCGCATCATTAAAGCTGACGGCTGTGATGGCATATTGTCAGGATCTCCTGTTTTCGAGGGTGATACTCCCTCGCCTTGTGATGCGACTGCATGGAAAGTGCAGCCCAAGGACTATGTTCTATATTGTGTGAAGTATATAAATCCCTGGCATGCCACTTATCTGAGACGCGGTGTGGATATCATCACCGAAGATGGAGGTGCCATGGTTAAATACGTGCGTCGAGGTAAATACAGAGAATCTGACGAGGTCGTATCGGTTACCACTGGAGGCTACAATATCGCAAAATTTCCAGTCAAAACCCAAGTCTCGGAAAACGGTGGCATAGCGACACGAACATGTGTACTTGACCTTACATTTGACGGTGATAATTGCACAATCTCTACTTCAACCCATGGCATGACAGCCACTGGAAGCGGCAAGTTTGTAAAAGACGGAGAGAAAAAGGGTTGGGGCAATCAGGATCACAATGTACTGTATCTTGAGTATAACATCGATTTCGGAGGTAAGACTTACGAAACCATGGATACCCTTGTAGTTCAATCACGTAACATTGTTATGGAAGAATTTAAGCCTACCTATAAAGTCAATTGAATTAATCCGCTTCATGCAAAACAGCAATAATCATGAATAAAAGTAAAATAAACATACGGAGAGCACCATACGCGTTGATGCTGTGTGCATTACTGGCGGGGTGCAGCGATGAAAAATATGATATCAACCTCGACCCGATAGAGGAGCCGATGGACGTTGCCATGGCTGAATACGTCAATGGTTTTGATGTGCTCAAAAAATATATTGACTTTGAGTCTCATCCCGGGTTCCGTCTTGGAGCGTCAGTATCGTCCACCGAACTGATGAAACGCGGTGCAGCCGGAATTATACTGCACTCCAACTTTACCGAAACGATGCCCGATGATAATATCATGACCATGGGGGCCTGTCTTGGTAACGGAGGCGAATTTGATTTCGGTAATGTTGAATCGTATCTTAAATGTACTCAGGAATACGGGCTGTCGACATTCGGACGTTCACTCGTGTGGCATCGTTCACAAAACGCCGATTATCTCAACCAACTTATCGCACCTGTTATTATTGAAGACCCTAATGTAGGAGTTGCAAATACCGGCTATTGTCTTGTATTTGAGAATCAAACGGCAGGTTCTAATCCCTGGGATGCTCAGGTGTGGTATGAACATTACACTAATTTTGAATCCGGCGCAAAGTATACACTTAAATTCATGGCAAGGGCCAGCGGTGTGTGGAGTCCTGAAGTATATCTGCAAGGAGGAGAACAGCAATATCCTGGTCCTTTCACAGTAACCACCCAGTGGCAGGAGATCAATTATACATTTACTTCTTCTCATGGTGAAGCCAACAAGATTGCCATCAATTTCGGACAGTATGTCGGCAAGATGTATATAGACAACATTTCACTCAAAAAAGAGGGCTCTGACGATGAACTCATGAGAAATGGTGATTTTGAAAATGCAAGTATAGACCAGTGGCATGCCTGGAACGGCGACTTGTATCATCTTTCTACTGACAGCGAAGGATATTCTGAGATCGGCCCCGGCGCTAATATAATTGAAAAGACTCCTGAAGAAAAAGCTGAAATTCTGACCGGCGTAATGGAACAGTGGATTGCCGGCGTAATGGAGGTTTCAAAAGAGTATGTTAGCAGTTGGATTGTTGTTGAAGATCCTATGTCTGATACCTCACCCGTAGAACTAAGAAAGGCTGATGACGATGTCAATGGTGCTCCCGGTGTATTCTTGTGGTCAGACTATCTTGGTGAAAATTATGTGCGTGAAGCAGTCAGAATAGCTCGCGAACACGGCGGTGACAATTTGAAACTATTTGTAAGCGAATATGGATTAGAATCTGCAGGTCTCATAAAATGTCAGGGCTTGATTTCACAAATTGAAAAATGGGAATCAGATGGTGTAACAAAAATTGATGGTATCGACGTAAAACTAAATCTCACTTGCTCTAATGACCCCATTACTCAGAAAGGATATGAAGATGCAATAGAGCAAATGTTTGTTTTACTTGCCAAGACTGGTAAAATCATAAGAATATCCAATCTGACAGTCTCTATGGCAAATGCGACAAGCACCAATACTGATATTGAACTTGCCAAAGGAAACTACTATAATTTTGTACTACGTAAATATCAGGAGCTGATACCTGCCGAACTTCGTTATGGTGTCTCATTCGGACATCCGGCCGGACTTAATGGCATTTGGGATTCAAACTATAACCGCAAAGCCTCATACATTGGAGTTGCCAATGGATTGGCCGGTAAAACCAACCAGTAAACAGATAACGATATGAAAAAAGTATATTTCTATAACAGCATATTAATGGCAGTACTTCTGTTGTTGTGTGGCTGTGCCGAGCGCGACGAAGATCTGCTTGGAATCGCGTCCAAATCGGGCGTGCGTTTCCTGAAAACAAATCTTGAAGTACCGTTCATCGGGGGCGATTCATACCTGATGGTAGAATGGAATGAGACCCCATGGGAACTTGAACTTGTCGGTGATGGATTCATCGAAGATTTCTCGCCCCGGCAGGGTGGAGAAACGACCGAATCAGGTTTCAGCCAGATTAGGATTCAGGCCAAACCGAATATCGACTTGGACGAAAGAGAGCAAAAGATGATCCTGACAAATCTTCTGACCGGTGAAAAGACAGAGCTCATTGTGACACAAAGAGCTGAATACAAGCGAGTGGATGTATCGGTTGACTACTCCAAGAAACGTCAGCTCATCAGAGGTTTCGGAGGTGCATACAATCCCTACATTTGGGTTAAACAAGTAACCTCGCACCAGATGGAGCAAATGTTTAAGCGAGGTGGGATACTCGGCTATAACATACTGCGACTGATGCTTTACGATGACAAAAATATATGGGAAAAAGATGTTGAGGGCGCAAAATATGTATCAGACCAAGGTGGAGAAGTATTTGCCTGTCCTTGGCATGTTCCCTCGGAATTCACCGAAAATATCACAGTCAACAACGAAGTAAGGAAGCATGTTGACCCGTCCAAATATGATGCGTATGCTGATTATTTTGTCGAGTACATTAACTATATGAAAAGCCATGGTGTCAACCTTACAGCAGTGTCTGTACAGAATGAGCCTGACATGGACGTTCTGTGGGCACCGGCCGAGATTGCGGTATTTATGAAGCAATGTGGCCCCAAAATCAGAGCCACAGGTGTGGAGCTTATGGGCCCTGAAGCATGTGGTTTCGCGCCTGAATATACCGATCCCGTTGTGAATGACCCTGAGGCAATGGCTCAGACCGACATTGTCATCGGACATACTTATCAGGGATTTGCCGATTTGAACAATGGTTATGTAAAGGCTCGTCACGATTATGTTCAGAACATATTCGAAACACTCCTCGAGCCGGTTGGCAAATCATGGTGGATGACTGAGAAATATTTCGATGACCCCAAGAATGCCGACCTCAAGACTATCTGGAACTACCAACTTGATGGCCTTGGTGAGGAAATTCATGCCTGCATGGAGGCCGGCTGTGGTGCTTATATCTATTGGTATCTGCGTCGTGACAGCGGACAATGCGGTTTAGTTTGCACAGTCGATGATCCTGACAAGAATGTCTCGGTTGATGAAATCGGTATTGCAAAGGACGGATATCTGATGGCTCAGTATTCCAAGTATGCTACCGGACGCTACCGTGTCGCTTCATCGTCGGAAGACAGCGAAGTCAAGATGTCATCATATGTCAACGAGTCTGCCGATGAAGTAAGTGTCGTAATTCTCAACAAGAAGAACGAAAAAGTCATGGTCGAGATTGATGTGCCTGAAAATGCAATTATCACTTCGGCTTCAGAGACAAATCTCGATGTAAATCTCCGAGACATCACTGCCGGAGGAACTGGCATTTCTGGCCGCAACAAGCCTTATGTCCTTTGCGGGCCCCGAAGCGTAGTATCCGTCAATATGAAACTGACTAAGTGAATTTGACTATGATTCGAAAAATCGTAACAGCCCTATTACTTTCAGGAGTTGCACACAATGTTGTAGCGTCAGGCGACAACATTGTAGCAAGTCCCGACGGGAATCTTACCGTCTCGGTTATTGATACCGACGCGACTCCCGCTTATTCAGTAAAATACAACGACGATTGCTTTATAAGACCGTCAAGAATTGGCTTTAAGACTGATCTTGGTGACTACTCTACAGGATTGAAACTGACCGCTGTTTCTCCAATAGAGGCCGTACAAGAGAGCTACTCAATTCCGAATATCAAGAAGTCTGATATTGATTATCTTGCCAACAAGCGTACCTTTTCATTCTCCAAAGACAGTATTCATGTATTTGACATAGTATTCCAGGTCAGCAACAACGATATCGCGTTTAAATACATTCTTTTACCCCAGAAGGACGCTCTGACAACGCGTATCGAAAGAGAAGTGACGGAATTTGTATTACCCGACGGAACTACATCGTTTCTTTGTCCTCAGAGTCATCCCATGGGAGGTTATGCACGCACCTCACCGAGCTATGAGACTCCTTACACATGCGATGAGCCGATAGGCAAGAATGGATGGGGTGAAGGATATACATTCCCCTGCTTGTTCAAAAACAATGACAAAGGTTGGATCCTGTTGTCGGAAACCGGCGTGGATGGATCTTATTGCGGAGGACGTTTGATTTGCGAATCAGACTCGGCATATACAATCGGATTCCCTCAGAAGGGTGAGATGAACGGCCTCGGCTCTGAATATGTCGGTCTACCGCTGCCGGGCGAGACTCCTTGGCGAACTATTACGATTGGTCGAAATCTCGCTCCAATAGCCGAGACTACTATCGCTTTTGATGTCGTAAAACCCCTATATGCACCCTCTCGTAAATACGAATACGGCAAAGGCTCATGGAGCTGGATTATGGGCATGGACGAGAGTGTTAATTATGATGAACAGATTCGTTATATCGACTTTTCGTCGGCTATGGGTTTTACGTCAATTCTGGTTGACAGTTATTGGGATAAGCAGATAGGACGTGATAAAATAGAAGAGCTTGCACGTTACGGAAAGTCCAAAGGTGTAGACCTCTATCTCTGGTATAATTCCAATGGATACTGGAATGATGCGCCCCCGACCCCGCGACATATCATGAATAATCCTGCCGCACGTCGTAATGAAATGCAGTGGATGAAAGATAATGGCATACGCGGCATCAAAGTAGATTTCTTTGGCAGCGACAAGCAGGAGATGATGAAACTGTATCAGGATATTCTCTCTGATGCCAACGATTTTGGTCTGCTGGTCATTTTCCATGGCTGCACATTGCCTCGAGGCTGGGAGCGTATGTTTCCTAACTATGCTTCAAGTGAAGCAGTACTGGCAAGTGAAAATCTTCATTTCTTCCAGGACAACTGTGATAAGGAGGCATATAACGCAACTATATTCCCATTTGTCAGAAACACCTTAGGAAGCATGGACTTTGGCGGCAGTGCTCTCAACCAGTATTATAATAGTGAGAACAAACCCTATGGCACTAAAAGAAAGACTTCCGATGTATTTGCACTCGCAACAGCGGTTTTGTTTCAATCTCCGGTTCAACACTTTGCGCTCGCTCCGAACAATTATGAAGACGCTCCCTCATGGGCTATTGATTTCATGAAAAATGTACCTACTACATGGGATGACATACGACTAATTGACGGCTATCCCGGACAATATGTCGTTCTTGCACGCAAGCATAACGATGAGTGGTATATTGCCGGAGTCAATGCCGTGGATGAGAAAAAGAGCATTTCAATTGATTTGTCTAAGCTACTCCCCAAGTTGTCAAAGGAAGAAAGATTATCATGTACTGTGATTAAAGATGAATCTCTTTGCAAAGACAATGTGAAAAATATCTCCTTGAAGCCCGATAGCAAATATAAGATTGAAATACCATGCAATGGAGGTTTTGTCATGAAACTCTCAATGCAACCGAAATAAATCACCAATTACAATACCATAAATATGAGAAAAATCATTGCATTAATAATCATCTCTTTGACAATATTATCAGTCAAAGCAGAAGAGACGGTTACTGTCTCTGAAATCGACTTCAGTAGTGTGGGATCTTATTCAATGTGGAATATTGGTCCGGCAACTCCTGTGATCCAGAATGGCGCGTTGTACATCAACAATACGACTGAAGCTAATTTCTGGGATCTTCAGTATTTTGTTCTTGACAATTTCCCGGTTGTCAATGGTGTTGAATACACCGTTACGGCCAAGGTCAAAGGATATCATGGAAATTTGCCGTTCAATATCGGAACGTGGGATGCGACCTTTGGTGGTGATTTGAATTTCTCTGATTCCAACGACTGGCAGACGGTATCCAAAAAGCTAAAGTCAACAATTGATGCAAGCAACGCACATCTCAATTTCCAAACCGGCCACTATACATCGCCATATTCAATCGCGTATGTCGCAATAACTTATGTAGAGGCAATCTCAGGTGATGAATATGTTATTCCGTTGATTGTGAACGGTAATCTCGCAACCGATGATGAGTCAAGCTTCTGTCTTAAAATAGACGGTGAACGGCAGCATAGCTTCATCAATAATGGAGAAATGGTCATAGACGTGCCAGAACGTACCGTGGATGGGTGGCCCTGGGAAACACAGCTTTGCATCATGTCGCACATGCCACTGAAAGCCGGTTACAAGTATCAGTTCTCCTGTCAGGTAAAAAGCTCATCACCCCGTTCAATCTTAATACATGCCAATGACGGACCAGACAATTATGTGTATTCCTACATTGCAGGAAACGAGATAAATGTCACAGATGAATGGAAACAATATATCGTTACGGAAGTTGTTCCGACCGAGGCTGACGGGTTCAATGTTCTTGCGCTAAATCTGTCTACGATTATTGAGCCATGCACCATGTATTTCAAAAATTTCGAATGGAATTTTATCACCAAAGATCCCTCGCTGGCGTCAGTCGACAATGTGGTTGCCAGTCAGCCTGTCAATCATTGGACGGTTTACAATATTCTTGGAGTCAAGGTGCTTGATAGCGATGATGAGTCAGAAATATATAATCTCAATCCCGGTTTTTACATCGTAAACGGAAAGAAAATAGCCATCAGAAGATAATATTCAAGATATTAATTTACACCAAATTAAACAAATACAAGCCGAGATGAATAAATCAATATCATGGGTCTTGATTTCCTCGCTATTGTGCAGTTGCAGCGATAGCGAGCAAAATCAAATAGTGCCGGAACCCGGCCCGACAACGCAACAAGGGCCACAGCTGCAAGAAGGAACTGCGTTGTTTGACTATTTCAATTACAAAGGGCACGATGCATGCTTCGACAATCTGAGTCTTGGTGCCGGAGATTTCCTAAATCCGGTGCTTCCGGGATGTTATCCCGACCCGTCGGTATGTAGTAACGGGAAGGGCGATTACTACCTTATAGCCTCGTCGTTTGCATATTTCCCCGGGGTACCTTTGTTTCATAGCCGAGATCTTGTAAACTGGAAGCAGATCAACAATATCATATCAAGAGATTCACAGTTGGACAATATTATCGGGCAGGATACCAGTGGCGGCATATATGCCCCAGCTATCGACTATAATCCGCACAATGATACGTATTACATGATAACATGTAATATTGGCAAAGGCTGTTTTCTGGTTAAAGCCAAGGATCCTGCTGGAGAATGGAGTGATCCCATCTATCTTGACAATGTCTATGGCATAGACCCATCGTTGCTTTTCGATGATGATGGCAAGGCCTATATTGTTGTATGTGCAGAGGCTCCTGACAACAAGGAAGAATATGGAGGTCATCACACAGTACGAATCATTGAATATGATACAGAAACTGACCGTACCGTCGGAGACCGTAAAATCATTGTCAATAAGGGCAGCCGTCCGAGTGAGAATCCAATATGGTGTGAAGGTCCACATCTTTATAAAATCAAAGGCAAGTACTACCTTATTACTGCAGAAGGCGGTTCGGGTGACTGGCACAGTGAAGTCGTATATAAAAGCCCCGCACCATTCGGCCCCTATGTGGCTTACGATAAAAATCCTATTCTAACTCAACGCATGGTGCCTTGGGACAGGGAATATCCTATCTCTGAAGCCGGTCATGCCGATATTATCGAGGGGCCTGACGGACAATGGTGGGGTTTCTTCCTTGGTCGCAGACCGGTCAATCAAAATTACTTTGAGAACCTCGGCCGCGAAACATTCATGTATCCTGTCGAGTGGACTGAAGATGGCTGGCCGTTCATGACGGGTGAGATAAAGCCTATCCCTAAAATTCTCAATATACCTGGTGTTACCGTTGGCGAGAACCCGACTTTCGGCAACTTCGAGCGTCATTATACTTTTGACGAGGAAAAACTTGATTTCACATGGATGTCTCTGCGACGCGATATCACCGGTTACTATTCGCTCACTCGTGTACCAGGTTATCTTGCTCTTGACTGCCAGTCAATCAATGTTAAGTCGAAGGACGCGCCGTCATATTTAGGGCGCCGTGTACAGCACCACAGCTATGAGGTAAGCACCCGTATGGGGTTCAATTCACGTAGTGGAAATGAAGCTGCCGGTCTTCTCATCTATAAAGATGAAAAACATCAGTATTTTTTTGCCAAAGGACTGGTCAATAACCAGAAATCGCTATTCCTTACAGAAGTATCTCCCGATGGTGAACGTAATGTAGCCGTACTTTCACTACCGGAGAACAATGATTATATAGACCTTAAAATAGTGTCAAACGGCACATCGTATGATTTCTATTATTCATTTGACAATGGAAATAGCTGGGATTGGTTGGCAAAGAACATCACAGCACTTCTAACGTCTTCAAGAGCTGCAGGTGGATTTACAGGCACTACTGTAGGTCTATATGCAACCTCAAATAAATAATCATAATCACTAACTAAATCAATTTTTATGACAAAATCATTATTGACTGTCGCTGCAATGGCCCTTTCAATTCAGGCCATTAATGCAGCCGAAGCTGTGGTCGCCGAAATCGACTTCAGCAAGACGGAGTCTTACGATATGTATCACTCCGATCATGTGACCCCTGTGATACAGGACGGTGCTCTCTACATCAATAACACAACGGCCGATCTCAACTTCTGGGATGTCCAGTATTTCGTTCTTGATGGCTTCGACCTTGAGGATGGAGTAGACTACACCATCACCGCCAAAGTGAAAGGCTTCACAGGCAATCTTCCCATCAGTATCGGTTCATGGGATGCTTCATTCGGTGGCGAGCTCAATTTTGAGGAAACCTCTGATTGGCAGACAGTATCAAGGACTGTCACCTCGACAGTAACGGCGTCTGGCTGTCACCTCACCTTCCAGTCGGGCAACTACACTACTCCCTATTGGATTGAATCAGTCAAAATCACACGCGAAGCAGATGATCCCAATGGTGAGGTTGTAGAGGATGCATACGTTGATTTCTCTACAGCAACTGTTGTCCCTTATCATAGCAAAAATCTTGAGCTTAAACTGGAAAACGGGGCACTCGTTGTGACAAACAGCCAGCAAAAACCTTTCTGGGAATTGCAGTACCATCCGATTGAGCACATCAAGATAGCTAAGGATGTAAGATATACCATAACAGCTAAAATCAAAGGCTTCTCAGGAAATCTCAGCTATAATCTGGGCTCATGGGGACAGGACAACAACGGAGAGTTCAAGGTAAATGATTCGGCCGATTGGCAGGAAATTTCATCAAAAGTCACTTCTCAATTTAACATTGACGATGCATTCCTGCTTTTTCAGTCCGAATTTGTAGGCACATACGAAATAGCATGGATCAAAGTAACCCATGTAGAAACTCCTGCTGAACCTGAAGATCCAAATCTTGTAGCTTCGTTTTACACCGGCAACGGCAAGACCTTCGGCGGTTGGGGCGACAACACAACATTTGAGAATGTTACAGAAGATGATAAACCGTGCCTCAAATTCACACATACCACAGCCGGAGAATATTATGCCGCTCAAATTGCAATGGATCTTCCCTTGGAAAGCGGTGTTGAATATGTCATGACTTTCGATGTCAAAGGCAATCCTGCACAAAATATTTTGGCCTCCATGCAGAATGCCGATACTTGGGCCGGCTGTGGCGATTTCAGCCGCTTTAATATATCCGACCAGTGGGAAAGCGTAAGTGTCTCAGGGACATGTCAGGCCGAGGCACGTAGCGGTGAGTTCAACGGACGTATCGTGTTTAATCTTGGCGAATATGTCGGTACATTATATCTCACCAACGTTAAGATTTCAAAAAAATCAACCACAACCTCTATTTCTGAAATAGAAGTTGAAGAACCCGAACATTGGACAGTTTACACCATGATGGGTATCAAAATACTTGATACTAATGATAAAGGCGAACTAGGCAATCTACCCGCCGGTCTCTATATCATTAATGGCAAGAAAGTAGCTATTCGCAAATAAATTTCGAAATTAGAAGACCCGGCTCATATGTATTTATACTTATGGTTCGGGTCTTTTAGTACCTTATTACCTAAAAATATAGCCATGTTAACAGATATTGGTCACAGAATCCAGATTGTTATTTTGCTTTTATCGGCACTGACTTCATACCATGTGGGATTCGGACAGATTCCATACACATACAATTGCCGGGACTATGTCTCGACCGATGATAATCGCGCGCCACAGTCGGCTTTCTCCTATAATGATAATGCCAATTCATTTACCATCAACGCGCTGCCCGGAGAAAACAATGTAGCCTTTGAAATGAACCGGGCCAAGGACAATGCCTATTATATCAACAATGATTGCAATTGGATGGTCATTACCGGTTCAAACGTCAGTGCTGATTCCGAAAAAAGCAAAATGTGGTTTTGGAACGGACTATACAGCAATCCGTTTCATAACCCGAATTATGTGATTGAGAAGGACGGCAAGACCGTGATGCTTTG
Source organism: Lepagella muris (assembly GCF_004793975.1). NCBI lineage: Bacteria > Pseudomonadati > Bacteroidota > Bacteroidia > Bacteroidales > Muribaculaceae > Lepagella > Lepagella muris. Next base: position 229,056 of record NZ_SRYB01000001.1, read on the forward strand.
GAATGTCAAGGAGGACTTTTCATGGTCAAGCAATCTGTTTGCCAACGAGCATGTATATATTTCAGCCAATGGTGCAGGTTATATTAATGCCGTCGGTCTTACTCCTGTCGAGGGTACTACTGCAACAATCTACGGTGTCTCATACTACAATGTGTATAAGGTAGCTATTGATTTTCCCGAACTGCTGTCACAGCTTGGTTATACGGCCCAAAGCATGACGTCTGAAATAAGGGCAATCGTTGAGAAGAGTCTCGAAAAGGCAAACGGTCTGAATCCCAAAGAGGGTTCAGCTCTAGAGCAGGAAATAGAGAAGGCGGAAAATATTCTCCGGAATTTGAATGCCGGCGATTATCAATCTCTTTATCCTTTTTATGAAAGTCTTCCCGGATTGATTGAAGAATACATCCGCTCAAATGCCAAAGTCAGCTATGAAAAAACAGCCAACGGCATCCTGGCTCGATGGAATGACGAATATCTGCGCCTTATATTTTATTCAGACGATATCGTGCGTATCTATAAATCTAAAATAGAAGATATCGACAAGAAATCTCTGTCAGTAGTCGCTATGCCCGCCGAAAGCGTGGACATAGATGTCGTACAAAATGGGAATGAGCTGACTGCCACTGGAAATAAACTGACAGTGAAATATGCTATGGACAAAATGTCGTTTTCAATATATCGGGCCGATGGCTCAGTTGTTATTGCCGAAAAAGATTTTCCATCCTCATTCTCAGAGACTAAAGACGGCACATTCGACAGCTATAACATATCCAACCACTTCAAACTTGATCCTGATGAATATATCTTCGGTATGGGTCAGATTCAAAACGGAACGCTCAATCAGCGCGGTCAGACACATTTCCTTGAGCAATCCAATATGAAGGTCTGCATACCATATTTCCAATCAAGCAAAAATTACTCATTGTTCTGGGATAATTACTCATCTACAACATTTTCAGACAACAATGTTTCTACGAGTTTTACTTCAGTAGGAACTGAAATCGACTATTATGTCATGGTGGGCGATAACAGTGATGAGGTTTTGTCATTGATGCGCTATCTTACAGGCACGAGTCCGATGCCGGCTTTATGGAATTTTGGCCTTTATCAGAGCAAGCAACGTTACTGCAGCGCAAATGAGGTAATGGAAGTTGTAAAGAAATACCGCAGCCTTAAAGTTCCCTTAGATTGTATTGTTCAAGACTGGCAATATTGGGGCGGCAATGAACAGTGGAATGCAATGGAATTCCTCAATCCCTCATTTTCGAACTATCAGGAAATGATAGACTACGTACATGCCAACAATACAAAACTGATGATTTCTGTTTGGGCGAACTTTGCCCCGGCTACAGCTCCCTTTAAAGAGTTAAAAGCCAAGAATATGCTTATGTCGGCATACTCATTCCCATGGGGGTGCGGTGTTCAGCCCTACGATGTCTATAGTAAGGAAGCCAGGGATATATATTGGAAACATCTTTATAACGGTCTTGCATCAAAAGGTATTGATGCATACTGGCTTGACTGTACCGAGCCGGACTATTCACCAATGGAGGGCGAGTCTGATTTTGACTTCGTTACCGGTGACGGACGCACATGGCGCTCTCTTCGCAATGCATTCCCGCTGGCAACCGTGAGTGGAGTGCATGACAATCACAGGGCAGCAGAAGCACTTGGCGACAACTCTCTCTCAGGTAAGCGTGCTTCGATTCTGACTCGCTCGGCTTTTGCCAGTCAACAGCGATATGGCGCCAACACATGGAGCGGAGATATTACAGCCAACTGGTGGACACTGGCCAATCAAATTCCGGCTGCATGCAACTTATCAGCAACCGGTATCCCATATTGGAACAGCGATATAGGTGCATTTTATGTCGGAGATTATGAGGGTGGTATAAACAATCCCGATTGGAGACGACTCTATATTCGATGGACTCAGTTTGCTTGCTTTACGCCTATGATGCGCTTTCATGGGGACGGCACTCCACGCGAGATATATCAATTCGGTGAAGAAAACGATGGCTTAGGCGATTATGATAACATTTTGAAGTACGTTAAGCTGCGCTATCGCCTTCTCCCTTATCTCTACAGCACGGCATGGCAGATTTGCTCTAAAGATCGCACTTTCATGCAGTCTCTTCCTTTGGCCTTTAGTGACGACCGCAACGGCTACGATATCAAGGATGAATATATGTTTGGCGAAAGTTTCCTGGTTGCTCCAGTAATTACCGACAGAACTACACGCCGTAACGTATATCTCCCGGCTGGGCATAAGTGGATAAACTTCTGGACAGGAAAAAGCTATGAAGGCGGCAAATCAGTAGCCACACCTGCAGCAGTTGATATAATACCTCTATATGTCAAAGCCGGTTCAATTGTACCTTGGGGTCCGGACGTTCAGTACAGTACTGAGAAAAAATGGGATGAGCTTGAAATCCGTGTATATCCAGGTGCCGACGGTTCGTTTGTTCTCTATGAAGATGAGTATGATGGATATGGATATGAAAAGGGGCTTTACAGCGAGATAGAGTTCACATGGGACGATGCCAATCGCACATTGACCATAGGAGCTCGAAATGGCAATTTCCCCGGTATGATACAGACTCGCAAATTCAATATCTGCAAAGTATCTATGCTCCGTGGATTTGGTGATTTACACACTATGATGTACAATGCACAGGTTGAATATGATGGAAACGAAATATCAATTGTTCTTGACGAAGATGATCCCGAAGAACCCGAATATGCTGATGTGACCAATGATTACATCTACAATCCGAGTTTCGAGATCAATGACACCGAAGGTTGGACTGTTGATGCCTCAACAACCTGGAGTGGCGTCAATATCGGTGGCGGATGGCGCGACCCTGAGGCTACCGATGGCACCCACATCTTCGGAGTATGGGATTGGAGAAATGACTTAACGGCAAAAATCTATCAGGATGTCATTCTTCCTATCGGGAAATATATACTGACCGTTGACATGCACGCTTCAAACAAAGAGAACGGAGAGTGCCGAGTAGGTAATCAACGACTTTTTGCTAATGATAATGTAGCATATTTCAAGGATCAGATTACAGACCCAGGAACGAGTGACAACTTTCCAATGCAAACCCTCGAATTGAAATTCGCCAACGACACAAACAATACCAAATATTGTATAGGAGTGGCAACTGATGGTGCACCATATGACACATGGTTTAAAATAGACAACTTTCGACTGTATATGATGCCATTATCTTCGGGTGTGGATAATGTAATTGTTGATACTTTCGATAGTAGTGAAACCATATACTATAACCTCATGGGCAACCGTGTGTTGAATCCGAGTAATGGACACTTCTACATCAAGCGAAAAGGCTCAAAAACTGAGAAAATAATTTATTACGATAGATAATTACCAATCGAAAGGGTGAGTCATACAGAAATGATAAATCTGTATGACTCACCCTATTACAAACATTTACACTCTTTTATGTCCAGATCAAAAGGATTCTATAAGCTGTCTATTTTACAGTGTATTGGTTTTGGGGCAGGAGACCTTGCTCAAAACCTTATATATCAAACTGTAAGCATGTATCTTTTGTTCTTTTACACCAATGTTTACGGGCTCAATCCTGCTGTGGCGGCTATAATGTTCCTGATAGTAAGAATAGTTGATGTCATATGGGATCCTATTGTTGGCACATTTGTCGACAAACACAATCCCAAAATGGGTAAGTATCGCGCATATCTTGTTTTAGGTGGTGTCCCGTTGACCGGTTTCGCGATTTTATGTTTCTGGAACGGCTTTTCAGGGTCACTGCTCTACGCATATCTGACTTATGTCGGCTTATCCATGTGTTATACACTTGTAAATGTTCCTTATGGAGCCCTGAACGCTTCGCTGACACGAGATACGGCTGAAATCACAAAACTCACATCAGTACGCATGTTCATGGCAAATCTCGGCGGACTTGCAGTTGGAATGGGCTTGCCGATTGTATTGAAAATGTTCGATCCGACCGAAACAATGGATCTGTCTGTCAACGATAGTGCATGGCTGTATACGATGGCAATATATGGCCTCATAGGATTAGGCTTGCTGATGTTCTGTTTTACACAATGCCGCGAGCGGGTTGTAATGGATAGAAATGAAACGAAGAATGTAAAAGTATCTGATTTATGGCTTGAATTTGTTCATAATCGTCCGTTGCGTATACTTGCATTTTTCTTTATTACTGCTTTCGGACTGATGGCAATCAGTAATTCAGCAGGAGCCTACTACATCAATTACAATCTGCATGGCTCAGCCACAGAACTTTCGGTGTTCATGGGCCTCGGATCAATTCCGGCTTTTATATTTATGCCCTTGATTCCTGCAATCAAACGCTTGGTCGGGAAAAAAGGAATGTTCTACATATTTCTTACCACAGCTATTATCGGAATGGGACTTCTTTATGCCGTCTCTATGATTCAATTTCTAAAAGAACAGATGTGTATAGTATATGTTGCCCAGTTTATCAAATCCACCGGTATAATAGTAGCTACTGGATATATGTGGGCACTTGTTCCTGAGGTCATTTCCTACGGAGAATATATCCACGGGCGACGCATATCGGGGATCGTGAATGCTTTGACAGGAATATTCTATAAGGCGGGAATGGCTCTTGGCGGAGTTGTTCCTGGGCTTGTCCTTGCTTTTGTTGGCTTTGATAAGGAAATGACGGAGCAAACTTCATTTGCACAACAAGGTATTCTGTGGCTCGTTGCGGTAATTCCTGTCATCTTACTTTTGCTTGCAATGTTTATTATCTCCCATTATGAGCTTGAAGATGACGTAATTGACAATATCAACAACCAAATAGAAAAAAGACACAACAATAAATAAGTATATTTATGATAAGAGTATATTTAACGCTTCTCACTTCGGCATTACTTGTCTCGGCTTGTACCGGTCATCAGCCCGCAGCTACAATGAAAGAGCACTTCAAAAATGATTTCCTCATTGGAGCTGCGATATCCACTCGACAAGTTCAGGGATTTGAATCTAAATCAGACTCCGTCATTACCCGGCATTTTAATTGTATTGTCGCAGAAAACTGTATGAAAAGTGAAGAAATCAATCCGGCCGAAGGTACATATAATTGGGATGATGCCGATGCTTTTGTTGAATACGGTTTGACTAACAATATGGTTATCATTGGTCACACACTTGTGTGGCATACGCAGCTGGCAAAATGGTTCCTCATTGATTCGTTCGGAAATTATGTTACACCGGATGTCCTCAAAGAGCGTATGAAAAATTATATCACAACCGTAATGGGTAGATATAGAGGTAAAATCAAAGGCTGGGATGTAGTAAATGAGGCAATCCTTGACGATGGTTCATATCGCCAAAGTCCATTCTATGAAATTTTAGGTGAAGAATACATTCCACTCGCTTTCCAGTTTGCGCATGAAGCAGATCCCGAAGCAGAATTGTACCTCAATGATTTCTCCATGGCAAAACCGGGTAAAAGAGATAGATATATATCAATTATCAAGGAATTGCAGCAGCGTGGATTACGTATTGACGGTATTGGTATGCAGGCACATATGGGTATCGACTATCCTGATATGGACGAATTTGAAAAGTCTATTATAGAGTTCGGTAAAACAAGTGTGAATGTCATGATAACCGAGTGGGATATGAGTGCATTACCTACAATACACGAGGGCGCAGATGTGGGTTCTACAGCTGAGAAAATCGACTCCTTAAACCCTTATCCCAATGCCTTGCCGGAAAATGTCTATAAACTGTGGAACAACCGTATTACAGAATGTCTTAATATGTTTCGTCGTCATTCCGACATTATTTCGCGAGTGACCTTATGGGGTGTAAGTGATGGCTTGTCTTGGCGGAATGACTTCCCGATGGTAGGTCGCACTGATTACCCCCTTGCTTTTGATCGCAATTATAATCTTAAAGAAGCATTTAGCAAAGAAATCAACAATAACAGATGAAAACGATTAATCCTGAAAAGAGATATCTTTTCCCTCGCGATTATATGGCTGACCCGAGTGTGCATTTGTTCAATGGGCGGCTGTACATTTATCCATCGCACGACCGCGATTGTGAAAACGTTGAAAACGACAATGGCGACCAGTATGTCATGAAAGATATGCATGTCCTATCAATTGATGGAAATCCCATGACCGGTAAAGTTACAGACCATGGTAATGCTTTGGATATAGCAGATATTCCATGGGCTGGACGGCAGCTCTGGGACTGTGACTGCGCTGAGAAAAATGGTAAATACTATCTATATTTTCCCCTTAAAGATAAAAACGATATTTTTCGTATTGGCGTTGCTACTGCAGACCGACCAGAAGGTCCATTCCATGCGCTTCCTGATCCGATACGCGGCAGTTACTCAATTGATGTATGTGTATTACATGAAAACGGCGAATACTATCTATACTTTGGCGGAATCTGGGGCGGGCAACTGCAGCGATACGCCGATAACAAAGCTCTTGAATCTCCTCGTTTGCCAGAAGGCAATAACGTAGCTCTGCCAAGCCGTTGTGTCAGACTGTCAGCCGATATGACGCAGTTCGCTGAAGAACCACAACCAATTGTAATTCTCGACGAATGCGGTAACCCACTAAAAGCCGATAATCCATATCGTTTTTTTGAAGCTTCGTGGGTACACAAATATAATAGTAAATATTATTTCTCATATTCAACCGGTGATAGCCACATGATATGTTACGCTGTCGGAGACAACCCGTATGGGCCATTTACATTTAAAGGGATTATCCTAACACCTGTTGTCGGCTGGACCACACACCACTGTATTGTGGAATATGACGGACGATGGTATCTGTTTCATCACGACAGTGTACCCTCCGGAGGCAGATCATGGCTTCGCAGTCTCAAAGTTTGCGAACTGACACATGATTCTGAAGGCAAAATATTGACAATCAGTGGAAATGACAGCTCTGAATAATATTGCTGATACATTCTATAAAGACTTTGAGTCATCTATATTACATTGTATAAAGACTTTGAAACAAAGTATTGAATCTACGCTTGACAAGCGAAGTAATTTTGCTGAAAAATTAAATTCATATGTATCTTTTAGGATATGACATAGGAAGTTCTTCGGTAAAGGCGGCTATTGTGGACGTCTCGACCGGGAACTGCATTGCCTCTGATTTCTATCCGAAGACGGAGGCCCCGATAAAGGCTCTTAAACAAGGCTGGGCTGAACAGAATCCGGAAAGCTGGTGGGAGTATCTGCGCAATGCAACAGCGTCCATTCTTTCTTCGGCTCATATTTCACCAAAGGAAATAGCCGCAATCGGCATCAGTTATCAGATGCACGGACTTGTGGCAATTGACAAGGAGCATCGTGTAATCAGGGATTCGATTATATGGTGTGACTCCCGCGGTGTTCCTTTCGGCGAAAAAGCCATGAATGAGTTGGGCGCAGATTCATGCCTTCCTCATCTGCTTAATTCACCCGGTAATTTCACCGCTTCTAAATTAAAGTGGATAAAGGAGAACGAGCCTGACCTGTACGAGCGCATTTATAAGATAATGTTGCCGGGCGACTATATCGCGATGAAACTCACAGGCGAAGTCTGCACTACTTTGTCCGGCTTATCCGAAATGATGCTTTGGGACTTCAAAACAAATGCTCCTGCTCAGTTTCTGCTTGACTATTTCGGATTTAACAAGGCGTTGTTACCTGAAATAAAGCCTAATTTCTCTGAGCAAGGCCGCGTAACAGAACGTGCAGCCGCCGAACTTGGACTCGTTGCAGGCATTCCCGTTACTTACCGTGCGGGTGACCAACCTAACAATGCCCTTTCGCTCAACGTGTTTAATCCCGGTGAGATTGCTTCTACTGCCGGAACATCCGGCGTCGTTTATGGCATCAATGGCACTGTAGATTACGACTCCCTGTCTCGCGTCAACAATTTCGCCCATGTCAACCACACTGCCGATAGTCCCCGAATTGGAGTTATGACCTGCATCAATGGCACAGGCATACTCAATTCATGGATTAAGAATAATGTCGCACCCGAAGGCATATCATATGCCGAGATGAATCTCCTTGCCGAGAAAGTACCGGTAGGTTCTGAGGGTGTGACGATACTTCCTTTCGGTAATGGTGCCGAACGAGTGCTTCACAACCGCGAGGTCGGATGCTCTCTGTATGGTGTTAATTTCAATATCCACAACTGCAATCACATAATCCGCGCCGCCCAGGAAGGCATCGTCTTTTCATTCTACTACGGCATGGAGATTATGAAGCAGATAGGTCTTGAAATCAAGCGCATACATGCCGGCCATGCAAATATGTTCCTAAGCCCCGTTTTTCGCGCGACGCTTGCATCGGTATCCGGTGCGACTATCGACCTGATCGATACAGACGGAGCAATGGGAGCGGCCAAAGGTGCCGGTATGGGTGCCGGAATTTATAAAGACAACAATGAGGCATTCGGCACATTGAAAACCATCGAGGTTGTCAATCCGGCCAAAGACCGCACCCCTTATATTGAAGCATACGAAAAGTGGAAAAATTATTTAGAAAAAGAACTCAAAAACTAACATAAAAATGACAAAGAAGGAATATTTTCCTAATATCGGAAAAATCAAATTCGAGGGTACAGAGAGCTACAACCCAATGGCTTACCGCTACTACGACGCAGAGCGCATAGTTCTGGGCAAACCAATGAAAGAATGGCTCAAGTTCGCCATGGCCTGGTGGCACACACTGTGCGCCGAAGGCGGTGACCAGTTTGGCGGCGGCACCAAGAAATTCCCCTGGAACGAAGGCCCTGACGCAATGACCGTAGCAAAACAAAAAGCCGACGCTGGCTTTGAGATCATGCAGAAACTCGGTATCGAATACTTCTGCTTCCATGATACTGACCTCATCGGTGACCTCGACAACATCGAGGAATACGAAGGTCGCATGAAGGAAATCACCGAGTATCTCAAGGGTCTGATGGCTGAAACCGGCATCAAAAATCTGTGGGGAACAGCCAATGTATTCGGCAATGCCCGCTACATGAACGGCGCAGCCACAAACCCGGAATTTGATGTTGTTGCCCGGGCTTGCGTACAGATTAAGAACGCTATCGACGCTACAATCGCACTTGGCGGTCAGAACTACGTGTTCTGGGGCGGACGCGAAGGCTATATGAGCCTACTCAACACCGACCAGAAGCGTGAAAAAGAGCATCTTGCCACAATGCTCACGATGGCCCGTGACTATGCCCGCGGCAAGGGATTCACCGGTACCTTCCTCATTGAACCGAAACCAATGGAACCTTCAAAGCACCAGTATGACGTCGACACCGAGACTGTAATCGGCTTCCTCAAAGCCCATGGACTCGACAAAGACTTCAAGGTGAACATCGAGGTAAATCACGCCACCCTCGCCGGCCACACCTTCGAGCATGAACTCGCCGTAGCTGTTGACAACGGTATGCTCGGCAGTATCGACGCCAACCGTGGCGACTATCAGAACGGCTGGGATACCGACCAGTTCCCCATCGACAACTATGAGCTTACACAGGCCTTGATGCAGATTATCCGCAATGGAGGTCTCGGTAACGGGGGTACAAACTTCGATGCAAAAACCCGTCGCAACAGCACCGATCTCGAAGACATCTTCATCGCCCATATCGCCGGCATGGACGCTATGGCTCGTGCCCTGCTCTGTGCCGCTGAGGTTCTGGAGAAATCCCCCTACAAGAAGATGCTTGCCGAGCGTTACGCATCGTTTGACGGCGGCAAGGGCAAGGAATTCGAGGAAGGCCAGATGACACTTGAGGAGCTTGTCGACTACGCCAAGACCCAGCCCGAGCCTGCAGCCACATCGGGCAAGCAGGAGCTTTACGAAGCAATAGTCAACATGTACTGTTAATATATTAGGTGTAATTAAGGTTTAAGATTGGTATTATTTAGGTCGAAAAGGAGCCGTGGGGCGTAAGCTTACAGCTTTACCCACGGCCTTTTAATTAAAATCTTTTCCCATGAACAATAATAATGTAAATAAACTTTATCTTTTCTCGATAGTTGCTGTTGCAGTTCTTGGAGGACTGTTGTTCGGCTATGACACAGCGGTCATTTCAGGTGCAGAGAAAGGGCTTCAGGCATTTTTTCTCGGAGCCAAGGACTTTATCTACAGCGACACAATCCATGGTATAACATCATCCAGCGCACTTTTAGGTTGTATTATAGGAAGCGCAGTCTCAGGCTTTGTCGCCTCTCGTTTCGGGCGTAAGCCGAGCCTGATATTTGCAGGAATCCTGTTTCTCGTTTCAGCTTTAGGTTCTTATTATCCCGAATTCTTTTTCTTTACTTATGGAGAGCCTTCTGTCGAGCTTCTTGTAGCTTTCAACATTTACCGAGTAATAGGTGGAGTCGGAGTCGGTCTGGCATCAGCCATTTGTCCGATGTATATAGCGGAGATAGCACCATCAAGAATGCGTGGCGAACTGGTTTCATGGAACCAGTTCGCCATAATCTTCGGCCAGCTCGTTGTGTATTTTGTCAACTTTATGATTTTGGGCGAACACACAAATCCCATTATAGAAAAAGTTGGTGAAACACTCTATTCCGTTCATCCTTCTTCAGATATGTGGACTATTCATACCGGCTGGAGATATATGTTCGGGTCGGAAGCCATTGTTGCTGCGATATTTACCATTCTCGTCTGCTTCGTGCCCGAATCGCCCCGCTATCTCGCACTAATCGGCAAAGACAATAAGGCTCTCGTCATCCTCAGCCGTATTAACGGTAGAAAAGTTGCTACAGAGATTCTTGATGCAATAAAGTCAACGGTTGAGGTAAAGACCGAAAAACTGTTCTCATTCGGTATCATGGTGATATTCGTAGGAGTTATGCTGTCGGTTTTCCAACAGGCGGTCGGTATAAATGCAGTATTATACTATGCTCCCCGTATTTTCGATTCGATGGGTATGGGAAACCCGATGGTACAGACGGTTATCATGGGTATAGTGAACATTGCATTTACTCTTGTAGCTGTGTTTACAGTAGAGCGCCTCGGAAGAAAACCACTTCTGATATGGGGTTCGCTCGGAATGGCTATTGGTGCAATCGGTGTGGCTCTGTCCAATATTTATTCAGTATCACCGCTTCTACCGGTAATATCCATTATGGTGTATTCGGCATCATTCATGTTCTCGTGGGGGCCTATATGCTGGGTGCTTATATCCGAAATTTTTCCAAATACCATTCGTTCTGCAGCTGTAGCAATAGCGGTAGCTTTCCAGTGGATATTCAACTTCATTGTTTCTTCAACCTTCGTGCCCCTCTACAACATGAGTATGGGCGATATGGGTGATAAATTCGGACATTGTTTTGTATATGCCATGTATAGTGCTATCTGTATTATTGCCGCGATATTTGTTTATAAGCTCGTACCGGAGACCAAGGGGAAATCGCTTGAAGACATGACAAAACTTTGGAAGAAAAGGTAATAGCTACATGAATGTAAATCCGGTATATGTCATACCCGGGCATGAAGGTTTGATTTTTAATTATCATCCATAGTGCCCGGTTATTCATACAATCTTTTTAATATGAACAAAGTTTTAATCGTTGAAGCCTCCGAATCCGACCGTCGGCTCATGGCGGGCTTGCTTGTCAAATCCGGCTATGAGCCGATTGCAGTTGAAAGTATGGAGGCTGCAAAGGAAGAGGTGATGAAGCTGCCACCCGGCGCAGTCATCGTCGCTGGACTGAGGTTCAGCGGCGGCACTGCCAGAGAGTTAGTTAACTGGCTCAAAACTGAGAATAAAAATTTCCCGGTGATAGCCATAGTGGAGCGTCTCGGCGATACGGATGCAACAGATGTAATGGAAGACCATGGTGCGGTGGCGGTTGTCCAACGAGCGGCTATCGACAAGCGACTTCCGGAGCTGATGAAGAAGTATGTGCGGGATGTCGAGGATGTAATCTTCGCAAAAGGTGGTTTGATTCATCGTCAGAGCAAGGAGTTCTGTGAGATAGAAAGGACTATCCGGCAGATTGCAGCCACCGATGTCAATGTCGTGATTGTCGGCGAGAGCGGAATGGGGAAAGAGATGATTGCCCTGGAGATTTATCGACAGAGTAACAGATTCGGCAATGCACTCAAAGAACTGGAAGCAGGTAGTGCGGCTCTCGTTGGAAAAGATAACCCGGAATCCGGGAGAAGCAAGACTTACAATCGGATAAAGGGTTACTTCAATGACACGAATGGAGGCACGATAATCATCAAGAACGTGCATCTGCTTGACTTCGAGAAACAATCGGTGCTACTGCATATTCTTTCGGAGGAACATCCCGATGTTCGTGTTATCTGCACCGCAGAACCGGAACTGCTTGAGATGGTCAGGGAAAAGACGTTCCGTCCGACCCTGTTCTACTATCTGCGGCAACTTGACATCAATGTGCCACCGTTGCGTCACCTGAAGGAAGATATTCCGATTATCGCTGACTATTACCTTCAGGGCTATGCGACTGATAAGGGAGAGCCGCCCAAACGCTTGTCAGCCTCTACAATAAAGCTGCTTAGACAGCATAGCTGGCCCGGCAACATCCGTGAATTGAAAGTGGCTGTTCTTCTCGCTGCTCAGAACGTCAAAGGTCCGGTAATCAATGCCAATGACCTCACAATCTGTCAGGCAACCCCGATAATGAAAGAGACACTTCTGCTTCGGGATGAAAATGAAGAACGACGGCGAATAGAGGATGCCATGATACAGGCACAAGGCATCAAAGCCCAAGCAGCCAAGCTATTGGGGATAGACCGCAAGACCCTCTCCTATAAGATGCGAAACTACGGAATGGAATGACATCGCTATTGACACGCTACTGACATTGGCAGCTGACAGGCGATAATTCAAAGAAATTTCGTAATTTTGCAGGAAATTAGACATATTGCGGCCGAAGAGTCGGCTGATTCTGATACACATCATAACATAACACCGCATTTTGTTCCGTATAAAGTCTGGTAAATTTTAAATGTTAGAGCAAATGCGTGATGCTTATGCTATGCGATTGCATAGCGTACCGTCACGTTTCTCTAACCCGGCATTACCAGCGCCATTACGGAAGGACGTGTTCGGTGCGCTTTTTTTATATAAGGCTGTGGCATTATTCCACATATCGGGTATGGTTGCCCCGATTTTCAAATTTAACTATCATTAATTCAGAATCTCATAACGCTATCTAATACTCTGAGAACCAATAATTCCATAGATTTAACACTCACATCGTAATCAAATTGTAATACCGAGAGGTTTATATTGCCGTAATTCCAAAATTATGTCTAACGAATAATCACGAATATATAAACCTATGGCACACAACCCTAAACAATCCACTTGCGACGGAGTCGCGGAAGGTCATATCGAAACGACAGTCGGTATGACCGGGAAACACGACAAGTCTCTTGTCGAAGAGTCGCTCAATATCTTTATCCTGATCGAGCATGAGTTTTTCATTGGCATAGAGACCGGGGAACTTGAAAATCTCAAAGACACCTACACTACCTTCACAAAAGCAATCGTGATGCTGTTTCACGGCAGCCATAACAAGTCGGAGGTACATTCGGCACTTATAGTAGCCGAAGACCATCTGACAGTCATCCTCGAAGATTCCACGCATCTTGATGACAGCTTTCTCCGCTTTGTGGAGCGTGCAATAAAATTCATCAAGCGTTACATCGACCGCATAGGGGAATGGGTGAGGAACAATCCCAGAAACGACGGGGAGACGGCAATCGTTTCAGCCACGGTTTTGGGAGAAAGTATATCGGTCGAGGAAGTATCCTCTATACAATGGGAAGGCAAGTTCACCGAGATTGTGGAACTTGTATCGGCATTGCTGATATCGGGCAATGTGTCAACGGAGACTGACGCTGAATTTATCAGAGGCTTCTTCAATCTGATGGGTATAAGGAAAACACTCAATGACTATTACAAGGCACTGAAAAAGATAGAGGAGAAACATCCCAAGACAGATGACAATCCCGGAAGATGCGTGTTGCTTGCCCGTCTGCTAAGGGACACGGAAAAGGAATGGCAGAACAGATACCTCGGCAAAGCGGCATGAAAAATCCGCAGTCATACAGACTTGCCGTATAACTGCGGATAAGAAAGATCAGTCACTGTTTGCTTCCTGTGCCAGACGTACTTTCTCCTTCAGCACAATCTCCCTCACGTCCTGCTTCACTTGGTCGTAATTGTCCTGAATTGCTATATCCATCGCCTCCTTTGTCGGGATGTCGGTAAGAACCGGGATACGCTTGTATGCCTTTTCTTCCTTTGCAACGGCCTTCGTGTCCACGACAATCTCAGCATGAAAAATCTTTTGGTCAATACGCTCGTCAAAGTTGTCGCTGACTGCTCCGACAAACATACCCTGCGTCAATGTGGAAATCTTACTTGCCGGAATAAGACTATCCATCTGCGTGTTGAATGAATGGCTCACGTCCTGACGGTTGATGGATATGGACTGGCGTTTCTGGAGAACCTTACCAAAACGCTCCGAGAGTGTCTTGGCTGTCTCTCCGACAACCTGTCCGGAGAAGATATTGCCGACGGTGTTCATTACCACGGCCGCCTCCTTGTCGCCATAGTCGCGCTTTAGCTGCGAGAAGTCCTGAAAGCCGAGGCAAACGGCAACCTTGTTGCTTCGTGCTGTGGCGATGAGATTATCGAGACCCTTGAAATATATGGTCGGCAACTCATCTATCACCACACCCGATTTGAGCATATTCTTTTTGTTGATAAGTTTGACAATTCGGCTGTTATACAGACCGAGTGCCGCCCCATAGATGTTCTGGCGGTCAGGATTGTTTCCGACACACAGTATCTTCGGATGCTCCGGGTTGTTGATGTCGAGAGTAAAGTCATTTCCTGTCATTACCCAATAGAGTTGTGGCGAAATCATACGCGACAGCGGGATTTTGGCTGATGCTATCTGACCTTGGAGCTGGTCCTGCGCCCCGCCTTTCCATGCGTCCATGAACGGAGAGAGATAATTTTCCAGCTCACGGTATGATGTTAGTATCGGAAATATATCCTCGTAGTTGCGGTTAAGGAACTCAATCGCATGGGGAAAGGTGCAATACTTACCGTTCTCATAGATTTTGAGAAACCATATAATCGCGGCCAACAGGATAATCGGCGACTCCACAAAGAAATCTCCCTGCTTCTGGATCCACGTCTTATTCAAATTTAAGAGGATGGTGTATGCCGATTCGTATGCGTCGGCAATGTCGGTCATGAAGTCCGGGTGTATCGGATTACACCTGTTGCTGCGCATAGGATCATCGAAGTTGATTACATAGAACTTTACCCCCTTCGGGTACTTGTCCTTGTTCTTCTTCAGATGGTTATACACTATTGTCGATAGATCCGGGAATTTGAAATCATAACAATAAAGCGCAAATCCTTTGTCAATCTGCTGTTTAAGGAAGTTATTGACCACCGCAAACGACTTGCCGGAACCGGGGGTGCCGAGGACAATCGAGGCGCGGAAGGGATTCACCACATTTATCCAGCCCGAGTGCCACTTCTTTTCGTAGTAGAACCTTGTGGGGATATTTATGGAATAGGGATTTTTCAAGAGACGAGTCTCCTGCATGAACGATTCATTCTCATTGTTGAAACGGTCGTCCATCATGTTGTTCTTCAACATTCGACTTATCCATATACCCGACATCAGCATACCGACATATCCGAGTATGGTGGTTATGATATAGATATAGCGGTATCCGAGAGGCAAAAGCCATGAGTTGAACAGAAACACCACAACACCTATGACTCCCACAATAATTATATGGCGCCACGTTATAGACTCGTCCTTTACCCCTTTAGTGCCGAAGCACGAAAGGGCAAGCATAAGCATTGCGAACAGTTTTGAGTTGAACGTATTGGTGAAAAGCCCGCACTCATTGTTGAAATTATTCAGGATTTTATCGACCACCATGTAGAACTCATTGCTGTCAACGGTCTCCACACGGGTAAAAAAGTAGAGATTGGCCACCACCAGCACGATGCTGATGGCCCGAAGAAAATCCATTATCTTGGCCAATGCCCTGAGGTCATCTTCTTGCTGACTCATATTATTGAGGTATTAAGGTTTGCGTCCGCGACGGTGCTGACGCTTCATGCGACGAATAAACGCCTCTTCATCCGGATTGTATGACTGCCCCTGTTGGAACAGGTCAAGTCCGGGTATCGAGTTATCATCGAAATCATCAAACAGATTCTTCTGACTTGCTGCCGGCGGAGTCTGTTGCTGTGATCTGCTGTCAGGCCCGGGCCCGTTATTGCTCTCTGATTCTTGCCTCGGTTCTTGTCTCGGCTTTTGGTCTGTTGTCTCTGACGGCTGGGTGACAGGAACGGTCTGCTCTTGACGGGAATCCGGCTCTTGCGACGGATTGAATTTAGCTTCAAAAGCGTTGGCGGAGAATGTCTTGCCTAAACGTGAGCCGTTGAGGACATTGAACGTCTCGTGGTCGATGAACGTCACGCCATAAATCCTGCCTTCATCGGTGTACCTGAAAACAACATCAATATTCTTCTCCTTTAATCTTGCTATGAAATCATCTTTGCCGGAGCAATGGGCAAGTGCGTCGGCAACTTTATCTTTTGTCGGAGCGATATTGATTTTCTCTTTTGCTTTCTCATACTTGCCGTCAATAGCCTCTCGTCCAGCGAACTTGCCAAGGCGGGAGGCCTTGAACGGAGCCGCTATCGGTTTACCGTCTTCTCCAAGAGCGAAATATACCAGCCCGTGATACTCACGCCCGTTGACCCTGCCGTCGGTCTGCTCACATCTGATATTGAACAGGCCAAGCACCGCGTTATACTCGCCGATGGTCTGGAACCGGTAGCGCATACCGATAATCTTCACCGCTGAGGCAACCTGTTTCTTCAGGTCGCCCGATGGATCAATCTTCAGCAATGGAGTATCAGGCGTGACCTTCTCGCGCTCGGCGGTCTTCAATCCATACTTGCGTTCAAGTTCACGGGTTATCTCCTTGCTACGGTAGAAGTTGTTCTTGTCGGATATGCAACTGCCGTCTGTCCGTATTCTCAGAGCCACGATGTGCATGTGGTGACGGTTGATGTCGGTGTGCTTATAGACCATATAAGGCTGGTCACCGAACCCCATCTTTTCCATATATTCGCGGGCGATTGCCGTCAGCTGCGCATCGGTCAGAACATCATCGGGATGCGGATTGAGGGAGATATGAACCATGGGCCGCTCTGTCTTTGTCGTGGATGGCATCCACTGCATGAAGTCGGCGAAGGCACGTTTGATGTCAACCGAGCCGGAGCCGTCATTGTAGATTTTGTTGGTGTCGAGCAACCGTCCTTTCTCCTTGTTGATCTTCTCCCCGTTGTAGCAGATGGCTCCGTAAAGCGAGTTGCCTAACGAGATTTTTGCGACCATTCCTCGTCGAATTTTTGTGCCAGAGCTGCGATGTCCTGACTGACGGAGATAAGCCGAATCATCAGTTTTTTGATTTCTTCGAGTGCCGCCGACGCTTTTTTCTCGGTGAAATTCTGATTTAGCGTGGCAACAAGATTGTCGTAAGACACACCGATTGTACGGTAGAGGGCATTGAAACCGGAAAGTCTGTCGATGAAAATGCGGGTGTTCTCATCAACGTAGAAGACCTTGAAAGGCTTCTGAAAGAGGAAATGCTTGATGAAAGCCGCCTTGTTGTCGGCCTCCGATTGCTCGTACATGGCGAGAAAGCGGGCATTTTCCTCGGCATTGAACCGCACGACGTAGCGGTTCACGGAGGGGTCAACCTTAGGTCGCCGCCCTCCGTGGCTGGAGTTTTTACTCATATTATAGTGAAAAGGCATCGCGGATTGCCGTGCCGGAGCCGCCGCAGGCGTTGAAAGGTTCTCCAACTCTGGCGGAGAACCACACCCTCGGAGAGCAAGGGTTGTGAGGCACCGAATTTATTTCGAGTGCCCCGCAACATACCTTGCTCATCCATGTGGATGCTTGTGTATCAACGAATTTACAGGGAATGATCGAAGTTGAGTGCCAAGAGGTGCCGGTCAGACCTCTTTAAGCATGGAATCCATCGAAAAAAGCGTGGCTCCGGTGGCTGCGCCCTGCCTTGGGCGCGTGCGATTGCCTTATTAAAGTTACAAAAAATCTCTGACATGACCAAAAACCGGGGTTCCGGGTGTCGCTGAGAAGCGCGTGATAACCGAATCAAGAGCCATTAATGCCCCAGCCAGTTCCTCCTTGACCCGAAAATCATGCAAAAAAGGTGTTATTCAAAATCGCGTCACTTTGAGGCAACGCGAGGCGACCGAGTACCGCATATCCCTGAAATTATGCCTGACGTACAGACATATAGTAACTTTGCAACGTGGATATCAGCCAACACGTCTGCCGTCACATTCAAGTTAATGTCTATAGGAATGCTCGACCGCATGAACGTAATGACAAATGTCTGCACAATCGGATTCATAATTGAATAATCAAATATTCGGGCATACGCCAATGCCTGTGTACGTCAAAGCATCCACGCTTTCAAGTTAATGTCTATAGGAATAACCGTATGATAGTTTTGACATTCGCACGCTAATGTAAACGTCCGTGTAACGGTACATTCAATTACAGAATCAACCAAGTGCTAACAAGCACATTCACTTATCCGCTTGCACATATACTTATGCAAGTATGTAAGTACATTTGGCTACGTAGCCAAATATCCCCGTATCCTTTCTGAACAGGCAATTCCCGGTTTTGTCGCTAAGACCGGTCGGCCGGTGGCGTGCCTTGTCGGAATCGAAGTGTGATAATCAACCCTATTGTTTAACCCTATTTTTTCCCGCAATGAAAGATCCCGTATTCGTAGCCTTCTCCACCCAGAAGGGAGGAGCCGGCAAAACGACCCTGACTGTGCTTATGGCGAGTTATCTCTACTACGTCAGGGGGATGAAAGTCCTCGTTGTGGACTGCGACTATCCCCAGTACAGCATCAAAGAGATGCGCGACAGAGATGTGGAGATTCTGAAAATCAACAAGACATTTCTCAGAAATTTCAACGAACTGCGTCGGCGCACCCAGTGCGATCCTTATCCTATCCTCATTGCCAAGCCGGAAGATGCCCTCGCAAGGGTACAGGCGCGGATAGAAGCCGGACATGAATATGACATCGTTCTGTTCGACCTTCCCGGAACCATCAACAATCCGGGTGTGGCAAAGACGGTATCGCTCATGGATTACCTTTTCTGTCCTGTAGCCGCTGACAAGCTGATTCTTGAAAGCTCGCTTGCCTTCGCTATGAAGGTGCGCGACGAGATTATGACGCTTAATGGCAGCTCGGTCAAGGAGATGTATATGGTCTGGAATCTTGTGGATGCCCGAGAGAAGACCGACCTCTATGACCGCTATGAAGAGGTCTTTGAGGAACAGATGCTGCAAACTCTCAAAACCAGACTTCCCGACACCAAACGCTACCGGCGCGAGGGGTCGAAAGACGCGGCACGTGCCGTGTTCCGTTCGACTCTGTTACCGCCTGACAAAACTCTGCTGAAAGGCAGCCGACTGGTGGATCTGGTCAATGAGATTCTCGGTATAATCAAGCTCTGACAAGGCTTATGGCAAAACGATATGATAATGATTTCGATGCCGAAGGTTTCGTTGAGAACTTTCGTGCCAAAGATGAGCCGCCCGCCCCCCGGACTCCGAAGGAGAAGCAACAGCCTGTAATGGAGGAACGGGACGGAGTTGCCAATAGAAAAGAAAAAACTGCAACTGAACGTAGCGAAAGACTGAAGCCGACCGACTCGGCTGATGCCTACAAGGCCGCATATATCGACGACCTGAAATACAGGTTCCCGGAACATGGCTGGCCGCAGGTCAAGATAAATCCCGCTTTCTGTTCACGGATTGCAAATCTCGAAATCCTGTGTGGCAACCGCAGAGCCAATCTCTCAACCTTCATCAACAATTTGCTGGAGCGGCACTTCCGTGACTGCGAGACACAAATCAAAGAACTAAAGAAAAAGTATAACGATAATGAGTAATTCCCCTTCTACTCCATTTATGGAAAAGGTGTCGGGAGCCGTGTCAGGCGCATTGTCTGACGCTCTCGACCGGCAGTCGCCATCGCTGGCGGCAGCGAAGAAATATCAGGAGCGGTTCCTCTCGAAAAACCGCATCAACTCCAACTGTCGTGTCTATATCTCCGACGAAATGTTCGACCTGCTCAACCGTATGGTTGCAGCGGTCGGCAAGAACCGGGCTTCGGTCGGGAACTATGTCACCGAGATAGTGCGCGAACACGTGGAGCGGAACCGCGAGTCAATCAACGCCATCTATTTCACCAATACCCGGCCTCTGTTCTGATGGAAGTATTGCTGATTGTGGCGTTGCTGGCAAGCAACATCTATCTCATCGGGAAAGTGCTGAAGAGACCGGCGGAAAAACATCCGCCAGCTCCGGCCACAAATTCCGAAGAAACACCTTCTCCGGCATCATCGGGACCAGACGACGATTCCCTCGTGGGTCGCAGTCACTATGACATGGACAGGCTCAACTCCCTGATTGATGCAAAAGTCAACTCCAGAGTTGACGAGAAAGTGGATGAAATAGTGACAAGGATAAGAACAGAGCTGACCAGTCCGGAAGATGTAGGTCTTCCGCCTGAAGAGCCGGCACAGCCTGAACAGGAGAAGACTATCCCGCAGGAGAGACTCGACGAGGTTTTCACTCACCATACTGTGGGCGAGTCATTCGGCGACGCCCCTGAAATCACGGAACGTCAGACAGGCGGGCAGGACTTCAAGGCACTTGAAAGTGCGGTACGTGTGGCAAAGGATGAGCCCCACACACCCGAAGAAGCAGCAGCCGCCAAGGAAACGCTCAAAGAGATTCAGGGAACCGTCATCGAAGAACGGCTGTCGCTTGATCCGAAAGTGCGCACGCGTATCCTCTCGATTATCTACGGCGACGAGGATGAGCCGCTTACCAAAGAGGTCATCGCCAAGAAGAAAGTGGTCTATTCCAAGACCATCGACACTGTTGACATTGACCGGATCAATCTCAATATCTTAACTTGATTATTAACGAATCTGAAATGCGTATGAAGAAATTCCTCAATAAGATGTATAACCGTGTCGTAGCGTGGATGAACGCTCCACACATGCGCCGTCCTATGGCGGCAATGCTCCTGCTCACCGCCGCTGTCCAGATGTGGGCCGCAGGTGACGGAATGTCAGGTATCAATCAGGCTACAAGCATGATAAGTGGATATTTTGACCCCGGCACCAAACTCATTTACGCCATCGGTGCTATGGTAGGTCTCATCGGCGGTGTCAAGGTCTATGGCAAGTTCTCGTCAGGCGATCCCGACACAAGCAAGACCGCTGCCTCGTGGTTCGGTGCCTGTATTTTCCTTATCGTCGCCGCTACCATTCTCCGCTCTTTCTTCCTCTAAATGGCTTCGTATTCCATCAACAAGGGTATCGGCCGGACAGTGGAATACAAGGGGTTGAAAGCGCAATATCTTTTCATCTTCGCCGGAGGTCTCATCATTGACTTCGTATTGTTCGTAATCCTTTATATGTGCGGTGTCCCGCAATGGTTCTGCATCGGGTTTGGTGCCGCGAGTGCCTCAATTCTGGTGTGGTACACTTTCCACCTGAATGGGAAATACGGTCAATACGGTCTGATGAAGATTACCTCGGTGAAATATCGTCCCCGGTATATCATCAACCGCCTACGGCTTAAACGCTTAATCAGACATTGACTATGAAGAATACGTTAAAAGCAACGACACTCGAAACAAAGCTGCCATTGCTCGCTGTAGAACACGGCTGCATTATCAGCAAAGATGCAGACATAACGGTCGCCTTTGAGGTTGCCTTGCCGGAACTGTTCACCGTCACTTCTCAGGAGTATGAAGCCATGCACGGAGCATGGTGCAAGGCTATCAAGGTGCTCCCGCATTACTCGGTGGTGCATAAGCAGGATTGGTTCGTGTCGGAACGCTATAAGCCGGAACTCCAGAAAGATGACCTCTCTTTCCTCGACCGTTCTTTTGAACGCCACTTCAACGAGCGTCCATATATCGCCCACAAGTGCTATCTGTTCCTGACAAAGACCACGAAGGAACGGGCCCGTCAGCAGAGCAACTTCTCGACACTATGCCGGGGGCGTATCACTCCTAAAGAACTCAATCACGAGATGATTGTCAAGTTCATGGAGTCGGTGGAACAGTTCGAGCGCATTATCAACGACACCGGCTATATCAGGCTGCGCCACCTCTCTGATGATGAACTGGTTGGCACTGAAAAGGAATCCGGACTTATCGAAAAATATATGTCGCTGACAATGGACGATGTTACCTGTCTGGAAGATATAGACCTCGATGCCCGCCAGATGCGGATTGGCGACAAGATGCTCTGTCTGCATACGCTGTCCGACACAGATGATCTTCCCAGTAAAGTCAGCACTGATAACCGTTACGAGCGGTTATCGACTGACCGAAGTGACTGCCGTCTCTCGTTTGCCTCTCCCGTCGGGTTGCTCTTACCCTGCAACCATATCTACAATCAGTATATCCTGATTGACGACCACGACGAGAACTTGGCGAAGTTCGAGAAGACTGCCCGTAACATGAACTCGTTGAGCCGCTACTCTCGCTCAAACGCTATCAACAAAGAGTGGATTGACCGCTATCTCAACGAAGCACATTCATACGGTTTGACCTCCGTCCGTTGCCATATCAACATTATGGCTTGGAGCGACGATGCCGAGGAACTGAGGCGCATCAAGAATGATGTCGGGGGTCAGTTGGCAACAATGGGATGTATGCCGCGCCACAACACCATCGACTGTCCGACACTGTTCTGGTCGGCAATGCCCGGAAATGAGGCTGATTTTCCTGCGGAGGAATCGTTTTATACGTTCATCGAGCCTGCCGCCTGTTTCTTTACTGCCGAAACCAACTACCGCAGCAGCCTGTCTCCATTCGGGATAAAGATGGTCGATAGACTGACCGGGAAACCGATACACCTTGATATATCGGACGAACCGATGAGAAGAGGTGTCACAACCAACCGAAACAAGTTCATTCTCGGTCCGTCCGGTAGCGGTAAGTCATTCTTCACCAACCATCTGGTGCGCCAATATTATGAACAGAACACACATATTCTGTTGATTGATACCGGCAACTCTTATGAGGGTCTTTGTAATCTGATTCATAATAAGACGCATGGCGAAGATGGTGTTTATTACACCTACACCGAGGACAGCCCGATTTCATTCAATCCTTTCTATACGGATGACGGGGTCTTCGATGTGGAGAAGAAGGACTCGATCAAGACGCTGCTCCTGACACTCTGGAAGTCAGAGGATGACAGAGTGACAAAGACCGAGAGTGGTGAGTTAGGTTCTGCGTTGTCAATGTTTCTCGAAAAGATGAACAAGGACAAGAACATAATTCCATGCTTCAACTCATTTTACGAGTTTATGCGTGACGAGTATCGCGCTGAAATGGCACAGCGTCCTATCCCCATCTATAAACAGGACTTCGACATAGACAACTTCCTGACTACCCTGCGGCAATATTATCACGGAGGCCGTTTTGACTTCCTTCTCAACTCCAAAGAGAATATCGACCTGTTGAACAGGAGGTTTGTGGTGTTTGAAGTGGATTCTATTAAAGAGAATAAAGAACTTTTCCCGATAGTGACAATCATCATCATGGAGGCCTTCATCAACAAGATGAGGCGATTGAAAGGTATCCGCAAGATGATAATAGTGGAAGAGGCTTGGAAGGCTCTTTCGACTGCGAACATGGCTGAGTATCTGAAATATATGTTCAAGACTGTCCGCAAGTATTTCGGTGAAGCAGTGGTGGTTACGCAGGAGGTTGACGACATCATATCGTCACCGATTGTCAAGGAGACCATCATCAACAACTCAGACTGTAAAATCTTGCTCGACCAGCGCAAGTATATGAACCGCTTCGACCAGATTCAGGAACTGCTCGGTCTGACCGACAAGGAGAAAAGCCAGATACTCAGTATCAATATGGCGAATAACCCCAACCGCCTATATAAAGAGGTTTGGATTGGTTTGGGCGGCACACAGTCAGCGGTCTATGCCACAGAGGTAAGCAAAGAAGAATATCTTTGCTACACCACCGAGGAGACGGAGAAGATCAGAGTTCTCGAAATGGCTGAAAAACTCGGCGGCGACACAGAAGCCGCCATTAAACGAATTGCCAACGAATAATATATGTTTAAAGATATTTTAGAATTTCTCGAACCCGTGCTAAACGTGTTCACTGCGATTGTAATCTTCAGCCTTGGGATTACAATCTGTGTCGGCTGCATAATGCTGGCTTTCAAGACTTGCGGCCGGTTCAATGCTTTTGTCAGAAAGAAGGCTGAAAAGACTGTCAACAAATGGGCCCGTCACGCCGACTATGTTGTCGTGCGCATCGGTGAACGGATCGGTCATTTCGTCAAGGAGGCCATCGAAAAGTCGAAGACCGGGATTCCTGTTGACATGCGTCCCAAAATGGTAGGTGACTGGTTTTGTCCCGACGGGGCCGATATGACAATCAGCGAACACAACGGTTATTACAAGGTGAAATTCTCAGGAACAGGTCTTCCTGCCGAGATTATTCCGCAGGAGTTTATACTCCGGGATATTCAGGGGTGGCTCCATGACGATAACGTCTATTGTGCCGAGGGTCGTGATGTACTGGCTATGGCTATATCGAATGACGGCAATGAAATATTCGTCGCGGATCTGGGCAGGACATTCTACCAGATGCGAGATATGACAAAGACAGAACTAAAGACCTTTGATGAGGCAGCCTTGGATGATTTTATCAATGCCAATCAGTCAGCAGAGAATAAGGATATTCTGACCGAGGTTCACGAAGTCGTGGAGAAACTCACTCTGTCTGAGGATGTTCGTAAAAGGCTCTGCAAACTGGCAATCAAGGATGTTCCGGCCAATGATGTAGGCTTTAACATCAATGTCATCGAGTGAAAGTGCTGCGTGTACTATGGGCAATAATCGCAGGTCTGTTCATCGGACTGCTTGCCCTGATAACCTTTCCTCTGCTTCTGCTCTATGTCGGATTGAAAATAATCGGAGGCATGGCCTCCAAAATCTAAAGAAATGCGTATGAAAGAATTGAAATTTATCCTCCCTCTCGTTCTGTTTTGCCTGTTCCTCGGAGCGGGCAGGGCAAACGCCCAATGGACGGTGATTGACCCGTCTAACATCGCCCAGTCTATTGTCAACTCTTCCAAATCACTCGTTCAGGAGTCAACGACGGCGACAAATATGGTGCGTAATTTTCAGGAGACGGTAAAGATTTACCAGCAGGCGAAGAAATATTACGATGCCCTCCAGTCGGTCAACAATCTCGTCCGTGACGCCCGCAAGGTGCAGCAGACAATCCTGATGCTCGGCAATATCTCCGGCTATTATGTAAATAATTTCCAGAAGATGCTGACTGACCCTAATTTCACGTCGAGTGAACTGTCGGCTATAGCATCGGGATATACCCGGATTCTTGAAGAGGCCGGCGGAGTCCTTAACGACCTGAAACAGGTGGTCAATATCACGACACTCTCGATGACCGACAAAGATCGTATGGATGTGGTAGATGACTGCTACAAGGAGATGAAGCGGCTGAAAAGCCTGACGGCATATTATACCAACAAGAATATCAGTGTGTCGTATCTCCGCGCTAAGAAGAAGGCTGATACCCAAAGGGTGATCAATCTTTATGGCGACGGCTCTGAGAAATACTGGTGATGCCTATGCTGTGTGCCATTGATTTTTCCAACCTCCATACCATACTCCGGTCGCTCTATGACGAGATGATGCCGCTTTGTTCCGACATGGCGGGAGTGGCTCAGGGGATTGCCGGATTAGGCGCGCTGTTCTATGTGGCCTACAGGATATGGAGGTCATTGGCTGCTGCCGAACCGGTGGATGTATTTCCTCTGCTGCGTCCGTTCGCAATCGGACTGTGTATAATGTTCTTTCCATCTATAGTTCTCGGCACCATCAATTCTGTCATGTCGCCGATTGTGCAGGGCACAGCCTCGATGCTTGAGGGTCAGACTCTCGATATGCAGAAATATCGGGAGGAGAAAGACCGGCTGGAGTATGAGGCTATGATGAAAGACCCGTCAACGGCATATCTCGTGGATGATGCCGAATTTGACAGGCAGATTGATGAACTAGGAGTGACTGAGGTGGGTACGGCGGCCGGAATGTATATCGAGCGTGGAATGTATAAGGTCAAAAAAGCGATTCAGAATTTCTTCCGGGAACTGCTGGAAATGCTTTTCCAAGCAGCATCGCTGACCATTGACACGATTAGGACATTCTTTCTCATTGTCCTTGCCATTCTGGGACCGATTGCCTTTGCCCTGTCGGTATGGGATGGATTCCAATCAACATTGACCACATGGATCCAACGCTATATACAAACTTATCTGTGGTTGCCCGTGGCTGATTTGTTCTCCACCATCCTCGCCAAGATTCAGGTGCTGATGCTTCAGAACGATATATCGGAACTGACCAATAATCCCAACATAAATCTCGATAGTTCAAATACTTGCTATATCATATTTATGGTGATTGGAATTGTCGGCTACTTCACTATACCGACTGTTTCAGGCTGGATTATTCAGGCAGGAGGCGCAGGAAACTATAACCGTGCGGTCAACAATACCACAATGCAGGCCGGCTCTATGGCGGGCAGTGTCGGTGGTGCCGTGGTCGGCAATGTTGCCGGACGTGCCGGAAAACTATTAAAATAGAATTATGGAACCTTTAGCTCGCGGTGTGAAGACACCGCAATTTAAGTCACTGAAAAATATCGAGACCTCTTTCCGCCAGATACGTCTGTTCGGGATTGTGTTCGTGGCGATGTGTGCGGTGGTGGTTTCCGTGGCTCTGATCATGGTTTTCAATTTTGCTGAAAAGCAGCGTGAGAAAATCTACGTCCTCGACAATGGCAAGTCCCTGATGCTTGCCTTGTCGCAGGACATGGAGCAGAACCGCCCCGCCGAGGCCCGCGAGCATGTGCGTCGATTTCATGAACTGTTCTTCAACCTTTCTCCCGATAAGTCAGCAATCGAGCACAATATCAACCGTGCCCTGATTCTTAGCGACAAGTCGGCTTACAACTACTATACCGATTTTTCGGAGAAAGGTTACTACAACCGTATTATTGCGGGAAATATCAACCAAGTGGTGCAGGTTGACAGCGTGGTATGCGATTTCAACAATTACCCTTACACTGCCAATACCTATGCCAGACAGATGATTATCCGTGAGTCGAATGTTACCCAGCGCACACTGGTGACTACTTGTCGCCTTTCAAACGTATCGCGCTCTGACGACAATCCCAACGGATTTATCATTGAAGGTTTCAACATCCTTGAGAACAAAGATATAATCACTACTAAACGATAATTATGACTAAAAATAAATCTCCTCTCGCCCGGCTCATTGATTGGGTCTGGCGGGAGCCAAAGGGGAAGGTTGGCACAAAGCTGAAACAGGTCTGTGACGATATGCCCCACAAGCAAAGGCTCATGGTCGTGACCATGCTGCTCTCGGCTTTCGTACTGATTGCCTTCTTCGTGTTCGGTCACGCCTGCTACAAAATCGGAGCAAAGAGGGCTGTATTCGAGTATGAGGTGGAACACCTTTATAATCTCGATTTACCGGAGCACTCTGTAAAAGATACCGTTTGCTCACTCGAAAAATTTTATATCCCAACAGATTCTGCCTATGACGATACAGGAGTGGAAAGCGAAGATTAACTCATACTTCCAGCCCAAGACTACTGCGGAGCGTCAGAAGATGATGAAATATCTCGTGGTGTTCCCTGCCGCTATCCTTTCAGGTGTGGTAATCCTGTGGCTACTGTATTCCAGTCTGAACAAGGAAGATGCCAAGACGGGCAATGCTTTCAACACCGAGATACCGGCCGGTGAAAGCGAGAAGATAGGCACAAAGGTTCAGGAATACGAGGCCGCTGATGTAGCCAAAGAAAAACAGGCACGGATTGATGTTGTCGGGTCTCTTGACACAATCGCGACTTCTTCGCCTCTCGATACTGTTGCTGAATCGTCAGCCATTGAGGGTTCTGTTTCGCAGTACCAGCAGGTACAGGCTTCTATTCAGGATTTCTATGTGCCTGACTATAGCCAGACTGAGCAAGTGGTGGAATTGCAGGCCCGGATTGAGGAACTGGAGGCTCAGAACGCAATGGTCACACAACAGGCACAGCAGCCGGACGAGATGGAAATGCTTGAACGTTCATATCAGCTTGCCGCCCAATACATGGGTAACGGCAATGGCGGGAACTATCCGCCTCACCGGCAATCCGAGGAAGAAGGCAAACGTAATGTGCAGCCTGTGGCTCAGGTAAATCGCAGTGTGGTTTCTTCGCTCAGTGCGTCATCTGACCGTGGCTTCAACACCTCTGTCGGAAGGAAAACCTCTGTTGCCAAGAATACTATCGCGGCTGTTGTGGCAAACGACCAGAGTGTGATTAATGGTCAGGCGGTTAAGCTCAGACTTACCGAACCTATGTGGGTCGGCAATGTACTGATACCCCGGAACACTCCGCTTGTCGGAGTGGCGAGATTACAAGGCGAGAGACTGGAGGTTGCCATTACTTCTATAGAAGCTAATGGCTCTGTGTATGAGGTGGACTTAACGGTCTATGATTCCGACGGTCAGGAGGGTATCAATATCCCTAACTCTATGGAGTCTGACGCTCTGCATGAGATTGGTGCAAATATGGGCTCCACTATGGGAAGTTCAATAAATCTGACCACGAATACCGGAGCGCAGATTGCCTCTGATGTAGGTCGAGGACTTATCAACGGTGTAAGTCAGTATCTAAACAAGAAACTGCGTACTGTTAAAGTCCACCTTAAAGCCGGGTATAGGGTGATGATTCACCAGCCCGAAGATGTCTAATTTAATTTACTAATAATGAGAATAAAAACTATTATGCTATCCGCTATCGCCGTTCTCGGCATGGCAATCCCTGTCTTTGCAAAATCGAAGACAACTGTCAATAACACCGATAATAATAATAACGTGTCGCCTGACACTGAACAGGTAGCCTATCAGGTAGCCGAACACGATATGAACGTGTACGGTGCCAACTACACCGACGGCGACAAGTTTGACGGTCTGACCCGCAAGGTCGGTTTCGACCGTATGATTCCCCCTCACGCTCTGGAGGTCTGCTACGATAAAACCACGTGCGCCCATAAGGGTGAGTAATAAATATCTCTTTGGCAAGAGATTAGATTAGAGTTCAAATGAAATCTACCACCAGCCGACTTATCCGGAGGGGAAACCCAATGGGGAGTATAGCATGTCGGAAAAGTCATAAGTCAGCGAACTGCAAAGCTGCGACTGAATGGCAAGGTGGAAAGACTGTTAAAAGGATGAAGCCCAAACTGGTTGAACGACAGTTCTGCTGCACCTTGTCGAGCTATGACGGAAAGCAGTTACAAACGTCATACCGTAGTACTCTGACGGAGTGTAGTTACGTTCAGAGCATCCGAACTGACTACGGAGCAACCGCAATAAGCGGACATAAGAACGGAAATCGCATCCGACAAACAGTCATGCCAACAGTTATTACTTATCTAAATGGGGATTGCCTAAATTGGAATGCCGAAAGGCTATGGAGAGTTGCTCCTGAATATCCAACATGGCAACGGAGTTCCCATAGTAGTCTGAGCAAGGGAAAGCCTTGTACATGGCGAAGGGGAACAGTTAAGTTCCTTTAATACAATCAAAAGACAATGTGAGAGACATTATGAGAAGTCCAGAGACAGTATTAAACAATCTATCAAAGCACAGTTCTGACTTAGGTTATAAGTATGAACGGCTCTACCGACTCCTATTCAATGAAGAAATGTTCTTCCTTGCCTATCAGCGTATATATGCAAAGCAAGGAAACATGACACCGGGCACAGATGGTCGGACAGTAGACCAAATGAGCATTCAACGAATAGAACGCCTAATTGATGCTCTTAGGACAGAAGAGTATCAACCACATCCTGCCAAAAGGGTGTATATACCCAAAAAGAACGGAAAGAAACGTCCATTGGGAATACCCTCTTTTGATGACAAGTTAGTGCAAGAGGTAACTCGGATGATTCTCGAAGCAATATATGAGGGTCATTTCGAATATACCTCACATGGCTTCCGACCGCACAGAAGCTGCCACACCGCGCTGACACATATACAAGATAAATTCACAGGGGCAAAATGGTTCAT
Organism: Lepagella muris; assembly: GCF_004793975.1. Taxonomy (NCBI): domain Bacteria; kingdom Pseudomonadati; phylum Bacteroidota; class Bacteroidia; order Bacteroidales; family Muribaculaceae; genus Lepagella; species Lepagella muris. The sequence continues at coordinate 259,396 of NZ_SRYB01000001.1, forward strand.
TGAGGGAGACATAAAAGGCTTCTTCGATAACATCAAGCACGAAATACTTGTGAATATCCTAAAGGAAAGAATCGCAGACGAACGTTTCATTCGCCTTATTAGGAAATTCTTGAAAGCAGGATATGCTGAACAGTGGAAATTCCACAACACATACAGCGGAACACCTCAAGGGGGTATTGTCAGTCCCATATTGGCAAACATCTACCTTGATAAGTTCGACAAATACATGAAAATGTATGCTGATAAGTTCAACAAGGGAGAAAGGCGCAAAGTCAGTTCAGAGTACAGACGGCTGAATAACAAAAAGACAAGACTTGCAAAGAAGCTCAAATCCGTCACCGATGAAAGCGTCAGAGCTGGAATGATAACGGAGATTAAAGAAACGTTGGCTCAAACCTACGTGACACCATGCCATGAACCTATGGATGCCAACTATAGACGAATTCAATACGTAAGATATGCCGATGACTTCCTAATAGGAGTTATAGGTTCCAAGTCTGAATGTCAGGCAATCAAAGCAGACATCAAAGAATTCATGACCGAACAACTCGGACTTGAACTGTCTGATGAGAAAACTCTGATTACCAATGCTAAGGACAAGGCTAAATTCTTAGGTTATGAGATTTTCGTCAGAAGCAAAGCATTCATGCACAAGGATAGCAGAGGAGTCATGAAAAGATTTGGAAATGGTTCGGTGTTACTTCATGTAAGCATGGACACCGCAAAAGCCAAATTACTGGAATACGGCGCGCTTAGAATCGCCAAGGAAGGTAACCAAGATATCTGGAAACCGAAACCTCGCGGTTTTATGATTGGCAACAAGGTTGAAGATATTGTTGCCCAATACAACACCGAAATCCGTGGCTTTTACAACTATTATGCCATCGCCAACAATATCTCCACCATCGGACACTCTTTCGGCTACATCATGGAATATAGTATGTATAAGACTATCGCCCAAAAACTTAACCTCACAATGTCACAGGCTAAGCTCAAATTCTTAAAGGATAAGAAGTTTATAGTGCCATTCACGGGAAAAAACGGTGAAGTCAGATACAGAATATTCTACGACGGAGGATTCAAACGCAAAGAGCCTTTCAATGGCAGCATAGTTGACTATATACCCAACACAGCTTTCGTTCCTAAACTTAGCTTGATGGAGCGATTGAAAACGGGAACTTGTGAAATATGCGGCAAGAAAGGAAACTTAATCATGCACCATGTCCGAAATTTGAATCAACTCAAAGCTGATTCACCTTGGAATGCCATCATGATTAAGAAGCGGAGAAAGACTTTGGCTATATGTGAATCTTGTAACGAAGTAATTCAGAATCATGCAAAGTAGATTGAGAGAATTTAATGGAGAGCCGTATACAAGGAGACTTGTAAGTACGGTTCGGGGGCAGGTACCCGAAAACCTGCCGCTGAAAGGCGGTAAGGCGTTGGATACCGAGCCTACACATATTATTTTCCCTGCGGAAATAATTTATGTGGACCTCGGCAATGAGAACCTTGTGGCAGGGCTCGCAGACGGTGCAAAGAACGTACTTCGCATTAAATCAGCGTTTAAGCATTTCAAAACGGAAACTAATCTCTCGGTTATCACCGATGATGGCTCTTACTATGTTTTCAACGTCAAATTTGCGAAAGAACCTCTGCTCCTGAGCATTGAGATGTCCGACTTTCTCCATGACGGTGAAGCTGTCAACCGTCCCAATAACGCTCAGGAGATATACTTGGAGCGTCTCGGATCGGAGTCGCCGATGCTTGTCAAGCTGATTATGAAGAGCATCTACAAGCAGAACAAGCGCGAAATCAAGCATATCGGCTCAAAGCGTTTCGGGGTGCAGTTCCTGCTGAAATCCATCTATGCCAACAACGGGCTTCTCTATTTCCACACTGAACTTAAAAACACATCAAACATTCCTTTCGATGTCGATTATGTCAGCTTCAAGATTGTGGATAAGAAGGTTATCAAACGGACTGCCATGCAGGAGCAGGTACTCGAACCGCTCCGCGCCCAGAACTATGTGACGGTGGTGCACGGCAAGCAGTCGGAGAGAACTGTGTTTGCTCTGGAGAAATTCACCATCCCCGACGACAAGCAGCTTGTCATCGAAATCGCCGAGAAAGAAGGTGGTCGCCATCAGTCCTTCGTAGTTGAGAACGAGGATATTGTTAGAGCCAATATAATTGACGAACTTTCAATCCAGTAACCTATGAGAAAAGCGATAATGATAATCGCTGCTATGCTCACCCTCTTCGGAGGGCGGGCAATGGCCCAGCGATGCCTCCCCGGAATGTCGGCAGTAGAAATCAAGACTGACATGGCAGACGGTTTTTATACCGGCAACTCCCGCAACTGCGGTTATTCTTTCGGAGTGTTCTACTCAGTTTATAAGGGTAATGCCAATACTTGGAGCTTCGGAGGTGAGTATCTCCAGACCTACAAGCCATACGGCGCGAAAGGTCGTATTCCGGTGGCACAGTTCACTGGCGAGATCGGCTACAATCTCCATCTGTTGAGCGACTATTCGCAGACATTCCACCTCTACGGCGGCGTGTCGGCTCTCGGTGGTTACGAAACAGTGAACTGGGGCAAGTCTGTGTTATCCGACGGCTCGACGCTCCATGATGGCGACAACTTCATCTATGGCGGTGCGCTGACATTACAGGCTGATTTCTATCTGTCAGATAAAATCGTCCTGACTGCCAACATCAAGGAGCGGTTCACTTTCGGTAGCGATGTTCAAATTTTACACACCCAGTATGGTGTCGGTGTCAAATTCATAATCGAGTAATGGCTATGAGATACACTGAAAAAGACATCCGCAATATTCCTCTTACGGAATTTATGGCTGCACTCGGTGAAAAGCCTGTCAAGTCCTTTGAGGATATGAAACTGTATTATGCCCCACAACGTGATGACCCTGAGCCAATGCTGGTTGTCAATACCTCCACCAACAAATGGTATGACTATGCCACAGACCAGACCGGCGACATAATCGACCTTGCCGCCCTCAAAATGAATCCGGCACTCTATATGAATCCGCACGATTTCATACTGAAATATATGAACGAGTATGAGCAGGGTAAGGAGCTTTCGGCAATGGTGCGTCGCCCGCAACAACCGACGATTATCAACCTCGACATAAAGAAGGTGAAACTCACCGACTTTATGAAGGCTCTCGGTCAGGAACACCCGGTGGCTGCCGACGGCAACCTTAGGATTTACAATGTTCCATACGATGCCAATCCGGGCCCGACAATGGTAATCAACACCGAGACAAACCTATGGCGTGATACAAAGTCCGGCGCATACGGAGGAATATATGACCTCGCGTATGAGCTGACAGGCTCGTGCAATATGTCGGAACTGAACCGATATATATCTTCTGAAATGTCGGTTTTGGAGAAGTCCAAAGATAAGGAACAGAATACGGAACCGGACAAGCAGGAACAGGAACCGGATAAACCCCAACGGAAGATGCGCCTATGAATATCGACGACATCAAGAAAATTTCGCTTGTCGAGTTCCTCAATCAGTTGGGCTATCAGCCTACCGGACGCGACAGCAAAGGTCTGTGGTTTTACGCCCCGTATCGCAGTGAGAGAAAACCATCGTTTCATGTAAATCCACGGAAAAATGTATGGTTCGATTTTGGTAGCGGTGCCGGAGGCGACATCTTCACTCTTGCCGGAGAACTGTGCGACTCGACCGATTTCATCAGACAGGCGGAGTACATAGCCGAAAAGATGCAGATGCCGATTGCAAAGCCTTACAAACCTGAGCCATTCATTGAGCAGCCGACCTTTGAGGATGTGAAAATCTCTAAATTGGTATCGCCGGCATTACTGAGTTACCTCGTAAACCGTGGCATACCTGCCGATATAGCACAACGATATTGTGTGCAGGTGGATTATAAATTGCATGGCAAAAACTATTATGCCATCGGCTTTGAGAACAGCGCACACGGCTATGAACTGCGAAACGCCTTCATCAAAGGCAGTTATCCGCCAAAGCATATCACCCATATTGCCAACAGCAACGCTCGGTGCAATGTATTCGAGGGTTTCATCGACTTTCTTTCGGCGGAACGCCTCGGATTGAATGACGGAAACGACAGTGTTGTGCTTAACTCCGTGGCAAATGTCGGCAAAGCAATCCCGACTCTGGCGAAATATCCGCTGATACTGTGCTATCTCGACAACGATACTGCCGGGCGTGCCGCAGTCGCCAGACTGCGCCGCGAGTTCGGCGACAGGGTGAGCGACAAATCCGCGCTCTATCCCGATCACAAGGATCTGAACGATTACCTACAATCGCTCAAACCCAAGAAATCAACAAAACTAAAATTCTAAACAGACACAAAAATGGAAAAGACAAATAAAAAATCATTTGGCGTTATCGCCATTCTCTCCCTTGTAATCGCTGCCGTGTGCAGCCTCACATCATGCTCCGACGACCTTGATGTGCAGCAGTCCTATCCCTTCACAGTGGAAGTCATGCCATACGCTGACAAGATTGCCAAAGGGCAGACCATCGAACTGCGCTTCGAGATAAAGCCGGAAGGCAACTATGCCAACACCCTCTATACCATCCGCTACTTCCAGTATGACGGCGAAGGCTCGCTCAAACTTGTTGACGGCCCGGTGCTGGTCAACAACGACCGTGTTCTGCTCGAAAGCAAGACCTTCCGCCTCAATTACACCGCAAAATCAGACCAGCAACATCGCTTTTTAGTAGTGGTTGAGGACAATTTCAATTCTACCCCGTGGGAACAGACATTTGAGTTCAATGGTAAGGATAGTGGCGATGATGACAGCGGTAAAACACTGGGCACAATAAGTTCTGCCAATTCTGTAACAATAACACCGATTGCCCGATGAAAAAAAATCTGATGTTCTTTATGGCGTTGCTGACCCTTGTGGCGGCAACGCCGACCGCAAATGCAAAGCGGTCGATTATGGAGCTACCGCTATTTGAGCGGGCGGTGCTGATTATAAAAAAATTTGAAACGCTTCATAAGCCAAAGCACTGGCCGACGATATGCTATGGTCATGTCGTTCAGCGTGGAGAACATTTCACACGCCGGCAATACAGTGAAAGCGAGGCTGATGCTCTTCTTCGTCGTGACTATGCCAAATTCTGCGAGTTATATAAGGAATATGGACGTGACAAATATATTCTTGCGGCTCTCGCTTATAACATTGGTCCCGGAGCCGTCAATAAAAGCAGCGTTCTGAAAAAGTTGAAACACGGCGACCGCAACATCTTCAAGTCCTACACCTCCCACTGCCATTACAAAGGTAAGTGGCACTCCGGGCTTCACAAAAGGCGGCTTACTGAACTTGCCGTTTTATACGTCCCCTGAAAATCTACAGCGATGCTATTCTATCAAATGGAATGGCATCGCTGTATTGTACTTTTATCAATCCCAATCATTTAATGATTCGATATATCTATCAACATCAAGTATCTGGACATACTTTTTGCGATTCTCCAGACAGGATTGACTATTACAATTTTCGGATTGTGATTGGATATGAACTGTTTCTATTTCCGGACTATCCTTTTCGATTTCCTCTTCCATGATTATTTTGCGACTTCTTCCTTGAAAGAATTGGCGGGCTTGAATGCCGGGATGTTGTGAGCCGGAATGACGAGTGTAGTATTCTTGCTGATGTTACGGGCTGTCTTCTCGGCTCTCTGTTTGACTACAAATGAGCCGAAGCCACGGAGATACACGTTTTCGCCGTGTGCGAGACTGTCCTTCACAACGGTCATGAACTGTTCTATTACGGTAACAACCGCAGCCTTGTCAATGCCGGTTGTCTTTGCTATTTCATTCGCTATTTCTGCCTTAGTCATTTTATACTGCTTTGAATTTGATACGTTTTTATATTGCAAAATTACGAAAAATCGCTGAATTTCGGAACGAATTACCTGCACAACGCCGCCTTTTGGCGGCCGAAATTTTTGGCAAAATGAAGGTGACGGAGGTCTTATACTCCGCCACCTTCATCGCTGATATGGCACTGGCTATGCTCTCTTTCTCTCTGCTATCATCTTCTTGTTGGCGTTGATGATACCTGCTATCTGCTCGGTGTACTCACATATTCCGTTGGCGAAGGCTCGGCATTGGATTATGTGGTAGTCGTCAAGCGAGATTTCTATGGTGGCTATCTGCTTGTTGCCGATGTAGGCGGTGAGGGTCAGCGTACTTTCTTTAAGAAAATATTTGGCTGTACCGCAACATATAGATTGACTTTCACCGATTTTATAGTAGTCGTCGATAGTGTCGATTGAGTGGATTTCAATCTCTCCGTCAGTCATTTCCATTCCGAAGTAGCGGGATTTGAGTTCCTCGAACTTGGCTTTATCCTTGATGGCTTGCTGACGTTCTTTCTCTCTCTGCTCCTTGATGTGCTGGCGGTTGACCTTAGCCACATATATGTCATGGGCTACTTTGAGGTCATTGGGTGCTATCAGCGAGGGAGAATTGAGGTCTCTGCCCATACGCTCCAACATCTTGATGTAGTCAAACCACATCTGCGGGTCTTTAACCTTGTAGCCGTTGCGCTTGGCTATCTTAATGGTATTCCAATACTTGTCAATGTCTGACTTATTGGCTGGTCTTGCACAAAGGTATCGTAACAATCCTATCTCGTTGGCTTTCATCAGTGTCTCGGCTTTTGGGTTGGTCAACAACTCTTGGAACATAGTCACGGGGTGGATATGGTGGACTGAGTTCTTGAACCCGTTGCGCTTTATGGTGTCAGTGACCTTGATGCGTGGATATACCCATTGGTCTGAAACGTACATATAGGCGTCTCCATCATTTCTGATTTCAAGTGGTGCGCTGAATGCAAAAGTATCAACATAGCAACCGAGAGTACGAGGGATAGCGACAACGGTCTTATTGCCTTTGGAGTCAATGAAATACTGTCCGATTTCAAGATAGGCGGGTTTCACTTTCATGCCCTTGCGCATTTCAACCATCATCAGGAACATTCTGATTACCTGATAGTCTTCGATGGTGGTGATTACGTTGAAATAGGACTTTTCGCGGATAACACGCTCTTTTGTATCCTTGATTTCAATCTGAGTGCCACATTCGGGGCATAGGCACGTTCCGTTTCGGGTTTCCAGCCACTCATGACCGCATTTCATACAGGTACACATTCCGTTCTTCAACCGATAGCCATAGTGATTGATGGTGGAGTTGAGTGCCCAGTTCATTTGGGGAGTGGTGAGCGGGCGCAGTCGCCCACTCAGTTCCACTATATGCTGTTGCTTCTTATTGCGAGGTTTCATATCCTTGGAGTTTTAGAAGTCGAAAAGATTGGGTTGAACATTGATTTCTGCTCCGGCTTTGGGAGCGGTGGCGGTCGGCTTGGGTTGAGCCTTCGGAGCTGACTGCCGTCTGATTTCTCGGAGTTGCTCCTCCTTGTATTGCTCCATAGCCTGCTCTTTGAGTTCGGCTTTGTCCTCATCGGAGAGTTCCGGCTTGGATACCACGATGTTGCAGTTGACTTTTCCGCCTTCCTCAATCTCATTCTCGTCGAAGTAATGAACCAATACGTTCATCACGGTAGCGTCATCGACACAGCACAGACCGCTCTTCTGAATTTGTCCGCACAGATAGTTTACTGCGCCTTCCATACTCTTGGACGGGTTCGCCATCTTGATAGCGAATGTGGGTTCTGCGATGCAACGCTCTTGGAGCATCTGCTGCATAGCTGCGATTGCAGCGTTGTTGGATTTCATAGTAGCCATATCAGTGTTATATTAAAGGGTGAATAACCAAAAGATTATCATTATTGCGGTTATAATGGATATTACCCAGCCCGCACCTCGGATTACAGGTCTGACCATCGCCCACACCAGAGTTCCGATTATTGCTCCGACGATGATAGCCGCCACCTTTGCAACCTTTTTTATTTGGTTGAACCTGAGGCTTTGAGCTTCGCTTTGACCTTTTATGTGGCTGTTTGTTTTCATCGTTGCGACTTTTTTTTATTTGTATATCACCATCGGTTTTCGCTTGCTTGACACCTCAAAGGCGTGTGGTGAACAGAGGGGATGTTCGCCCTTTGACGGAAAAATACGAGTGCAAAATGAAGTATTCGCCGGAGCTTACGGAGGCAAATACCATTTTGTGTCTGGAGATTTTTCAGTCAAAAGGCAAAAGAATATCCCCGGCACCACACGTTAACCATTGGCAAGCAAGTTAAAATCGCTGTTGATTAGACAATAACAGGAGCCACGACTCCGGCACGGTGAAAACATACGGCTACATAATCACTATGAAAATTTCGTAATATTTAAATGTCTGTAAATAGAATTGTCCAGTCCCGGAAAGGCGAGTCTGTGATATGACGACAACGCAGGAAGGCGGCACATCACTGTCTCGGCCCGTGGACTGCTGCTAACGGAGAGTGGCGCAACGGCTCAAATAACGAACGATGGAGGCGGCGTAAGAACACGGAGTGGCTGATAGACTTTGCAGGTACAGCGAAGCAACCTGCTCAGGCTATCAGCCACTCGGTGTTTAGCCGACTCTTCAATTCTGATAATGCGGTCAGCGGTAGTGCCGGACTCGATCCAAACGCCGCTGACGGCATTGCCCAATACCTGCGATGCCTCGCTTGCGATTGCCAAAGTCGAGCCGTTGCGCTTATCGCAGTTTAGAATCGAATAATCCTACCGATTTGTAAGTGCCTGATTTTCGTAGTCTGTATGTCAGAAAAATTTCGTAAATTTGCATTATAAAAGTGCAATAGACATGGATACGCCTTCATCTTTCAGCCTTGAATTGCTGACAACATATAAAGAGAATTCCTTGCTTGAGGTCAAATCGGCCCGTGGCGGTCTGCCCAACTCTTTGTGGGAGTCTTATTCCGCTTTTGCAAATAGCGAGGGCGGTATAATTGTGCTTGGTGTAAAAGAAAACGCTAAGGATGGTTCGCTTTACGTCGAGGGTCTTGATGACGTGCATAAGTTGATGAAGGATTTCTGGAACATGGTGAACAACCGGCAGAAAGTCAGTTGTAACATACTGACTGACTCAATGGCTGTTCTTGACAAGATTGAAGGGAAAGATGTGATTGTAATACGCGTGCCACGAGCTGAGCGCACTTCACGTCCGGTATATGTCGGTTCTGATCCACGCACAGGAACTTATCGCCGCAACTTCGAGGGCGATTATCATTGCTCAATTGATGAGGTTTCGCTGATGATTCGCGATTCTGCATTGGTGACGGATGACAATAAACTGCTGACCGATATTGATGTGTCGGTATTCTGTCCAGATACGGTAAAATCATATCGCAATATATTCAAACTCATTCGCCAAAACCATTTATGGAATAAAGAGGATGACGCGATGTTTCTGCGTCGTATCGGTGCCGTGCGTGAGGATAAGGATACCGGAAAGTTTCATCCGACCGTGGCAGGACTTCTTATGTTTGGCTACGAATATGAGATAACCGCAGTATTCCCCAACTATTTCCTCGATTATCAGGAAAACCGCACCAATGGCATCTATGCCCGCTGGACTGACCGCATAACATCGCAGTCAGGTGACTGGAGCGGAAATGTGTTTGACTTTCTTCTGAGAGTAATTCCCAAGTTGCAGGCTGATTTGAAAGTGCCCTTCATGTTCAAAGGCAATCATCTGGATGAAGACACTCCATTGCACAAGACGGTGCGCGAGGCAACCGTAAACATGCTTGCTAACGCGGACTTTTACGGTCGTCGCGGCGTGGTTGTGCAGAAAGGAGTCGACGGTTTCAGATTCGCTAATCCCGGCAGTATGCGTGTGTCGCTTACCGAAGCGATACAGGACAGCGCATCAGACCCACGCAACGGAGTGATGATGAAAATGCTTGCTATGGTAAAATACGGCGAGCGCGCCGGCAGTGGTCTTCAAGGTATTTTCAAGACGTGGCAGAGCGTGTATCACTGTGCGCCCAAACTGGAAGTGACTACCTCCGGAGGTGTTGACCGCACAACTCTTACCCTCGGCTTTGAAGGTCACCAGCCCGACATCGAGGCTATGAAACTTCTCTATGATAACCCGGATGAGCTTATTGAGGTAAGTGATACGCCGGAAAGTAAGGGAGAAAGCAAGGGAGAAAGTAATGGAGAAACAAACTATATTACCAAAAACACAGGACAAAGTAAGGGAGAAGGCATAAGTGTCGAACCCAATCCCTTACATAGTAATGGAGAAAGTAACAGAATAAGAGTTATCAGACTTTTATCGGACAATGGAAATCTCACGCTTCCTGAAATTGCAGATAAACTTCAGCTATCTCTTGGCGGAGTTGAAAAAATCGTAAGACAGTTAAAGAAGGAAGGCAAACTGTCACGAGAAGGTTCTACCAAAGCCGGGAAATGGATTGTGAAACTTGAAGATTAGTAGAATCTCGATAATGATTTTTAACACCGGAAGTGTTGGATAATCGATGAAAAATCAGTAATTTTGCTCTCAGTCATGTCCCACATGGCGTAAGAACATTGAAATCTGTAGGAGTAGAGATAGGGAACGTACCCTGAATACTCTCGGACTAAATGACTGATGGATACGATACTTAATTTATAGTCCCATTGTCCAAGTGGGACCACGAGGACGGTAGAAATACCGTCCTTTTTTTGTATCTATGGGTCAGCGTAACGGTCATACCTCGGAGGAAATGCAGAAGTTGCTGATAAATCGTGAACGAGAGTTCTTCACCGGTAACAAGTATGAGCAGGACAGCATAAAACGGAACATCCGCTATTGGGAACACGAACGTGGCTTAGACAAATTGTTCCTCTACTGCGACCCAACAGAAGAATAACCCAACTCAATGCGCCCTGACAAATCCAACCTATTTGTCGGGGTACATTATTATAATACAATATCAAGGGAATGCTTATGATTTACTCCGAGAGTCTGGTTATGTTTTTTCGTCTGGATGGATTGAGACCTTAAACTCAAGTATCGGAAGCGAACTTAGCCTAATGGGGATAAAACGCCCAATAATAATTAATCAAATATCCAATCACCTCCATTCTCACGAATGTGTTTTAGTTCAGATTTAGCATCCCAAGGGTCTGGATCATAGGGCTCATCATAATCAGGAGAAGATGTTAATTCTATTGGTTTGTTTGGACTTAATTCAGAAATAGGTATTTGAGCTTTATCCCCATATTTTTCGACAATGACATAGTTTGAATTATATTCTATTCTTGTATATTCAAATGGAATTAGAATATTATTCATCGAAAACAGCATAGCCTTTCTCCAAAGAGCGCACAGTAAAGCGAGTAGAACATTCAGGAGCTGCAATTCCTTCATACTCTAAAGGTAAAACAAAAGTGCCTTTGCAGTTGATTAGACCGTATTGTAGTCGAAGATAAGGTGAAGCGGATAATTTGTATGAGACAGGAATATAATTGCCGACTCTGACTAACGGCCAATCGCCAGTAAAATCATCTAACACGGTGGAAAATGAAGCCGGGATTACTATGTTCCTTTCATTATCACAAAAACCTATTTTAGTTCCTGTGATAAATGGAATAAGGAATCGTTTGTCTTGCTTAAAATCGTATAGCAGACCGTCAATGATTATTTTGGAAGATTTAATCTTTGGCATATTTGTGTTCTATGACAAGTCGTTTTTCCACTGTCTGACGGACATATTCTTCAGGGGTTTCCTTACGGATAGTGTCGTCTATATAATCCCGAATTTTGCCTTCGGGTGTTACTAATACTGTTTCAGCCATTCAGCTATATGTAAAGAAATCCCAATGAGAGTGCCACAGGCCGACCAAAGCCTATTACCCTCAAAGGAGTTTCATATTATCTTGTTTATGATTTGGTCTATTAAGTGGCAGATGCAGAGCATCTATGAATGCAAAGTTAATACTTTTTTTCTGGCATTTTGTGTATTACGCAGCTATTACTTATCGACATTAGGTATCGTCGTTGTTCTATCTGATAGGTCCCAAAGGAAAATAATGATATAATTATCCTTTTTGCATAGTACAATAACACCGCTTTACTCTCTAATCTGTAATGCATTATGCCCAAGATAACTCAATTTTACATACGTTCAAATTCATTGATGTGAATATTCGGTTTGCTTCGGATAATCGACCTCACGTTAATTACCCGGGATTATGATTTCTTTCGATGATCTCTTCCCATCTTAAAACTTGTAATAGTATTTGGACAACAGAGGATTATTGGAGAAAATTTTGTAATTTTGCATTTTAATAAGCATCAGAAATGACGAAAGAAGAACTGGTCAACAAGCTCAACGATATAGAATGGGAGGATTTCGAGGTTAAAGAGGCTTCGGGTGGTCTCCCTAAATCCATGTGGGAAACGGTTAGCGCGTTTGCCAACACCGCCGGAGGATGGATTGTGCTCGGCGTGAAAGAATCAAAAACAGATTTCGGCTCCGTGTACAAAATCAAGGGTGTGGATAATCCCGAAAAAATGGAGCAAGAGATTATAACCACCTTGCGCTCGCGCACGAAGTTCAATGCCGTCATATCATACAGAACAAGCAAACATGTTATCGAGGGCAAGACTGTACTTGCTTTTGAGATCATGGTATCACCACACAAGCCGGTAGCAATAAAAAGCACAGGAGAGGTATATGTTCGGTCTGGAAGTGGCGATGTGTTAGCGTCAGATTTGGAAGTCGATGCCATTGTTCGCGATGCAGCGTTTGGCTCCCGATCAGAAACAGAAGTAGTGGGTAGTGGATTTGAAGATGTGAACTTAGAATCGTTGGCATCATATCGAAGTTATCTGCGGGATTTCAACCGTTCGCTCTCATACCCTAATCTTAATGATGAGGATTTCTGCAAGAAAATCAATATCGTTTTAGGGTCAGGAAAATTGTCGTATGGCAGTTTGCTGATGTTTGGTAAACGCGATTCCATATTACGGGTTCTCCCAACATTTTGGGTGGACTATATGGAGATACCCGGCGAATCTTACAGCGAAGCGGCGCAACGATATACCTATCGTATGCCGGAACAAGAGAATATTTGGGAGAGTTTTCAATTGATTATGCGCCGATTGCGCAACTTCGTGGATGCGCCATATATTGAGGGACCGGACATATTTGGGACAGAAGATAATTCTCAACTCTTTTGTCTGCGTGAAGGCGTAGTTAATTTTTGCGCCCACTCGGATTATTTCGCTGCGGCCCACCCTACAATCAGAGTGTTTAATGATAAGATTGTAATGCAGAATCCCGGTCGCTTTATTCTTGATGCGACTGAGTTTAGAAGCAGAGTGCTGTCTATGCCACGCAATCCGAGTATCATTAAATTCTTCCGCCACCCCAAACTTTCGGAAAATGCAGGATATGGCATAGACAAGATTATCAGGTGGAAAGAATTAACTGGCTGTGAGGTTAAGTTTAATAGCGATTTGCTTATCTCCACTGTCACGTATCCACTTGCAAAAAACAATTCTCGCCAGACTATGCAATCCAGAAGTGAGAATGAGGAGATAAATGAGGAGATAAATGAGGAGATAAATGAGGAGATAAATGAGGAGATAAAAAAGGTATTAGACTTCATCTCCAAAAATCCAACCATAACCCAGCCCAAAATAGTATTGCAGTTTGGGTATTCAAAAAGCAAGGTAAATCGAATTATCGCTAAGTTACGAGAATTGGGTCTGTTAACTCGCGAGGGGTCAAATAAAACCGGACGATGGGTAGTAAAAAAATAATCTATCAGAACACTTGCTATAAATCGCTTCTGCCATTTCGCCTAAAACAATTCATATGAGTAGACAACATGGTTTGGTTCGGGCAATATATATACCCGTCAAACCATAAACCAATATATATAGCTGGGCAAAAGAGAAAATATAGGCTATGCTACAAAGATGGCTCGATATTTATTTTCTCATTGAACGATTGCATCATGGCGAGGGTAACCGGCTCAAGAGACTTGCCGTGAAATTCAAAGCACCCCATACGTTGTGATAATTTCCACAATTTTCAGGACGTTGTATTATTGATGAGCCATCCTCACTTATTAAGTGATTTAATCCATTGGGCGATTATCTCTAATACCTCTGGAGAAACCCTTTCTTCAATCCCTCCTTGTGTACGGATAACGCACCCACAAGGTCCGGATCCTTGACTTTCTTGTAAATATTACAGAAGTTTCGATTGGAAGTGAGCCAATGACAGTGGAAAACTGAAAATATACCCTTTTGGGTATGGTGCATGATGCATGGTATTTATAATTTTGCATCAGAAAATATAATATATGACACAGCAAGAAATGCATAAGATAAAGGATTGCCGTATTCTTATAATTGGATATGGTAGCCTGTCGGAGTTTATCAGTGACGAATTGCAGAACATCGGATTTTGCCGGATAAGGCGGTCTGATGATCTATCTGACATTGCCGACTTTGATATTGTAATCGTGGTGAATACCGGTCAGCCGACCGCTGCCGTTCCAATATTGTATCCTTTTGATTTCATTGAGGGTGGTGGGGTGATAGTTAGGTTGCCTGGCGATGATATTGGTGTTCCAGATGATGCCGATATGCGGATATGGGCGGCAAGGTATATGAGCGGTTACTGTGCCTTTTGGAATATGGAGGATTGCGAGTGGCTTGTTGCGTCGCTACCACTTATAATGAAAGGGGAGTCATCTGCACAGGCACAACGGACAGCGGCTGTGATTTGTGCTCGGATTTCCGCAAACATTGCAGTCGGAAGGGTTGTGAAACACTTTCCACGATTTTATTTAGCTGATAACCGCTCTCTCCTCTCAATTAAATGAGCTTGTAATAGGTTTCGGCAGGGATAGACACGGACGTGTTCATCATCCGGGGCATATTTGAGGTCGGGCGGATATTTGGCGCGGGTCAGCAGGGACATTCGGTGCTCTCTCCCGACGAGATCTTGGTCTCGGTCTCGATTGTGGAGTGCTTGATACCCATCGACTGCATCTTCTTGCGTATGTCGTTGATTACGTTGTCCATCTCCAAAGGGTCGCTGATGATGACGTGGGTGGTCATCGCTGTCACGGTTGTGCTCAATGGCCAGATATGAAGATGATGCACCGACTTGACCCCCGGAACGTCTGAGATTGCCTGGCGCACCTTCTCATAGTCAATACCGTCGGGAACCGCGTCAAGCGACATGCGCATGCTCTTCTGCAGAAGATCCTTAGTAGACCATCCAACGATTATGGCTATCACAATACCGATGATCGGGTCAATTACGTATAACCCGGTGAAATGAATGATTATACCCGACACGACGACGCCTACCGATACGAGTGCGTCGGCTGCCATGTGGAGAAATGCCCCCTTTGCGTTGAGGTCGCGGTTCTTATCGCGCATGAAGAGCCATGCCGTGATGCCATTCACCACAACGCCTACGCCTGCCACCCAAGCGACGGCATCACCATCGACCGCCTCCGGATGGATCAGTTTAGAGATGCTTTCCACAAGGATTGCCCCGACTGCCACGCAGAGCAGCAGCGCGTTGATCAGTGATGCCTGCACGGTCATCTTCCTGTAGCCATAAGTGTAGCGTTCAGTCGGTTTGCGCTGCGACATCTTGAATGCCACCATGGCAATTATAAGCGTGGCGACGTCGCTGAGGTTATGCCCGGCATCAGATAGTAGCCCCATTGAATTATAAATGAGTCCGTATACCGCTTCCACCACCACGTATGCGGTGTTCAATACGATTCCGAGGATGAATGCTGAATTGAGGTTGCTTACGTCGATATCATGATGATGCTCATGACCGTGGTGATGATGATGTGCCATGTGGTTTATGTTTATTGCTTAAGTAACCAGCCATATTAAAACTATACAATAAAATGGCTAATATTTTGAAGGAAATATGGAAACCCGAAGATGGAGTAATGGGGTTCCATTATGACTGATGAGGGATTTCATAGTTCCTCAAAAGATGGGTATTTTAGTTTCGTTTTAATATGGTTGGTTACTTAATGGTTATAGTGTATGGTTTAATAATATAACGCGTGAATATGAAAAATGACATTGTTGATTGAAAAGATTTTTTTAACATAGAAGTTTAGACAACTTCATATAGATTGAAAATATTCAGATTATTTCAAGAGATAAAAATTTTTTAATCCTTTGTAGTTATATTTCAAAAATTAGTAGTATATTTGCAAATATTTTCTATTGGAAAATATTGAATATGGTAAAATATTATAGAAACAATCTTAAACAAAATAATCTTTGGATATGAAATTCGTCATAATTGGAGGAGTGGCAGGTGGCGCGACCGCTGCGGCAAGAATACGTAGAAACATCGAGCAGGGGGAGATAATCCTTTTTGAAAAGGGTGATTATATCTCTTATGCCAATTGCGGTCTGCCTTATTATATAGGTGGCGTGATTGCGGAGCGCGACAAACTTTTCGTGCAGACGCCCGATGCATTCGGCAAACGGTTTAATATCGACGTACGCACACGTTCGGAGGTGGTCGGAATCGATGTCAGAAATAAGAGCGTCAAAGTGCGTACTGCCGACGGACGTGAATATGAGGAGACGTATGACCGGCTGCTGCTGTCGCCCGGTGCGTCGCCTGTGGTGCCGCCGCTCGCCGGAATAGGAAGCCGAGGCATATTTACGCTGCGTAACGTCAGCGACACCGATAAGATAAAAAGTTACATCGCTTCCAATGACGTGAAGAGAGCCGTGATCGTCGGGGGTGGATTCATAGGTCTGGAGATGGCAGAGAACCTGAAATATGCCGGAATCGACGTGTCGGTCGTGGAGATGGCAAATCAAGTGATGGGTCCGATCGATTATTCAATGGCGGCAATCGTGCATCAGCATCTGCAACAGAAAGGGGTAGGGCTCTATCTCGAACAGGCTGTTGAATCGTTTGTCGAGAGGGGTGGTACTCTCGACGTCAACTTCAAGTCGGGCATTACGCTGAATACGGATATGGTGATTCTATCCATAGGGGTACGTGCGGAGACGCGTCTTGCTGCAGATGCCGGATTGAAGTTGGGCGAGATGAGAGGGATATACGTGGATGAATACCTTCAGACTTCCGAGCCGGGGGTATATGCCGTAGGGGATGCCATAGAATATCCTCATCCGATCACCGGGAAACCGTGGCTCAATTTCCTCGCCGGACCAGCCAACCGTCAGGCGCGTATCGTGGCGGACAATATGACATTTGGTAACCACGTGAAATATGAAGGCTCTATCGGCACTTCGATAGCGAAGGTGTTTGACCTGACGGTAGCCGCTACCGGACTCCCTGCAAAACGGTTGAAGATGATGGGTATGCCTTACGCATCAGCCACGATACATCCCAACTCCCATGCCGGATACTATCCCGGTGCGATGCCGATGAGCATAAAAGTGACCTTCTCGCCGAAGGATGGCAGGCTTTACGGCGCACAGATTGTAGGTTATGACGGAGTTGACAAGCGTGTGGATGAATTTGCACTCGTAATCAAGAAGGGAGGCACCGTGCGCGACCTTACCGAGATAGAGCATGCCTACGCGCCGCCGTTCTCAGCAGCGAAAGACCCGGTGGCTCTTGCCGGATACGTGGCGGGGAACATTCTCCAAGGGAAGATGCAGCCTATCTATTGGCGCGAGCTTAGGGATGCCGACCTCTCGAACGTGACTCTTATCGATGTGCGTACCCCCGATGAATATGCGTTGGGGAATCTGAAGGGATCTGTCAATATTCCGCTTGACGAGATGCGCGACCGACTCAGCGAGATTCCTACGGATCGTCCGGTGTATCTATATTGCGGTGTAGGTCTTCGCGGTTATCTTGCATCCAATATATTGAAGGGTAACGGATTCAAGGATGTGAGGAATCTGATAGGTGGATTGAAGACTTATCGTGCCGCCACTGCCCCGATAGCAGCTCCCTCCGATAATGGTGGACCGCGTGGGGGTAAGTTGCAGGAGGCTGACGGAGGTGCTGCGGCTGTAGTTCATGAGACTATGAAGGTGGATGCTTGCGGATTGCAGTGCCCCGGACCGATATTGAAGATGAAGAATACGATGGACGGACTCAGTGTGGGGGAACGTATTGAGGTGACGGCTACAGATGCCGGATTCCCGATAGATGCCGAATCATGGTGCCGCACCACTGGCAACCGTCTTATCTCCACATCCTCAAAGGCTGGCATATACAACGTGGTCATAGAGAAAGGTGAGCCGCAGAGGGATGGTGTAGAAGGTGCGCGTCCGTCAGGAGATGGCAAGACCTTCATCCTCTTCAGCGATGATCTGGACAAGGCTCTCGCCACGTTTGTGTTGGCAAACGGTGCGGCAGCCACAGGGAAGAGGGTCAGCATATTCTTCACGTTCTGGGGACTCAATGCCATAAAGAAGGAGAATAAACCGAAGGTGGAGAAAGACGTGTTCGGCAAGATGTTCGGGATGATGCTCCCGTCGAGCAGCAGGAAGCTATCCCTCTCCAAGATGAATATGGGTGGTGTCGGTTCGCGTATGATGCGCGGCATAATGAAGAGGAAGGGTATCGAGTCGCTTGAGTCGTTGCGCGAACAAGCGATAGCCAACGGAGTGGAGTTTATAGCCTGTCAGATGTCGATGGACGTGATGGGGGTGAAGAGGGAGGAACTTCTCGACAATGTTGTCATCGGTGGTGTCGCTACCTATATGGATCGTGCAGTCGTTTCAAATGTGAACCTGTTTATCTGAACTGTTTGAGAGTAAGGATTTGCATGAGTGGAAACTAAAAGTATTTTATGAATGGAAAAGATTTCATGTATATGTAAGATGCGTCAGCTTTATCAGGCAATTTGCCGTCTGGAGACTGACCTTGTGGAATTATATGGCGTGACCCTTAACGAGGCGATGGTTATGTGCTGCATCGGACATGAGCAACCGGCGGCGAAGGAGATTGCTCAGAGCGTAGGTATGAAGGTGTCGCATCTGTCGAAGGTGTTGCGTTCGATTGAGGAGAAGGGTTTTGTCAATAGAGAATTCGGAGATGCCGACCGGCGGTTGATGTGTTTTTCATTGACGGAACCTGCGCTATCGTTGCTTGGCAGGATAAGGTGCGATGGGTTGCCGGTGCCGGAATTACTGAGAGATTTTTTTGCGGAACATCACTGAATGTGTGTCATTGAGAGGCGGGTGCAGATGTATTTGAAACTGCACCCGCTGATTTTTTGAATATTACTTAATCCAAGAGGAAGTTTAAATAACTTCATATTGAACAAATTGATAAAAATATTGTTTTTTTATAAAAAAAACTAATGCGAAGAATACTGCCCATAATACTAACGATGGTCATGTCGATATTTACTATCGGTGCAGATTGCTGTGGCATAAGCGAGATGTCGGCTGATGATATAGAAAGTGAGTGTTGCATCTGCATTGACCTTCCGCAAAGACAGAGTATCCGGAAAACGGTGATGTCAAGCTCCGCATACGGGTTGAAAGAGGGGTTAAGTGTCTCTTTACAGTTTAGCGGTGCGGAATTAAGCCATATCGTGCCGCGATATTCCAATTACACAAAACATAAGCGTTTTTGTGTGTATCGGTTATAATGCCATCCCTGCTTATTAGGTCAGATGCTGAATGTCATGCCGTCTGCCTTTGCTTATTGAAATGATTTAAATCAAAATAAAAATATACATTAAAAGACACATTTAAAAGATGTCATTGGTATTTGGCATCCATTTATCAAAATAAAATTAAATCATGGGATTATTATTGATTTACCTTATAGGAGCGTTGTCGCTCTCATTTTTATGTTCTGTTCTTGAGGCGGTGCTCCTTTCCACACCGATGTCATACATAAGTACTCTTGAGATGAAAAATCCACGTCTCGCGTCACTTATGAAACGCTACAAGTCGAATATTGACCGACCTGTGTCGGCAATTCTTTCCCTCAACACTATAGCCCATACGATCGGTGCGGCAGGTGTTGGAGCGCAGGCGATCGAGTTATGGGGTGAGGCTGTTTTCGGTATCGTCTCTGCGGTGATGACATTTCTTATCCTTGTGCTTTCTGAAATTATCCCCAAGACTATCGGGGCATTCTATTGGCGTGATCTTGCGTTGAAGAGCACAGCTGTAATCCGTGTGCTTATCATCATTACCTATCCGTTGGTATGGCTGTCGGAACTCATCACCCGCTGGCTGACGCCAAAGGATGCGCCGGCATCAGTGAGCCGCGATGAAGTGTCGGCCATGGTCAGCCTCGGAGTGGAGGAGGGTGTCTTCAAAGCTAAGGAATCAAAGGCGATACAGAGTCTTATACATCTTGAAAGTGTTAAGGCTGCCGATATAATGACACCGCAGATAGTGGTGGAATCGGCAAACGCGTCAATGACGTGCCGCGAGATGTATGATGACAGACGTTTTACAAAGTCGCGGATTCCCGTTTATGACAGCGATGACGATTTCATCTCCGGTTACGTCCTCCGCAATGATGTGCTTGAAAAAGTGTCGGCAGACGACTTCGGATGTGTCCTTGACAGCCTGAAGCGGGAGATACTGCAATTTAAGGAGAATGAACCCGTGTCGAATATCTGGGAGCAGATGCTTGTGACAAAAGAACATATAGTGGCGATTACCGACGGCTACAGTTGCCTGCGGGGAATAATAACGATGGAAGACATAATAGAGACTATGCTTGGCATTGAGATTGTTGATGAGAATGAAAGTATTGTCGACATGCAGCTTTATGCTGTACAGTGCGCACAGGAGATGAGGAAGAGTCGGGAGACAAAGAGATAGGTCTGCTGTCGGTATGGTGTGATTGTGCCTTGTTTCCGGCTGCATATATTTGCAGTGAGAATATATGGCGGTTCCGATAGACTGACCGCATCATGAAAATAAGGAAACAATGGCAACTATCAAGATTAAGATCAGATTCTCTAATGCCGGCACCAGTGCCGGACGTGTTGTGTATCAGGTGATCCATCGCCGGGTGATACGTCGTATCGCATCCGGAATATCAGTAAGGAAAGATATGTGGGAGGAGGCGACATCTCGCGTAGTGATGCCCCCGGATGCCATTGGCGATCTCGCCGTGGCAAACGAGATGAGAATCGCCAACACCCGCATCGATGAGGACATGGAGGCGATTCGTAGCATAATCGACGGGTTGGAGGGGAGATACGGCGGGTATTCCGCAGATGACATTGTGGATGCCTTTCAGGCTCAGATAACCCCCATCCCTTTCCCCGACTTCATGGAGGAGGAGATATATCTAAAGGAGAAGAGCGGGAAGATGGGCACCGTGCGCACATATACCTCCGCGTTACGACGCTTGCGTGCTTTTGCCGCCGAGACGGGCTACGACATCAACATCATCACTGCCGATCTTATGGAGGAATACGAGTCGTGGCTCAGTCAGCGTGGCGTGGTCAACAATTCCATATCATTCTATATGCGGGCGTTGAGGGCAGTCTACTCCCGTATGGTGAAGACAGGTATGGTGCGCGAATGTCACCCCTTCGCCAACGTCTACACAGGGATTGCTAAGACGCGAAAACGTGCCATATCCGAGACCGACCTGCGGAAAGTGAGGATGCTTAATCTATCGGGCGACAACGCGCTGGAGATGGTGCGCGACATGTTTCTGCTCAGTTTCTATATGATGGGGATATCCTTCGTAGACATGGCATTCCTGAAAAAGACGGATATGCGTAATGAGGTGATAAGCTATTGCCGCGCCAAGACGGGGCAGAGCATCAACATCGGCGTCAACGCGAAGATACTCCACATGCTCGACAAGCATCCTTCGGCTACGGATTCTCCATATCTTCTACCAATCATCAGTGACCCGAAGGGCGACACGCGTAAGCAGTATCTCAACGCTTTGCGCGAGTTTAACAAGAAACTGAAGAAGATAGGGGAGAGGATAGGGCTTGCCGATAAGTTGACCACCTACACCAGCCGCCATTCATGGGCATCGATAGCACGCACGCGAAACGTGGAGCTGAGTGTGATCAGTGACGCGCTCGGTCATCAGAGCGAGGCGACCACGCGCATCTACCTGGCTACGCTTGACACCGGACGTATCTCACGTGCCAACGACATCATCCTGCGCGGCTTCTGACAGCCACACCACCACAGAAACGCGGAGAGCACAAAGTTTTTTAATTCCTTTGTGCTCTCCGCGTTCTTTGTGGTGAGTTTAACCGCAGAGAACACAGAGAGCGCAGAGAAATTATAAAAAACTCCGTGCTCTCCGCGTTCTTTGTGGTGTAAAATCCACAAATGTTTGCCATTTTTGCCCGTCTCTAACTTAGAGTGGGGTATTGTGATTTAAATAACTGATAATTAAAATATTAAAAATTTATAAGTGCAACAAATGGTCAACAATTAAGGGAAATGGTCAACAAATTATGTACTTTTTCACGTCATATTTTTACTCTCAACGTTATTCTGATATTTTATATACCAACCCCTATATTCAGTCGAATAAATTCATGAGATTTAATTAATATTATTTTCTCATTAAGAAGATATGTCATTAATCATCAAATAAATAAGCAATAATAAATCAAAATTCACATAAATTCCAAATATAGGTTAATAAAAATTTTTGATTAAAATAAAATTTGTTCATATCAGCAGATTTTATTAATTTTGCCATGTAATGCCCCACTCTAAGTTAGAGAAGGACTAAGTTTGTATGGGTAATACACTGAAAATGTGTATGTTCTGCCCTCACTATGCCATCGGGAAACCATTTCCCATCGGCAACACATAAAGCATTTGAGAATGAGACCTCACGGTCTGGAACTCTCGGTTTGCCATTATTCTTACGTTGGACAGTTTTACTGAGTCAACGAAAGGAAGAGCACTCTTCACTATACCCCCAAGTTACGGATTTTTCTACTGTGAACTTATTGGAATATATAAGGTTGCAGAACGATGAGCTGAAAAAGTCCTCGTCACGTACAACGCAGGAAAAGACCGCTCAGTTTGTGACGACAATCTCCGGATATTGTGATGCCGACACCGACTTGCGAATGGCACAGACTACGCCCTTTGTCATGGGTTACGGAAAATCCATAACCGACGGCTCCGGCAAGACCTACAGCCCGACCGTGGCAAACGAATGTGTGGAACGTCTGCGCGGAACCATCCGTAAAGCCATCCGCGACAAGGTAATACCCAATTACGATCCCATCCCCGAAGCACTCGACAGACTGCGCAATGATGTATGGGGTCTTGAAGTGAAAGCCGAGTCACCAGTAAAGATAGATCTCCGGCTGACCGATGCCGTGTTGACCCTGACGCGCAAATTAACTTGGATATTCGCTAACCGCTCCATTGCGGAGCAATCCGACGACCCGCAGCAGCGCCGTCGGCTCCGCGAAGAGACCACCGACGCACGTGCCGTGCTCATCTACCTCTTCAGCCTCTTCTTCTACGGACTCGACATCGAATCCATCCTCCGCCTCAAGACATCAGAACCCTCAGAAAATTCAGAGTGCTTCATCCCGAAATACGGTCGGGCATTGCCGATTCCGGCAGTAGCCCTCTCCCTCGCCCGAATGCACAACGAAGGGAAGATCTGCACCACCGGCGACCGACTCTTCAGCGTAATCAGCGACACAGATACCGACGCGCAGATTGCAGCCAAAGCGAAGCGCATCATGACGCGTGCCTGCAAATGGCTCCGCCGTCAGGAGATACCCCTCGCCACCTATCCCGACACCTTCAGCGAATGGCTCTCACTCGCCGCCGAGACCGGTGCACCGGCAGCAGCCATCGAGACAGCGATACAATGCGCCGTCAGCGGCAAGTTTACCGAGATAGACGAGCAGACATGGCTCGACCTCAACCGTTCGGAACGCAGTGTAGCCACATTCCTCCAGCACAACTGGTACGTACTCTGTAGCTACTCCACCACCTTCCGTGGCGAAAAACTCCGTTCATTCATAGCACGTTCCGGCATCTTCGGCACAGAAACCGAAGCCTACCGCCGACTCTACAACCCCACCGATAACACCGACGAACGCCCCACAGAGACATCCGCCATAAGCCGATTCGTCTTCCTCAAGGCGAACCCCATAGAGGCGATGCTCATCGACAGGCTAAGACGCGACGCCGCACTTCTCCGCGTGAGCCGTACCCGCCAATTCGCAATAGTACCACAACACGAAATCGAGATCTTCCAGGTAGCCCTCCGCGACTTCCGCGACGACGTAGACCTCGTAGACCGCGAGGAATGGATCGCCGCCCACCGTAAAGAATTCGCCAAATCCCAAAAAGTGATAATCCACACCGGACCCTTCAAAGGACGCGAAGCCACCATCATCGACATCAAGACGAAGCAGGGCAGCGAACCCCACTACCTCCTCTCCCTCGCCCACGCCACCTTCACCATCGTCGCGACCCGCACCGCCCTCGCCCTCGACGCCGCCCCGTAGCCCCTAAAAGGGGAGCGAAACCGGGAGCGTCAGCTTCCAGCTTGCGCAAATCCGTGAAGATACCAAAGGATCAACAGCGTAGCCGTTTTGTTTCAAGTGTGAGCGTGAAGCGCGAAAAAAGATAAACCGCAGAGACCACAAAGCTCACGGAGAATTATCTTCACACGAAGAAACAAAAGAATAAAAAGAAATTAATCTACAATAAAATATAATTTCCGATCTTGCCACCTTACCTCCTACTTTAGGGGGTAGGGAGTTTAATCAGATACTCCCCTAAAGTTTTGTCTGAATCGCTGAAAAGAAAGACCCTAAAGGGCACACTCTGGAGCACTCTCGAAAGATTCTCCGTGCAGGGTATAGCATTCGTCGTCATGATTATCATGGCGCGTATACTTACCCCTGAGGACTACGGTCTTGTAGGGATGCTCACGATATTCATAGCCATTTCGCAGTCGCTTGTAAATAGTGGTTTCTCGCAAGCTTTAATCCGGAAACAGGACCGTTCGGAGGTTGACAACTCCACCGTCTTCTACTTCAATATCGGAGTCGGGCTGGTTCTCTATCTCCTCCTCTTCCTCTGTGCTCCGCTTATTGCTCGGTTCTACAACGAGCCGATACTTGTGCCACTCACACGACTTATCTCGGTCAGCGTGCTGATCAATTCCTTTGTCGTCGTGCAGAGAGCATTGCTGACGGTTAGGATAGACTTCAAGACACAGGCAAAGGCTTCATCTGCGGCTGCTGTTGTCTCCGGTGCGGTCGGTATAACGATGGCATACACCGGTTCTGGGGTGTGGTCGATAGTCTGGTATCAGCTGACCAACCTAACCGTTAATGTAGGTCTGCTGTGGATATTATCCCCATGGCGTCCGCAGTGGATATATTCATGGAAGTCTTTCCGTGAACTTTTCTCATTTGGATCTAAACTAGCTTTATCTGGAATTCTTGAGTCTCTCTACCAAAATATATATCTTATGATTATTGGAAAAGTATTCAAGGCATCCGATCTTGGCTATTATACGAGGGCACATCAGTTTGCGGAATTCCCGTCATCAAATGTATCTGGTATAATACAGCGGGTCACGTTCCCGATACTCTGCTCCATACAAGATGATGACGAGCGTCTTCGCAGTGTCTACCGCCGTTTCCTGCGTCTCTCCGCCTTCATCGTGTTCCCACTCATGATAGGGCTTGCGGCAGTGGCGCATCCGTTCATTCTGCTTGTGCTGAAGGAGCAGTGGGAGTTTGCCGCAGTCCTTCTCCAGATAATCTGTCTGGGTATGATGTGGTATCCAATCCATGCCATCAACCTCAATCTACTTCAGGTGAAGGGGAGGAGTGACCTGTTCCTCCGTCTGGAGATAATCAAGAAATGTCTCGGAGTCACCATGATATGCATCACTGTGCCGTTCGGCATAGTCGCCATGTGCTGGGGCTCCGTGGCGAACTCGATAATCGCACTGATAATCAACACCCACTATACGGGTAAACTCATACAGGTGGGCTTCCTGCGCCAGATGCGCGATCTTGTCCCGACACTCCTCTACTCATTCTCGATGGGCGCGGTGGTCTGGGGCGTGGTGCAGTTGGTTCCCGGCAACATGCTGAAACTCATAGCCGGCATACTGTCTGGCATCGTGTACTTCCTGATTGTGACGAGACTCACACGCTCGTCAGACCTGCGCGAGCTCCTTTCATTCGTAAAAACAAAATAATCAGTATAAATTATGGACGGTAACAAGCAGATTACCGTGACTTCTCCGCTACTTCCCGATCTGGAGGAGTTTCACGACATGCTCAGGGAGATCTGGGCAAGCAAGTGGATAACGAACAACGGTTCCTTTCATAAACAGTTGGAGAAGGAACTTGCCGCATATCTCAAGGTGCCATACATCAGTCTCTTCACCAACGGCACGTTGCCCCTTATCACAGCCCTCCAGGCACTGCGCATCACCGGTGAGGTCATAACCACCCCCTACAGCTTTGTAGCCACGACCCACTCACTGTGGTGGAACGGCATCAAGCCGGTGTTTGTTGACGTGGATCCCGCCACCTGCAACCTTGACCCCTCAAAGATAGAGGCGGCAATAACACCGAAGACCACCGCCATCATGCCCGTTCACTGCTACGGCAAGCCGTGCGACACGAAGGCGATACAGGAGATAGCCGACAAGTACGGGCTGAAGGTGATATATGATGCCGCCCATGCCTTCGGAGTGGAGGTAAACGGGGAATCCGTCCTCAATGCCGGCGACATGTCGACACTCTCGTTCCATGCCACAAAGGTCTACAACACGATCGAGGGCGGGGCGATGGTGATGCAGGATGAGGTGACGAAGAAACGCATCGACTATCTGAAGAACTTCGGATTCGCCAACGAGACGACGGTTGTCGCCCCCGGCATCAACTCCAAGATGGACGAGATGCGCTCAGCCTACGGACTCCTCAATCTCCGTCAGGTGGATGCGGCTATAGCCGCCCGTCAGAAAGTAGCCAACGCCTACCGCGAGGCACTGCGCGATGTTGAGGGCATCAGCTTCTTCGACGACATGCCCGGAGTGCGCCACAACTACAGCTATTTCCCGATCTTCATAGATGCGGAGCGGTTCGGCAAGACCCGTGATGCACTCTATCAGGAGATGAAGGAAGCCAACGTTCTCGGACGCCGCTACTTTTATCCCCTCATAAGCGAGTTCAGCACCTACAAGGGGCTTCCATCCGCCACGCGCGAGAATCTCCCTGTTGCACATAAACTTGCTGACACGGTTCTATGTCTTCCGATGCATCATGACCTTTCGGATGCAGATATAGAGAGGGTTCTTAAATTCTTCAGGAAATGAAAAATCTGATTATAATAGGAGCCCGTGGATTCGGGAGGGAAGTCTACAATCTTTATCTGGATTGTAGAAGGAATGATCCGGAATTAGTTTGCAAGGGGTTCCTTGATGACAAAGCGGATGCCTTGGATGGATATGAGGGGTATCCTCAAATAATATCCTCAGTGGAGGATTATGAAGTTCAGGACGATGATGTCTTTGTATGTGCCCTTGGAGATATAAGATATAAAAAGCAATATGTGGAAAAAATACTTGCCAAAGGTGGTGAGTTTATATCCCTCATACATCCGGATGTTCAGATAGGGATGAACACAATGATAGGCAAAGGTTGCATAATACGTACTGCGTGCAGCATAAGCTGCGATATAACGATAGGTGATTATGTGACCATCATGGGTTATTCTGTACTTGGGCATGACTGCAAGGTCAGGGACTGGTCCCATCTTGGTGCATATTCATTCCTCGGAGGATTCTCGGAAGTCGGGGAGATGGTCACGTTGCACCCCGGAGTGCGTCTGCTTCCCCACAAGAAGGTCGGGGACAATTCCATCGTTGGGGCCGGTAGTGTAGTGTTGAGAAATGTTAAACCGGGGATAACCGTATTCGGGGTCCCTGCAAAAAAAATAGAGTATTAATATGGATTTGAACAGTTTTATAGAGAAATTTGCAGAGGCGATTGAATTGGAGGATTCCTCTGTTCTGAGTAGAGATACAGTGTTCCGCACATTGCCGGAATGGGATTCATTGTCCTATCTTTCAGTGATAGCGATGATGGATGAGGAATATGACATCCAGATAGAGAACGCTGATTTCAAGCAACTGCTGACAATAGAGGATCTGGTAAACTATATTTCCAACAGGTAATGGCATTCTCATCATATACAGGTGTGGGTGTGACAGCCCTCGCCGGGGCAGTCCCCCATACCGTCATAGACAATTACAGGTACACTGACTATTTCCCTGCCGATCAGGTCAGGGAAGTGGTTGACAAGGTGGGTATCTACGAGCGTCGTTTCGCAGACAAGGACACGTGCTCCTCCGACCTCTGTTTCGCGGCGGCTCAGAGACTTATTGATGACAACGATATAGACAGGTCGGAGATAGACCTTCTGATATTCATCTCGCAGACCCCCGACTACAGGATGCCTGCCACATCAGTGTTACTTCAGCATCGTCTCGGGTTGCCAAACTCGACGGTTGCGTTTGACATCAACCTTGGATGCTCCGCCTTCATATACGGGCTTAACGTGGTGTATGCACTCATGTCGGGAGGCAACTACCGTAAGGCATTATTGCTTGACGGGGAGACCCGGTCAAAGGTATATTCCCCTAAGGACAGACGTTCGGCATTCCTTTTCGGGGATGGTGGAGTCGCCGCGCTTATAGAGAGGGATGAGAAGTTTGGCAGGAGCTATTTCTCACTGAACTCCGACGGTTCACGCGGAGATCTCATCAAGATAAATGCCGGAGGCTACCGTATGCCGTCATCAGCCGAGACCGTCAAGGAGAAGGTCGTCGATGAGTACGGCAACATCAGGAGTGAGGAGCAGGGCTACATGATGGGGGGCGATGTCTTCAATTTTGTCATACGTGAGATACCTAAGGACATAAAGAAGACCCTTGAATACTCCGGCAAGACTGTGGCAGACTTCAACTACTTCATCTTCCATCAGGCGAACAACTTTATCAACAGCTACCTTGCGAAGAAACTCAAGCTTGACACTGCCAGGATACCCTCCACAATAGAGAAGTATGGCAACACCTCCTCCGTGTCAGTCCCCCTGACCATCGCTGATCAGCTGAAAGGGAAACTTGAAGGGGAGAACACCCTTCTTTTGAGTGCTTTCGGTGTCGGCATGACATGGGCTACGGCTGTGGTTCCATTCGTGAATCTTAATATAAGCGACATAGTTGAGGTATGAATCCATTCTCGTTGGAAGATAAGGTTATAGTAATAACCGGGGCATCCTCAGGCATAGGAAGGCACACCGCCATCTCCTGTAGCCTGCAGGGTGCTTCGGTCATCCTTATAGGTCGTAATCCGGAACGTCTTCAGGAGACATACACATGCCTGTCTGAAGGCAAGAGACACGGCAGTTACGTGTTGGATCTCACGGATGATGCATGTATGTCGGATGTGGTTCAACAGATAAACACGGATTTTGGGCGGATAGACGGGATTGTACATTGTGCCGGCATTTCCGGGACATTGCCATTGAAATTGGCAGACACCGCTGAGATGGAAAGATATTTCTCCAACAATGCCATAGGTGCTGTCAACCTTACAAGGGAACTCTGCAAGGTCGGCAGGTTCTCCAAGGATGGAGGCAGCGTTGTGTTCCTGTCATCTGTCGCTGCACTTACAGGAGATCCCGGGAAAAGTCTGTATGCTATGAGCAAGGGAGCGTTGCTTTCAGGTTGCCGTGCCCTTGCAGCCGAATATGCACGAAGGAAAATCAGATTCAACTGCATATCTCCGGGAGTTATCATAACACCGATAAATGAGAATCTTCCGCATATCAAGGATCCCGAAAAAAGGAAGGCATTGGAGGCGAAGCATCTTCTTGGACTTGGAAAAACAGAGGATGTGGCGAATGCATGCATCTACCTCTTGTCGGATGCATCCCGTTGGATCACAGGACAGAATCTCATCGTTGACGGGGGGTATACAGTGCAATAGTGGTTTCTTTGAATACTTGGGGGTACAAGAAATGATTAAAGGATTTGTCCGATTACTAAAATATCATTAATGGGAAGACTATCGGCCTCGCGTGTAGGTCGCACCCTCCCAAGAGGAGAGGCTAATTTATTAACCTCTTGTATACAAGGTCGCGGAAGAGTTGACAAGAATCATAATTCTTAATATCATGATCAAAATACTTTTATTGATCGTGGCCTTGGTGTAGTGGGCTTTTGGATTAACCAAATCCATAACTGCATTTGAGTAGGCCATTGACGATTACAGAGAAGCAAGAAGCAGGTCATCCTTTAAGAAACTTGCTTGGGAATTCTGCGGAATTCTTTGGGTGGAATTGCTTTTTATACTTAGTTTTATACCCCTCTGATACGAGTAAAGGGTGACATCGAAAATAATAGAGTTGATTTAAGCTGTGTATTTAAATCAACTCAAACAACAGCTTAAATCAACTCAATTTGTCTAATCAATTGCAGGGAATCAGCCGCGAATGATCCCCTACACGGAACGGTCTAATATTGTCAATATGAATGAAAATAAAAAATTGAATAAGCCATTGTCGTTTGCTCCTGTTATTATTCCGACATTGTGTAGATATGATCATTTGAAAAAGTGTGTGGAATCCTTAATGAAGTGTACCTGGGCAGAAGAAACAGAAGTATATATTGGTCTTGACTATCCTCTAAAGGAATCTCATTGGGAGGGATATAAAAAAATAGAACAATATTTGAACTCTCTTAAAAAAACGCATTTATTCAAGACTCTTCATGTGGTAATACGTTCTACGAATTTAGGTATTGGTCCAAATGGTAATTCTGAAAATCTTCGTGATATTGCGTTTAAAAATCATGACAAATTAATTTTTACTGAAGATGATAATATTTTTTCACCTTCATTTCTTGTGTTTATTAACGAAGGTCTTGAAAAGTTTCGAGATGATTCTTCAGTATTTGCAATCAATGGTTACCGGCATTTTTATGATGTAAAATTTATGAATAATAATTTTTATCGTCAAAATGTTGATTTTTCGGCATGGGGTTATGGTATTTGGAGAGACCGATATTATAAGTTAAAGGAAGCAAGTAATTCAAAATATTGGCGTTTAAAAGCGATTAATCCATTAAATTGGTTTAGAATTTATAAAAATGGTTGGAATAGGGTATTGGGCTTTATTAGTCTTGTATATAAAACGAAAGTTCTATTTGATAACGAGAAAAGTGTGTACATTGCTATAAACAATATGGACGTTATTATGCCTAAAGAATCAATGGTTCGTAATTTAGGATGGGATGGATCTGGTGAACATTGTAAAACTGTAGATAAAAATCTCATAGTTTCACATATAACACAACCCATCTATACCCACACAACTTTTGACTATAAAGGGAATGGGAAAGAGTATTACAAGGAAAATAAGAAGATTTATGTGAATCAATCTTATGGACGTATTTCATTTAAGGACTTATTGAAAAATATAATTCAGAGATTTTGAATTTATGTAAGCGGTAAGTGGAAATTCCCTGTGAATATTCAATTTTGGTAAGTATTCAATTTTAATATCTGCCAATGAAAGGGAATAATGCATATCTTTGCACTGATAAATTTTTAAATTGAAAGAGAGGCGGGTATGTGAGATATTATAATTTATAGTGATTGAGTATGCTGATGCTTAATTCTGGGATGTTTTACGCATTTTTTTACTTTGTTGTTTACTTACAGTGCTTATATTTTAAAATATTCTATGTCGATATGCTCGAATGAATGCCTCGTGGAGTATTGATACAGAAGTACTGCAAGCAGAATAACGTATAATACAATTCTATTGTCGTAAATGTGGATGAAAACTCTCCCTTTAGGGTGGTGGAGTCAGATATTAATATAAAGGACTTTGAAATCCTTTCTCCTAACCCCACAAGTCAAAGAAGGACGCTTACTGTTCACGGTTTGGTAGAAATGAATAATTTAGATATCGTATATAAGTTTATGAGTGAAAATATTAAAAT
Organism: Lepagella muris; assembly: GCF_004793975.1. Classification (NCBI taxonomy): domain Bacteria; kingdom Pseudomonadati; phylum Bacteroidota; class Bacteroidia; order Bacteroidales; family Muribaculaceae; genus Lepagella; species Lepagella muris. Next base: position 291,358 of record NZ_SRYB01000001.1, read on the forward strand.
GCTTAGAAGATTAAATTCGGATAAAGATAATCCGATTAATAAAGATATTGCGATAATAATTCTTAATTATAATAGTGAGGTAGATACGATAAAATGTGTTAAATCACTTCAAGAACAGAGATATGATTCTTTTGAAATAATTATAGTTGATAATTGCTCTAAAAAGCCGTCTCTTAATGTTATTAGAAATTTCTGTTATAATGAATCAATACATCTTATTGAGAATAATAAGAATAATGGATATAATGCTGGAAATAATATTGGATTGAAATATGCATTTAATAAAGGTTATAAGTATGCACTGATTGCAAACCCTGATATGGAATTTCCTGATAAAGATATGTTGCAGATTCTTGTTGATAGAATGTCAAATGATATTGTTGTAGTTGCTCCAGATATACGAGGTATTGACAATTCTCATCAGAATCCATATAAGCGATTAGGGGACTGGAAACATTCGTTTTATTGGATAGGTAATGTGATTCGATCTATTATTGATTCGAATGCAAAGGATTCCTTATTTGATGATTGGAGTAAATCACATTATTGTGCCATGGTGAGTGGATGCTGTTTCTTGATTGATTTGAAATTTGTTGATGCTATTGGATACTTTGATGAGGGTGTTTTTCTGTATTGTGAGGAATCAATATTATCTCGACAAGTTGAACAGTTGAAATATAAGATGTGGTATTGTGCTAATACTTATGCAGTACATGCACATATAGAAAAAGCCAAAGGAAATCCGAACCCACGAATAAGAATTTGGTATAGATCAAAAAAATATTTTATACGTAATTATAGTGGTAATAGTTGGATCGGAAGGCAAATTGCTTATTTTTCGGCTTGGCTAAATTGTATGGTTCAATTGATGATACATTCGGTTAAATAATGGAGACATTATAATGAGGATGTTATGATAGATATATGTCGAAATAAAGATATTTGGAAGAAGATATTTATTGGTATAATAGTATCTTTATCTATTTCTCCATCTTTTGCAACAAGTGATTTGGATAATAGGAATTTTTTGTTAATAGGATGTATGTGTTTGGGTCCAATTATTTTTTTATATTTGAGAAAAGTAATATGGAAAATAGATAAGTATATTATAATATTGATTGGAATGATATTCATTACCCAGACAATATTTAATTTTACAAGTATTCGAATAACGTCAATATTATTCTCAATAATGTTTTTTATATATTATTTGATTGCTATTCGAACGGCACTTATAGCTCAGATAAATTATTCGAATATGTGTATGATAACAAAATATTTGATTTATGCATATTTTATAGTATTGTTAATTCAGCAATTTTGTGTATTACTAGGATTGCCTGTATTTAATCAGTTAAATGCTTTGGAAAATCCTTGGAAACTGAATTCTTTATCCGCAGAGCCAAGTCATACATCCAGATATGTTGGAATATTAATGTATAGTTTCCTTGTATTTCAAGATAAAATAAAAAAATACAGAATAAATTTTAGAGATAGTTACAAAGAAAATAAGAAGATTTGGATAGCATTCTTTTGGATAATGTTCACAACAGTGAGTGGTACGGCATTTATTGTTGTGGTATTGATATTATCACGTTATCTTACACATAAGAATATTGTTATTGCGGTTGGGTTGTTATTTATTGTTTTTACAATTGGTGTCTCTTCTGATATTACAGCATTAAGACGAGCTACCCTTTTCCTATCAGCCGTTGCTACAGGAAATGCTGAGGCTATGATTGGTGCAGATCATAGTGCATCTGTCCGTATAGTTCCGTGGATGTTATGTATTCAGCGAATTAATCCTTTTTCATTAAATGGATGGATTGGTGAAGGAGGTGGTTCTACTGCTGCATGGCTTTATCAATATATGCCAGGTGTGCGAGAGGGTTTTATAGGGGGAGGAATGGCAGCATATACACTTGAATATGGTCTTTTAGTTGGTTTACTCTTTTTATATTTTTCATTAAGATGTTGTTATGATAAAAAATATAAAATATCAACTATTGGTTTGTGGATTATGTGTGTAGTTTTGATAGGGGTAAATTCTCAGATAGGTTGGCTTTGTATTTTAATGCTTTATTTAGATAAAAATTTATACGTGACAAATGCGAACAAAAGTATTCTACGACTTGCCTGAGACTGCGTGTTATGGTTGTCAGGCATGTGCTCAGATATGTCCAGTATCTGCGATTAGTATGGTTCCTGATGAAGAAGGTTTTCTTTTCCCGCAAATTGATACGGATAAATGTATAGAATGTAATTTGTGTGAGAAAACATGTCCGACACAAAAATCAGTATCTAACCCATTATTTAATGCGGTTCCAACAAATGTTGATGCTGCATGGGAAAAGGATTTTGATGCAAGACTTGAATCTACATCTGGGGGAGCATTTTATATCTTTGGTAAAAAATGGATTGAGGATGGCGGCGTGGTTTATGGTGCAGATTTTGATGATAAGCTACAGGTCTGTCATTGTAAGGCTGTGACCATAGAAGAATTACAAAGACAACGGGGATCCAAATATGTGCAAAGTAATCTATCCGGAATTTTAAAAGCTGTAAGAACGGATTTAAAGGCTGGTATAAAGGTATTGTTTTCCGGTACACCTTGTCAGGTCGCCGGTTTGAGGGCATTTTTAAAGAAGGATTATCCTAATTTAATATGTATTGATTTAGTATGTCATGGTGTCCCAAGTCCTCTGATTTTTTTAGAACATTTAAAATATGTGGAAAATATGAGTGGCAAGCAGATTGTCGATTATAAATTTAGAGGAAAGGAACGCTCTGGATGGCGGGCTTATATAAAATATATATTCAAGGATAAGACTGTTGAAAAGAGATTTTTGGGAAATGATTTCTATGCATATTCCTTTTATCGGTCTCGATTTAATCGAAGAAGTTGTTTCTCATGTGGATTTTCTCATGCAAAAAGAGTAGGAGACATTACTCTTTCCGATTTTTGGAATGCTGAAAGATATTCAAAGGAACTTAGAAAGCAACGGAAATATGGGTTTAATATGATTATGTGCAATACGGAAAAAGGTCGGAATTTGTATAATGAAACGATCTCAAAATTTGGACGTATAGAATTGCCTCTACAAATTGCAGTTGATGGAGATGTGAGATTGAGACATGCAGAAAAGGCTCCATTGGATAGGGATAGTATATTTCAAGAATACCATACTCATGGATATGAGTGGTTGGTAAATAATAGAGGACCTAAAAATTCTATTGCGTCACGTCTGACACCAACTTGGGTTAAAAATCTTATATATGAAATAAAGTCCAGAATATGAAAATTGGAATATTGACAAGACGTTACGGTTATAATTTCGGGTCTGCACTTCAAGGATTTGCAATCATGCAATTAGTGAAAAATCAGGGGCATGATGTAGAGGTGATAAAATATGATGAAACTTCAAATCATTGGTTATGGAAAATTAGACCATTTGTAGAATTTATACAATATAAAGTTGGATTATCATTTTCAAAAAGAAAGAAGAAATATTTGGAGCAACGGTTTAAACAAGAATGTTTGTTTAAGCAGTTTGAAAATAAATATTTTAATTTGACAGAAAGGTGTTTCAGAAATAGCGGATCATTGCGGAAACAATCAAATAAATATGATAAGATTGTAATAGGGAGTGATCAAATTTGGAATCCATATTTTTTTGATCCATGTTATTTGGGTAGTTTTATACCTGTAAATGAAAGGGATAAAATAGTGCCGTATGCCCCAAGTTTTGGAACATCAAATCTTGATTTGATTTCGTCGAAGCAAATTGAATTAATAAAGAGTCTTAAGCATTTATCTTGTCGTGAAGAGGAAGGCTCAAATATCTTGAAAAAATTTACAGGTAAAGATATTCCAGTGGTTCTTGATCCAACGTTGATGATTTCTGAAGAAATTTGGAATGATATAGCAGATAAGTATGTAATGTCTGTTTTGCCAGAGAAATATTTATTAACATATTTTTTAGGGTCAAATATTCCTCAAGATGAAATAGATCGTTTGAAAAATAAATATGGACTACCGGTTGTTAATATATCTATTTTTAATCGAATTAATGATGTTGACTGTGATTTAGAGGTGTCAGATGTGGGACCGGGGGAATTTCTTTATTTAATAAAAAATGCGGATCATGTTGTTACCGATTCGTTTCATGGAACAATATTTTCTCATGTTTTTAAGCGAAAATATACTGTGGTTGAGCGTTTTAATGAAAATGATTTAAGGAATGAAAATTCTCGAATATATACCTTATTAAAGATTTTTGGGGAACAGGATAGATTATATAATAAGCATTTTGAAAAGACGGATAATTGTTTGCAAAATAAGAGACAATTTTCATTGGAATATTTAAAAAATGCAATAAACTCTTGATTCAAATTATGAGATTATTGATAGATTGTCATTGCTTTGATTTTGAGATAAGTCAAGGTATAACCACTTATATTCAAGGTATATATTCTGAATTGCCGGATTTGGCTCAGGATATTGAATTTTTCTTTGTCGCTTCCAATATCGGAAAGATTAAGAGAATTTTTGGAGAAAGGGAAAATATTCATTATGTACCTCTCGTATCAAAGAATAAGATTTATAGATTGCTTTTTGAAATACCGGATATTATACGGAAGAATAATATAGATGTAGCACATTTTCAGTATGTGTCTCCATTAATTAAGAATTGTAAGACGATAGTGACATTGCATGATATTCTATTTGTGGATTATCCTCAATATTTTCCATTTCCATACAGATTTTTTAAGGGTGCAGCTTTTAAATTGTCGGCAAAACGTGCTGATTTGTTGTGCACTGTATCAGATTATTCCCGTAAACAGATTGAACATCATTATAAATTAAATGGAGATGATATCGTAATCACTCCGAATGCTGTAAGTGAGGACTTTTATTCTATAGATGGAGATAGACCGAAAGATTTTCCGGAAAAATATATTCTTTATGTAAGTAGAATAGAGCCAAGAAAAAATCATGTCGCTTTAGTGAGGGCTTTCAACCGTTTGAACCTTGCAGAGAAAGGATATGAATTGGTTTTAATTGGTCGTGAGACTGTGCCTACTCCGGAACTTCATCAGGTATTGGATGAATTAAAGGATAATGTGAGATATAGAATTCGAGTCATACATCAGTCTCCATTCGCAGAATTGAAATTATGGTATAAATATGCAGATTTATTTATATATCCTACGGTTGCAGAGGGGTTTGGAATACCACCGATAGAAGCCGGAGCTGCAGGGGTGCCCGTAATATGCAATAATGCGACTGCTATGTCTGATTTTTCCTTTTTCGGAAATAATCTTATTGATTTTTCGGATAAAAATATATTGGATAGAATAATAATGAATTGCCTGAATGATAGAGATTCTGATAGACTAAATCTTATTTCAAAAGAGATTAAACAAAAATATAATTGGCATTCAATAGCTGAAGAATTTAATAAGTCTCTGAATGCCTTTAGATAAGAAATTTATGAATCCAAGCCGGATAGTGAAGTGGAATTTATCAAAAAATGGGTTAAGGTTGCGTTATATCTGTTTTTTTTTGTAATTTTGAGATGTAGAAAGCAATTCCCAAATTAGCATGAAAAAGATCACACTGTATAATTTCCGTTGTTTTGAAAATTTTGAATGGGATTTTACTCCCGGAATCAATCTCATCGTGGGAGATAATTCCAGTGGTAAAACATCTTTGCTGCGGGCTTGTAGACTTGTGGCAGGGAGTTTTTTTGCCGGATTCAGCGATGAGAATACAGTGTGGCCCGGTCCGGAAGCGGCTGATTTCAGGGATGTCATTGTCGATGGAGTAAAATTGCCTGTAAAAGCTATTGAAATCCAATTTTTATTGGATGCGGAAATGTATCCTGATATAGATATGGCTTTTAAACGGGGGGATGATGAAATCGCGTTTAATCCATCAATGGCTAATCCGTATTTTTTACGGAAAAATAGTCCAAAGAATACTAAGCAACTTACTTCCGGAATCTCTGCTTATAAGGCTTATTGTAAGGCTCTACAAGAGAATGAGAATCAAAATTTGCCTTTGCCTCTATTCGCTTTTTTCTCTACTGAAGACATTCATGCCTCAAGAAAGATAGATGCCGGAAAATTCAAGGAGGAGTATCTCAAAAGATCTTTCGGTTATTATTTTTGTCTTGACAGCAACGGGCTTTTGCCTTATTGGGAGAAACGTCTTCTTGTGATGAAGGAATTGCAACAAGACTGCGTGGAGGTGAAGGTGGTGACTGATGCATTGCTAAATGCGCTTGGTGAGTCAGGATGTGGAATTTTACGGGATGTATCTGTTCGTCCGATGAGAGGAAAGGTTTATTATACTCTCGCTGACGGGCGTGTGGTTGATTCTGCGATATTGTCTGATGGATATAAGCGGCTCGTGAATATTGTGATGGACTTGGCTTTCAGATCGTATATTCTGAATCGTCCTACTTTCGGAGCGGATGCCTGTAAGTATTCAAGAGGTACGGTATTGGTTGATGAGGTTGATCTTCATCTGCATCCGTCGTTGCAGGTAAGGGCACTTCCTTCAATTGCCGCTACTTTCCCGGGAATACAATTTATAGCCACAACTCATGCTCCTCTTGTGATGTCGAGTGTCGGAAATAACGAACGGGATACTGTAAGCAAGATTGAGTTTGATGGTAGAGATTCTTATTCACGTGTAGCCATAGATGCTTTCGGTTTTGATGCCTCTTCCATTATGACAAGCATTTTGGGCGTGTATGACCGCGACATTAATGTGCAGCATGATCTTGATTCTTTGTTCGGGCTTATAGATGATGAAAGGATTGAAGAGGCACGGGCAATGTTTGATGCCATGAAAGAGAAGTATGGCAATTTACCTGATCTTGCACGGGCCGGAGTGACGATTGATTTTTTTAGCCCGGAGTTATGATTACCATAGAGAAGCAAAAGCAGCCCGGTAGTCTTATCTCATTCAAGAAGAATGGTGGGACTGATTATCTTTCGCTTGACAAGGATACGAAGAAAGATATAGTGGATTCTCTATTAGAAGAACAGGGTTATCTTTGTGCCTATTGTATGCGTAGAATCCCTCGTCATGAGAAAAACGGAGATAAGGGGTATCTGGATGATCATGTGCGGATAGAGCATGTCAGAGACCGGGAACATAATCCGGAATTGCAGCTTGAATATAAGAATATGGTGGCAGTTTGTCCCGGATTTCTTAGAAGCATCCCTCATTGCGACCGCAGTAAAGGTTCACGGTCAATCACACTGTCACCGTTTGATCCTGAATTGGAAAAATCGATCTCTTATGCTACAAAGGATGGAGGTATCAAATCTGAGAATCCTGATTGGAATAAGGATCTGACAGATGAAGATCTTTTGAATCTGAATCATGAAGGGTTAAAGATTGCTCGAAAGAATGTAATTTTTGAAGTTATTGCTATCCTTGGCAAAAAAGGATGGACTAAGATTAAACTTGAAAGGGAGTTGGATAATTGGAATCATCGTGATTCCAATGGATATTTGCGTGAATATGCGGGTGTGGTCAGATATTTTATTAAGAGAAAATTGAGGACTATTAAATAATCAATAGATTCCTTCAAAACATAAAAATATTGGTATTTACCTGAAAACTCAATTTTTTTTTGAAGCTCTTGTTTTGCTTGAGCTTTCTCTGTTATACTATCATTTGAAAATTTTTGATTTGTTGAGACATTAACAACGGATTGCGTGCTTGCTCGATTTGCCAATATGAGTTTATTTAGGTGCGCAGTCTATTCTCACATTTATTTTTATGAAAGTTGCGATTATAGGCACGGTGGGCGTGCCTGCCAACTACGGGGGGTTTGAGACTCTCGTGGAGCAATTGGTGCGTCATAACTCTTCGGATGAGATTCAGTATGCTGTGTATTGCAGCAAGAAGTCGTATGATGAGGAGAGATGGGTGTATCATGGAGCGAAGACTGAGTATGTGGGATTGAATGCCAATGGCATGCAGAGTATCCCGTATGATATATTGTCGCTGGTGAAGGCTGCCAGAAACAGTGATGTTATACTTGTGTTGGGTGTGTCGGGATGTGCTTTCCTTCCGATATTCCGGTTGTTCTCTAAGAAGAAGCTGGTGATCAATATTGATGGTCTGGAGCATAGGCGTGACAAATGGAACAAATGGGCACGGAGGTTCCTGAAGTTCTCGGAGAAACAGGCTGTGAAATATGGCGATGTCATTATTACCGACAACAAGGGTATCACAGATTACGTCATGGAGGAGTATGGCAAGCCTTCGGAACTTATCGCATACGGAGGTGATCATGTGTTGACTTATCCGGATGAGGAGCTTGTCGGCAGGACGATGAAGGAGTATGGCATTGAGAAGGATAAGTATGCCATGGCTCTTTGCCGAATAGAACCGGAGAATAACGTGCATACCATTCTTGAGGCTTTTGAAAATGCTAAGAAAAGATTGATTTTCATAGGCAACTGGAATAAGAGTGAGTATGGCAGGAATCTTGCGGAGAAGTATAAGAATTCCGAGTATGTGAAGATTACACCGGCTGTATACGACCTTAATGTGCTGAATGTATTGCGTAGCAACTGTTCGATATATCTGCACGGTCATAGTGCTGGGGGCACAAATCCCTCTTTGGTGGAGGCGATGTTTTTCGCTAAACCGATTTTTGCATTCGACTGTGTGTATAATCGCGAGTCGACGGAGAATAGGGCGGTCTACTTTGCATCGTCGGATGATCTCGTCGGCAAACTGAATGACTCAACTATTGACTTGGCAGCCAACGCTGCTGCTATGGCGGAGATTGCCGACCGCCGTTATCGCTGGGAGACAATCGCCCGCCAATACGAAGCATTATATTAACTTTTTTCCTGCGGATTTGCGCGCGGTTTGAGCGTTTTTGCGTAAATTTGTGGGACTTAATCCGTATTTCTTATGAAAGGTATCGTTCTTGCCGGTGGGTCCGGCACTCGGTTGTATCCGATTACGAAGGGGGTGTCGAAGCAGATGCTCCCAGTGTTTGACAAGCCGATGATCTATTATCCGATCTCGACTCTGATGCTGGCGGGGATAAGGGATATCCTTATCATCTCGACGCCTACTGATCTGCCGGGGTTTAAGCGTCTGTTGGGTGACGGATCGGACTATGGCGTGAAGTTCACGTATGCGGAGCAGCCGTCGCCGGATGGTCTTGCGCAGGCGTTTATCATTGGTCGTGAGTTTATCGGTGATGACTCGGCGTGTCTTGTGCTGGGCGATAATATTTTCCATGGTGCGGGCTTTTCGTCGGTGCTGAGGGAGGCTGTCGCTACGGCTGAGAACGAGGGTAAGGCTACGGTGTTCGGCTATTGGGTGGATGACCCGGAGCGTTACGGCGTGGCTGAGTTTGACAGGGATGGCAATTGCCTGAGCATTGAGGAGAAACCGGAGCATCCGAAGTCGAATTATGCCGTGGTCGGGCTGTATTTCTATCCGAACAGGGTGGTGGATGTGGCTGCGACGATCAAGCCGTCGGCACGTGGTGAGCTTGAGATCACGACTGTGAACCAGGCGTTCCTAAAGGATGGTGAGCTGAAGGTGCAGACGTTGCCGCGTGGTTTTGCGTGGCTGGATACTGGCACGCATGATTCTCTGGCGGAGGCATCGATCTACGTTGAGGTGCTGGAGAAGCGTCAGGGGTTGAAGATTGCGTGCCTGGAGGGGATTGCCTACCGTCAGGGGTGGATCTCGAGGGAGAAGATGGTGGAGCTGGCGCAGCCGATGCTGAAGAATCAGTATGGGCAGTATCTGCTGAAGGTGGTGGATGAGCTGGGCAGGACCGGGAATGGGAATCTGGACTGAGTGTCTTGGACGGCTTGGACGGCTTGGACGGCTGGGATTTTTTGGACTAATTGGACTTCTTGGACGGCTGGGACTTCTTGTAATTGGGATTGTTGTGGTCGAAGTGGTCGAAGTGGTCTAAGAAGTCTAAGTGGTCAAAGAGGTCGAGGAGGTCGAAGAAGTCGGAGAGGTCTTAGTGATAAAATTTGATGATATGAGAGTTATAAAGACAGATATAGAGGGGGTGGTGATCATTGAGCCGCGCGTGTTTGAGGATGCGCGGGGGTATTTCTTTGAGAGCTACAGCCGGAAGGCGTATGTGGAGGCAGGTATCACGGCTGAGTTTGTGCAGGATAATGAGTCGTGCTCGACGAGGGGTGTGATGCGTGGTCTGCATTTCCAGCGTCCGCCGTTCACGCAGGCGAAGCTGGTGCGTTGCGTTAAGGGACGTGTGCTTGATGTGGCGGTGGATATCCGTAAGGGTTCGCCGACTTACGGACAGCACGTGGCTGTGGAGCTGTCGGAGGATAACCACCGTCAGTTCTTCATACCTAAGGGTTTCGCGCATGGGTTCGCGGTGCTGAGCGATGTGGCAGTGTTCCAGTATAAGTGTGACGAGTTCTATCATCCGGAGGCGGATGGGGGTATCTCGATCCTTGACGGGAGCCTGGGCATTGACTGGCATGTTGATCCGGCAGAGGCGATCCTGTCGGAGAAGGACAC
>NZ_SRYB01000020.1:0-89712 GCF_004793975.1 Lepagella muris
AACCTTAAACTATAAACTTTAAACCACTGAAGTGCAGCTTGCGAAACTTCAGTTAAAATAATATTCAAATTATTGATGAAGTTGTCTAAACTTCGACACAAAATTAGCCTAATTCAATCGATCCACAAAAATAAGTCAATAATTTTTGAAAAGAATAGGGATGATTTCCTTTTTTGGGGAGAGGCGGTTCGGATTTATTCAATGTTTTTGAGTAATTTTGCAGAAAAGTTGTCTAAACTTAATAATATTCCGATTCAGGATTGTTATTATTATGATGCAGGATTGCTATGATATTATATAACCCGAACGACTGATGAAGAAGTATCATTGCCAACAACCATCGCTCGATCTTTGGGATACGCAGGATTCTCTTGAGTGTCTGAAAGATACAGGCAACAGATGGGTAACTCTTGCCCATTCCCTACCTTGGGCGGATATTGAGAAGGAATATAACCGATACCTTTCCAATGATCGTTCCGGTGCAAGCGGCAAGCCTGCAAGAATAATTGTCGGCGCACTAATAATCAAGCATATCGAGAAACTGAGCGACGAACGTACTATTGAGGCTATATCTGAAAATCCATTCATGCAATATTTCCTCGGAATGCCGCGATTCACATATACAAGAGTGTTCAATCCTTCGCTCTTCACTTACGTGCGCCAACGTCTTGACAAGGATTTTTTCAATCGTGTGGCATCCCTGATTCATGAATATGGGAAAAATTTAAAATAATATGGCGAAAATCATTAAGAGCGACAGTTCTTTGCAGAAACTCAAACTGAACGAGTTACCGAAAAACAATATTATCCGTGCACTCGCCTGCCTTGTCTGTCCGATAAGCGATTACGGATTGCGCGAACTTTATCAGTTTCTCGACATTCGAGTCACTGACCGCACTTCCGACATAAAATATCTTATCTCTAACGGGTTTCTCTCATATTACAGAAATTCCTACTCCTACTATTATGCCTCTTTCCATATCCTCAATCCGGAGATGATATTCAAAGCAATCGCAAGTATGAGCATGGAGGAGCTAAAGAAATCGATCGGTATTGCCGACAAAATATCTTCCGACTACTTAATCAAGGATGATGTATCTAAAGAGAAACGGTTTGATTTTGTTTATTCCCTATGGCATTATCTTCACGGTGAGGTGAACTCCAAGGAGAAAATAAACGATTGTTTCCCCTTTTTCAACGCAGGATACAACAATCCCAATTCATATATCGCTTCCATCATGAACAGCATGGTGGAGTCGAAAGAGATGCACGGCTATATCCTTAGTTGCAGCCAAAATATCAATGAAAAATTTCTTGATCTGTATATCAAGAATCTCATACAAATGAGTCATTCTCATAATCCGGATCTTTCCCGTGACTTATTCTTCGAACTTAATGGCAGGATACGCCACAGTGAGGAACCCTACCTTGCTGTATTGTTCGTAATAATCACCGAACTTATGAGATACGGACAGGTGGACCGATTGATAGAACGATACTCCTCCGGCAATGAGAGTGATGATAACGATGATTCCCGAATACACGTGAAATATCTGAAGGCGATAAAGTCGCTTCATGAGAATAATACCGAACCGATTCACGCCGTCACTTCCCGACTAATAGAGATCTCCGGCAGCTATATACTGAATATCCCACAGATTGCATTCTTCCCGATGCTCGCACTCCTTGCCGACAGAAACCCTTCTATTGTAACCTTCTACCAGAAACTTATAAAAGGGTTTGACAAGGAAGATGTGCCGATCATAAGAGCGATACTTGACTGGGTTCTGAAAGGGAATATCGGTGCCACTCGCGCAAAAAGATTATCAGAGACCGTATGCAATCCATCCACAAAGATGCTTTCGGGATATTTCGTGAAACAGTTCAACATGGGGAACGTATCTCCCGATCTCCAAACGATGCTGTACTATTCCCAGAAGTATGTCAATGAATCTGATTTCAACTACCTGAAACTCCTTTATTGTGGAGCCGAGGGAAAGAATGATGACACCTTAAAGAAATTGGAGAATGAGACCAGGATGCCCTGTATGTTCAGCTCCATGGTAAAACGGGCTGAATGGGAGAAGTCGCTCGACATTCTATCTCTCCAGCTTAACTCACTCTCAAGAGGGGGAAAGAAAACTGCATCAACCTCTTCCAACTCACGCGTGGCTTATCTTATCTCCACCCAGACACACCGGATACAGCCGGTGTTGCAGACGTCAAAGAACGGCACCACTTGGAGCAAGGGGCGAAACATTGCCCTCAAGACTTTCTATGCCGGCAGCGTGGAGGGGATGACTGAGCAAGATAAGGGAATAATCCCCTGCATCCGTCTTGAACAGGGATGGGGCGACTATTCCACAATTGACTATTATTCTGCAATATTTCAGCTTGCCGGACATCCTTTTCTATTCACTGATGACAGCAAGCAGTTGAAGATTGAGATTACCCGTCAGGACGTGGAGCTATCGGTCACGACCACTTCCAAAGGCGACTTCAAGCTCTCAACCAATCTGAAGTACCCTTATTTTGTAAGCGATGACGGCATATATATCAATTCGGATAATCCACTGAGCATCATAGTAATCAAATTATCAAAAAATCAGATAACCCTGCTCAACACCCTTCTGAAAATAAAGACTCTCCCGAAAGAGGCGAAACCTAAACTCGCAGAAACACTATCCGCTCTCTCTTCGCAGATGACTGTCATGTCGGATCTCGTGGTGAAGAAAAACGCGGATGTGAAGCGCATGAAGGGATGGCCGGTGATTGTGGCTCAGCTTGTGCCCGATAATGAGATGATAAACGTGACTCTCTACGCAAAACCACTTAAAAACAATCCCCCCTACCTCACTCCCGGTAAGGGTCCGGAGTTTGTCAACGGTAATTTCAATAATAAGGCTGTGCAGGCACGAAGAGATTTCAAGGCGGAGACAGAAAACCTTGAAGCCGTAAAGGGGATGCTGAAGGGTCTTGACAACTCCATGACCGGAGAATATTCGTGGGAACTTGACATTGAGAACACTCTATCGCTGCTTGCCTCAATAGCTGCAAACGGCGACATAGCCTGTGTGGAATGGCCCGAAGGGGCACGAATGACTGTGAGCCGTCCCACACTGAATGCCTCGGCATTCTCTTTTGACGTCAAGAACACAAATAATTGGTTTGAGATAGAGGGCAACGTGAGAATTGATGAGAATACTGTCATCTCCGTAGCCGAGCTCCTGCGTAAGCTGAGAGACAATAATAATTCCCGATTCATACAACTGAAGGGCAACGACTACATCGCCCTATCAAAGCATCTTGCCGACACCCTACGTGCCATAAGCCAGATTGCGGAGATTGACGGTGATAAAGCCGGAATGTCTGCGCTTAACGTAGAGTTTATGGACGATCTTGAGAAATGTGGCGTGGATTTCAAGGCTGATAAGAACTACCGTTCACTACTTAAGCGTATTGAGAAATCCGAGACGGAAAAGGTCAATATCCCTACTGGAATTAATGCTGAGCTGCGCGACTATCAGAAGGATGGCTACAGATGGCTACAACGTCTGCATCTATGGGGTGCGGGTGCTTGCCTGGCGGATGACATGGGTCTCGGAAAGACATTACAGGCTATATGTCTGCTACATGCCAACAGGAATAAGGGGGCATCACTCGTGGTTGCCCCTACAAGTCTGCTTCTGAACTGGCGCGATGAGATCATCCGTTTCGCGCCTGCGTTAAACGTGGAGGTAATCAATAATTATTCCGATTCCGGGAAACGTCGGGAAATCATCAGTAATGCCGGGAAATCTGACGTGGTGGTGATATCCTACGGGCTTATGACCAATGAACAGGAATCCCTTGCCGACCGCTCATGGAATATTGTGGCTCTCGATGAGGCGCACACGATAAAGAACCGTGAGACGAAAATGTCGCAGGCGGCAATGACCCTTAAAGCCGACATGAGACTTGCTCTCACCGGCACACCCCTCCAGAACCGTCTCGCAGAGATATGGAACATATTCCGTTTCCTGAATCCCGGACTTCTCGGATCGTTCCAATCCTTCACCGACAATTTCATAAATCCTATCGAGCATGATTCCGACCGCCGCCGTCAGCGTCTGCTGAAGCGAATACTCTCCCCATTCCTGCTACGTCGTTCCAAGACGGAAGTGCTTCAGGAATTGCCTGAGAAAACGGAGATAACGGTGCGTGTCGAGCTTTCCGAACGCGAGAAAGCCCTGTATGAGAATCTTCGCCGTGAAGCGGAAATCGCCGTCGAGATGGGAGAAAATTCCGCGATACAGGCTCTTGCCGAAATCACCAAGCTACGCCAAGCCGCCTGCAACCCTCGTCTGGTAGACCCCAAACTGGAACTTGAATCCTCCAAGACACACGTATTCATGGAGCTTGTAGCCTCTCTTATGGGGAATAACCATCGTGCACTTGTCTTCAGCCAATTCACATCGCATCTTGCCCTTATCCGCGAGGCTCTTGACAAGGCAGGTATCGAGTATCTTTATCTTGACGGATCAACACCGGCTGCACAACGCGCACGCCTTGTAGCACAATTCCAGAATACAGACGTACCCCTATTCCTGATTTCGCTGAAAGCGGGTGGGCTTGGTCTTAACCTTACAGCTGCCGACTACGTGATTCATCTTGACCCATGGTGGAATCCGGCTATCGAGGATCAGGCATCCGACCGATCGCACCGCATCGGGCAACAGAATCCTGTCACTGTATATCGTCTGATATCCGCCGACACAATTGAGGAGAAGATTCTGCGTCTTCATTCAAAGAAGAAATCTCTCGCCGACGCTCTTCTGGAGGGCACCGACATGTCGGCACGCCTCACCAAGGAGGAGATACTATCTCTACTTGCTGAAAAATAACCATTATGGACACTTCAAAATTAAAAGGACACGGCGCCATGATTGGCGCCGAATTTTTGTGGGGCGTGAGTGCCCCACTCGGTAAAATCATTTTGACCGGAGGAATGACCCCGCTGCTTCTGACAGATTGCCGCATGATCGGTGGTGCGATACTCTTCTGGATATTATCGTTCTTCATGAAGAATGAGCAAGTTGAGCCAAAGGATCTGCTCAACATGTTTTTCGCATCATTATTCGGCATTGTCATCAATCAATGCTGCTTCGTGTGGGGGCTGAGTCTCACCTCTCCGGTAAATGCCTCAATCATCACCACTTCCCTACCAATTCTGACTATGGTCATGGCAGCAATAGTGCTCCATGAGCCTGTAACTAAACTGAAAGTAGGTGGTGTGTTCTTAGGAGCCATCGGTGCACTGATTCTTATAATCGGCAGCTCCACCGGCAACACCGGAGGTGCATCCACCGGTGATGCACTCGTCATCTGCGCCCAACTCAGTTTCACATGCTATCTGGTGTTTTTCAAGAAGCTTATCGGAAAGTATTCGCCCGTGACACTTATGAAATGGATGTTTACATACGCAAGCATCTGCGTGATACCGTTCACATACGGTGAATGGATCGCAATGGACTGGCAGAACGCCGCTCCGGATGTGCTGTGGGGAGCCGTCGCCTTTGTCGTCGGACCTACATTCCTAAGCTACCTTCTTCTGCCGCTCGGACAGAAGAATCTGCGTCCGACAGTCACAGCAATGTATAACTATGTGCAACCTATCGTAGCCACCCTCGTAGCAGTGTGGGCTGGTATCGGACGGTTTACCCTTGCAAACGGCATAGCCATCATACTCGTCTTCACCGGTGTCTTTCTCGTCACCCGCAGCAAGAGCCGCAAGCAACTTGAAGAGGAAGGTGGAGAGGAAGCTATCAAATGACGATCGTCATTTGATATGCTTCTTCAATACCTTTAGAAGGTCGGATTTATCAGTGTCGCCGGAATAATCCCAGAACATTATCCCTCCAAGACCGTTGGCATTTATATAATCACATTTGATCCGTAGACTTTGCGGACTCTCAAAAGTGATAACGTATTCGCCATCTTCATTCACCATGTAGGGCACGCAAGCCTTCTCATCGTAGACCATCTTCAATCCGTCATACTCATCAATGTTGCGGTAATTGATGAAATCGGGATATTCCCCCTTCTTTCCATGACCATAGAAGGGGACTCCAAGCACAATCTTATCTGCGGGCACTCCCGATTCTATATGGGCTCTCACCCCCTCGTCAGCCGTCATGTCGCCGCTCAATTCTGAGCGGAATAATGCGGAATGATGATACGGAGGTCGGTTAAGGTCATACGCCATTATATTGATAAAATCCATATATGGCATTATCGGTTTGAACTCATAGAAACTGACCGTGGCGGGAGATGCCATTGTCAACAGTTTATCCGGTCCGATCGCCTCCCTGAGATCACGCATCAAGAGTATGTAGTTATCCTTATCGCATGAGGAGCTTGAGATTCCCGCCACAGAACTGCCCGGATACTCCCAGTCAATATCTATACCGTCAAGTCCATACTTATCAACCACCTTGCAGCCATCTCACTGAAACGACCGCTACCCCAACCACCGATAGACAGCTGCACCTCCAGCTTACGGTTGCGTTTTTTCAACTCCACAATTCTCTTGAGACGATCCGGATTATCAATACGCACGCCGTCAAAAGTATCGTTGACATGTCCGAAGGCATAATTAATATTGGTAAGCAATTTTGGGTCAGGCATGACATTGCTCCACGACGTCACATACCCTACAATCCTCTTTGCCTCAATACCGAATGCTACCGCCATCACCATCGCCAACATCACTATAATCCTATTCATCTTTTCTTATTCAAATTTTCAAAAACAATAGAATTATTTCGGGAGAGTAAGGTCAATCTTGGGAGCGGTGGTGACGTATTGGGGCATACATTGTCCGGTGCGTGAACCGATATATGTAGGGTCGGAGATATAGTATCTCTTCCCTTCATGGTCGTAGCTCACCCCCTTTATGTCGCCGGGTAAGGCCACCGATGCACTCTCATGTCCGGGGAAACAGAGAAGCTGGTTCTCCACACCTAATGCGTTCCAAAGCAAATAAGTGTAGAATATCGCACGATCCTCACAGTCATTCTTGGGATAGAATAGATTCTCCTCCAGGAAGTAGGGTTTCTCAAACCCATGGAAAGCATCATCCGTGGCGTAGGAGAAGCCCGACTGCACGAATTGAAGAAGCTCATTGGTGGCATCCACCTTATCCATACCGGAAAGCTGTTCCTTCACCTGGGTCACAAGATTCTCACGCAATTTTTTATCAAGCACGCTCTCGGCGAAATCCGCCGTGTCCATCTGAGGATAACGGTAGACCACCGGCATCAGATTCTCGTTTACAACTCCAGAGAGATGAAGCTTGCCATAATCCACGTTAAACTTATGCTCCTTCATCGGGAAATTAAGCCCGTTGATACGCATATCAAATCTCTTACCCTGATTCGCCACCTTGGGTAGGTCGCACGTGGCTATCGGACTCCCCATAGGATTGACTCCGGGCGCGGTCAGTACATAGAATTTCTCTCCACCTAAAGTAAGATACACCTTACCGTAAATCATCTGATCGGCAGGTATCAGCAGCAACGGATCACCAGTCTTGGTCGCGAGCGCGATACGGGCATCATAGCCCATGTGAGTGAGAAGATAGTGCACCGCCGACATCTTTGGCGCGGATGACGCTTCCGGAAACTTGAAATCCATATATGCGCAGAGAAACTCGTATGCCAGATAGTCGTTGAGACCGAGCTCATTCATCTTAGGGCGCAGTGAAGAGAGTGCGACATCCGCCACATCCTGCTCATCAAGGAGTTTCCAATGACGTGCGAAATCAGATACCTTTCCAAGTGAATACATTATCTTGAAATCCACTTCCGGCACCCATATCTCCATTCCATAGAATTTCATCGGTTCCTTACCCACTCTCGATTCCTCCGGAGCCTCGGCAGGCTTAATCTCCGTCTCATCCACTGCCGGGGCATCATCCTCCGGCTCATCGGCTATGACAGGGCGCGGTATGTCGGGCAACGCGGCAAGAAGCGGCGTACCACCGAGATCAGGCTTAACCTTTATGCCGGGGGGAACCACATCCTTCGCCTCGGGAAGGACTATTGGCTTTGGCACGTCAAACAGACTCACCGGCTTATCATCAGCGGGCGACTCTTCCGAGGGAGGCTGAGGCTCCTCTATCTGTGCATCCGGAGGAATCTGCGACGGGGGCAACGTTGCCAACACCGGCTTCGGAAGATTCGTCGGGACTGTCACCGGCTTCGACACCTTAACATCCGGCACTCTCATGGGCTTGGGAGTCTGTGTCTTCTCCAGAGGCATCATAGGTTCGTATTCATGCCAAGTTCCATTCAGGAAATCAGCATAGTGGGCAAGTATCGTCTTACGAAATTCTTGATAGTCATCAAGTATCTTCTGACGGAACTCCTGAAAGCTTTGGGACTCCTGTGCCGACACTGGCACAAACCCTAACAATGCCCCTGCCAGACAAATTTTCTTTATATCCATAGCGCATGATTTTTTGAGCGACCGGAAAAGATCGGTCACTTAGGGTAAATTTTCAGATTCATCTGCCGCACTCCCATCTTCGAATCGTTGCGGCGCGATTTAACAAGCCATTTTGAAAAGTCATCTTCCGACATGGAGGGTAACTCCTCCATACTGTTGCGGGCACGCATCACCGGTTTTGCGAAATATGACGGTGAAAACACCACATATATCTTGTTAAACTCAATCACGCCGGCCGTAGCGATGCGGAACTGGTCTGGAGTGCCGAATGTGCCCTCTGCCTTTGTCGGGTCAAAAAACACATAATCGTAATTTCTCTTTACCTTTGCCTCGCCTTTCGTATCGCTCAGATACGGGAGCATCTGATAGACATTACCATCCTCCAGCGACAGAAATACCGACACATATCCATCGACTGGAGCCGTGAAATAGAGATATAGGTCATCACCGTCATAAAAATCTGTTGAGGCATTGCCGGGCTTGGTGCCATTACGAAGCACCCGGGCGTCAAATTCAGTGGATTCATTTGAAATCTCACGTGCCTTACCCTTCACCTTGCAGCGCACCACTAAATTATCATCCTTGTCAAGAGTGATTTCAAATTCAGGTTCTCCATCGTCAGCAATCCACTCCCCTTTCACCTCGGTCGAGGAGAGCGACAGAAATTTATTCGCCTCTCCCTTCGAGTCTATCCTGTCTGCCTGAAGCACATCTTGCGTCACTATGGTGCCATACTCCTTTGCCAATGCGTCGAGACGCGCCCCTTCAAGCGCAAGTCGCTTGCACTCAGCCGGAGAGGTGGCTTTATCGCCATAGTAAGTATATTCCCCCTTCACAGTCTTAACCGGGGATGCAGCGACAGCCGTTGTCGCCATAAATATGGCAACGACGGCTGTCACTATAATCTTTAGTCCTTTCATAATGTTTATCTTTTCAGCCGATAAGAATTTCAGCTGATTGTATCTACTTCATATCGTATCAGGGATGCAGTCTCTTTTTCGACAACTCAGTAGCCAACGTGCCGGAAACGGTCATCTTCGGATTCTGGGGCTTATTGAGCGTGAGACTTGAAGTCTTGCGCACCTCGGCAGTGACGTAATCACTTAGATCCTTCAACGATGCGTTGCCCTTACTCTCCTGAAGTTTCTTTAGAAGGTAATAAGTGAAGAGACCGTGGTTCTTCTCCTTGTAGGGAAGAGCCGTCTCCTTGCCGTCGGCTGCACTCAGCACAAACATATTACCCTCCGGAGCCGCATGCTTCGGCACAAGCACCACGCCACGCGCCTCTGTAAGCATACCCTCACCACGGTTGGCACCGCTGAAACATGCATCCATGAACACCATGACGTTTGCCGCACCAAGTTCATTGAGTTTCTTATAGAAATCCTTCAGAGAATAAGCTGTTGCCATCACGAGCGGATCTGCATCCACAGGCATCATATAAGCATCACTTGTATGCTCATCGGGCACACCGTGACCGGCATAATACACAATCACGTCGACACCATCACCAAGTGCCTTCACTGCATTGGAAAGCTTATTCATCGCCGACAGGGTTTCTCCGTAAGTGGCATCCTTATATACAAGCACCTGATTCTCCGGAATGCCCAAAGTCTCACGACAATACTGAGCAAACACATCACCATCATGGTTGGCAGACGCCACGTTAACCACCTTGCCATAGTTCTCATTAGCTATGATAAGGGCTATCGCACGGTCATTAACCACGTCAGTGCGGGGTATATTCTTGTCGACATCACTCTTGACAGTAGCGACGAGAGTCGTGCCCTGCCCCTTCGGCTCATCCTTCTTCGCAGCCGGTCCTGACGGCGAACCAAAGAGATCTGTCACGTCAAGTTCCACAACCCGGTCTCCCCTATAGTTGCCGGCATCCATTGCGTTGTAGGCATACTCCTTACCGTCGGGAGTGACAAACATTATCGATTCAATCGCAATATTATTGTTCTTGATGAAGAATTTCGGGTTTCTTATCTTCACCTCATCCCAATTGCTCTTGAATATCTCCGCCTCATGATTTTTGAGAGGCACGTTGACCACGACTGTACCGAAGTCCGACTTCACGGCATACGTCTCATTGTCGACGTCATACTGCATGAGTTTCAATTCCGATATTGCAAGCTGGTTGGCGTAGGTGGTAAGATATTTGTCGGCAATCACATCGCTAAGACGCTCCTGCTCCTTACGGATATTCTCCTTAGAGACACGACGCTCATAATCCTCAGTCTTCTCAAACTCACCCTGCTTCATCCAATCCTTAAGCTGGTCCTTGACGTAAGCCCTTGCATATTCCTGATATGACGGAATCGAACGGGGTGCGGCAGTGCCTGACTGCTTTGACCCGTTGCCCATCATCACCGGCATTGTGTTCATCGCAGTAGTGGGCTGACCGAGTGCGGTCAGACGCACATTGATGCTCTCCACCTTCGATTTGTTGCCCAGACAGGCGTATGATGTAGCCATCGCCTTAAGATACTTCACGTCATTGGGGTCATTGGCGGATAGCTCTTCATATTTCTCCGCCGCACTTCCGAAATAGGCATTGCTCTGACGGCGATATTTCGCAGCCTCCTTCTCATCAAGTTCGGAAATCGACTGGTTATAGTATCCGGTGCCGAGATTATAATAGCATCTCGCCACACATTCATTGACGTTCTTGCTGTTGGGATGAAGCTCCTCAAGCTTCATGTAGATATCAAGTGCACCGCGATAATTGTGCTGATCCTCATATACGGAAGCCTGAAGATTAAGCAGACGCTCATCATCCGGCTTCACCTCAAGCGCACGCTCAAGCAGCGGGGCGAGCATGTCGCGGCGATTGCCATCAATACAAAGCTGCATAGCGATTGTAAGCAACTTGAAGTTTGACGGATATTCCTCCGAAGCCTTCACCACTGCGTCCACACCACGGGAATACAGTTTCTTATTCAGCAAAGCCTGTCCGTAGAAAAGGCTTACCGCCTCCCTCTGTTTCGTCTCTCCGGTGGAGAGATATTCCTCGAAATATTTTATGGCACCGTCAACATCACCGGCATTATAACTGCCCGATGCAGCACAATACACCATGGCGGGATAAAGCTCCTTGTCGCGGTTGAACTCCACGCCCATCATCTGCGGAAGCAACTGGGTGTCGACATACGCCTTGGCAAATTTCGTCATCTCCTCCTGATTGCTGTTCATGGAATAATGCACCGCACCACGTGCCAACGTGCCGTTCAGATCCATGAGAATACCTTTGCACTGGTCAAGGGTGGCATCAGAGATTGTGTCGATATTTATCACCGTGAATGCCTCGTTGAAAGCCGCCAAGACGGCAGGGTAATAAGTGGCATCATCCGCTCCCTCGAACTGAAGATCTTTCACATGCTTGTAAAGCTCGGCAGCCGATTCCGCAGTCGGACCGGCAGGCTGTTCAATCGTCTCCGGATTCTGCGGCTCGTCAGACAAGACTGTAAACGAACCCATGCCGGCAAGCATGGCAATTGACAAGGCTGAATATATATAGCGTCTTCCGCCTCTCTTAAACAATTTTACTGTAGGTCTATTTTCAATCATAAGAATGTGGTCAGATCTCGACCATAGTTGTAATGTCAGTAGTTTTTATTCGGTTAGCATTCTCCCCCGTCATAACAGGGGGAGAATGCAAGAGAAGTCATCCATATTCCCGGCTTACTGAAAAGATGGATGACTTGCCGGAGCCTATAAAAACCGAACTTATGCCCCGGCTTGATTTCTTGGTTTCAGAATACGTCGACAAAGATGAAGTTAGCCGTGATACGACGGAACTCGCTACCTTTACCCTCTGTCACGTCTACGCGGATTGTGTAATCGGCATCCATCTTGTCAAGATTGCCGACATTGGTCTTGAGATAATCCTTCACGCCCTCAGCCCTCAGGAACGCAAGCTGACGATTCTCCTTAACGCCGTCTGCCTGAGTAACAGTGATGGCTGTAAGGTCGCCGTTCTCATAGATAGGCTCATCGACGAAATCGCCATACACACCGTTGTAGGGTATGGTCCGGATAATCGGGGTGGCATCGGCTGTGCCGGATATCACCACCTTCAACTTTTTGCCGTCCTTGACATACTGAGCGAAATCCCCTTCAAATGCCTCCTTCACGATCTTGAGCATTGAACTGGCTGCTCCCGATTCATCCACAAGATATTTACCCGGAGGGAAATCTTCGGCTGCGGAGAACTCCGGATCCACCTGATACGTGAAATTGACCTGATAGTTGAGTATTTTCTCTCCATTAGCATCATAATCAGGCACCACCTTGGAATCTACAGTGATATTCGTATGATTGGAAATCAGGCTCCGGTTGCGGGCCTCCTCCACCACCTTCTCACGGAGTTCCTGAAGCTTAAGCACCTCCATCTGCTGCTGCTGAAGGATTTCAAGCGAAACCACGTTGGCATCGCCACCCATGAAATCCATTGCGACACGATCATGGTTATTGTATTCATACGTCTTGCCGTCTACCTTATTGAAGACCTTGGCATAGACGATCTCGAAAGTATCATCGGGAAGCACACCATACTGCACGTCGGTCAGCACAAGGTCGCCCGCACTATGGAAAGAGGTGACGTCCGACTCCGGCACAGGGAGATAAATCGTAGGCATCGTCGAGAAATCTATGGCAAGCACCTGATTGGTGCGGTCATAATTTCCGAGCGACATAGTAGCATCCGCAAGAAGGTCGCCGGCAAGCTGAGTTGAAATCTCATCCTCAAAGAGGCGACGTTGGCGTGAGCGTGTCTCGTCGTTCACACGAAGACGATAATCTTCCATGCTCTCGCCCGGCATCATCTTTTCCCATTCAGCCATCATCTGGTCAACCTCATCCGAGATAAGTTTGGCAAAATGCGGTTCCAGATTCTGCATTCGTTTCGCATGAAGCATCAGGTCGCCGGTATATGCTAACACCGAGTTGCCATCGGCATCCTTGATGAAGCAGATATCGTTGACCCCTCCATTCTCCACAGGCAGTGTGTTGCGGTCTGTAGGACGCACAAGGTTGATCACCTCGAGAGTCTCCGGAGAGGTGGCGACGACAATATACTTGCCATCGGCATTAAACGCACAGGCTATGCCCGACCCGAGATCTTCGATTGTATTCTTTATGTTGAACGTGCGGGTATCATACACGCTAAGTATGCCATCATCCGTCAGCACGGCAAACTCCCCACTTCCGTTGGAGAACGTCATGTCGGTCACTTTGACGCCAAATGTCCAGTCGCGGCGTACGGTCTTCTTCTCAAAATTATAGACCACCACACGATCGCCTCCGGAGAGTGTGAGATAATAAGAGTTGTCGCTGATGCACATCGCATCGGGCACAAAGTCAAGTTCCATCTGGTCAATGAGTTTCATCTTGCGCGGCTCGAAGATGAAAAGCCCCTTATCAGTTGCCACCAGCACCTTGCGGGCATCTGGAGTATACACTATTGCCGAGGGCTGTCCGTATTTCTTAACGTCAAAATCCCCGGTCTTGTCATTCTGCTTATAAGTGGAATAAAATCCTGCTGATTTCTTCCCTTTCTTATCCGCCTCTATTATACCGAAATTCACTCCGGAAGGGTTGACGCATAATGTCACCAGATTCTTCTTCGTGTCGTAAAGTCTATGTCCCCTCATTGTCATGACATGCTGAGGCGACCTGGAGTAGACCACAGTATTATAAGGGGAAAGCTGCACCGGCGTATCCTTGAGTTTAAATACGTAGTCAATCTTTTTCTGCGGCTCGGCGCCACTGCTTTCCTGTGCAGACACCTTATGTGCGCAGAATAAAGAGGGCAATACAAGGAGTGCGGCTATCGTCTTGATATCCATTAGTCAGATTTATAAAAATAACAGAATTGGCATTACAGTCGTCGGATTACTCCTCAACCTTATCGTCGACAAACGACTTAACCGTGTCGGCATATTTCTGCCCCAGTTTGCTCTCTTCGATTGCATTCTCTATCGCTGCCTTTCTCACGTTGCGGGCCTTGGACTCATCCACGATGAAGAATGCCTGCACCTCGTAAGTGCCATCAGGATTCTGCTTGATGACGCTGTAGCTCGGGGTCAGAACGTTCTTCACCTTCTGCTCCACAAGACGCTCATAGGCAGCGTAAAACTTCTCAAATTCGGTATCATCACCTGTGCCGTTAGCATATATATCGCTGACAACCCTACCCTTGACAGTGCTTCCTGCCTTCTGGGCATATTTTACCGTAGCGTTATTGAGTGCCATCTGTTCTGCCACGTTTTTTGATTTCGTGTTGGAGGCATATCCTTCAAACACTGTGCCATTGTCACCAAGCTCTGTGAGTTTGCTATAATGCTTCAGCAACGCAACTTCCATCGTACGGCTGCCGAGTATCTCATAACCACCCTTCTTATAGTCTTTCATCTTCTGCTTCATCTCTTTCTTCTGAGCCTTAGCAAGAGCTTTGTCTATTGATTTCTGAACGTCATCGGCGTATGCCGGCAAAAACAGAACGAACGCCAGGAGTAAGGTAAATAATTTCTTCATTTTCCGTTAGGTTAAATTGGTTAAACTTCCTTTTTTCGTAATACTTCTTTTTGTGATAATTCCTTATAAGTGTCAATCTGCAGTATGCAAGATATGGGCATTATGACAAAATCTGTATCTCTATATTATAAATTCTGGTCAAATTTACAATTACTTATATATTTTTCAATAGAAATAATGTTAATTTTTGTTAACATTGCCAATTTTCCCTCTTTCACAACTATTTTCCCTCCAAAAAACAAATAAAACCCCCTACACATCACCCATTTTATCCTTTATTATTACCCTCCACATGTTGCCCGTCACATGCCACATATTACTTGTCACTTGTCACTTGTTACCTTGCGCGAAGCGCACCATCTCCAGCAAACGCACTATCATGTCGCGGTTATTATTCAGGCGCGCCACTTTTCTTTGTCCTCCAAGCTTATGCGAACCCGCCTCCTTCAACCAACGGTCAAACAATCCCGACGGCGCACTTATCACTTCCGGCGCATCCAGAAATATGGTGTGGCTACGTTTTGCATCATAATCTGAGTTCAATTTACGCAGCTCCTCATCAAGAGTGCGGGAAAAGAGTGACATGTCAGCCGGAACCCTCTCCCACTCTATAAGCCACTGATGACGTCCGCGTCTCCCCTCTGTGGCAAACAATGGTGCCGCAGTGTAATTCATTATCGAGGCTCCACAGATAGCACACGCCGATGCTATGGCTCGCTCCGCATTATCCTCCATCAACTCCTCTCCGAAAGCATTGATGAAACCATGCGTGCGTCCGGCTATCCTTATCTTAACCGGGGATGTTGACACCACTCGCACCGTATCCCCAAGACGGTAACGCCATAATCCGTTGGATGATGTTATGACAAGTTCATACACCTTACCTGCCTCCACCCCCCATATAGGACG
Source organism: Lepagella muris (assembly GCF_004793975.1). Lineage (NCBI taxonomy): Bacteria > Pseudomonadati > Bacteroidota > Bacteroidia > Bacteroidales > Muribaculaceae > Lepagella > Lepagella muris. Next base: position 15,937 of record NZ_SRYB01000020.1, read on the forward strand.
TGGCGTAGTGTCCGGCTCATCTATCGGTATAAATTCATAAAACACATCACTGTCAATCAGAAGCAGCATCGACTTATCGGAAAAATCATTCTGCACCGCAAAAAATCCCTCCGATGCATTATACGTCTCCTGGAAATGCATCTTCACAGGGTCGGTTATCCGCATATATTCCTCCCTATAAGGTTCAAAGGATATGCCGCCATGGAAAAACACCTCAAGATTGGGCCACACCTCAGAAATTGAGTCTACTCCCCTATCCTCCATAATCCGACGTATAACCGTCATAAACCACGATGGGACTCCGGATATATTGGTGACATCTGCCACGGATGCCTTTGCCACAAGTGCCGGAAGTTTCTCCTCCCAGTCTGCCAGCAATGCTGTCTTTTTATCCGGCACTCTCACCAAGTTTGCCAGCGGATTGATCTTATTAATCAGAGTGGCACTGAGATCACCTATACGCACCTTACTGTCGTTGATGCCAAGTGTGTTGGCAAATGACCCTCCCAAGATAAATCCCTTTCCGGCAAATATCTTACTTTCTGGCACGAGCCTCAGATAATGCGCAACGACATCGGCTCCTCCACGATAATGATTTCCTTTCAATGAGTCGGATGTGACTGGGATAAATTTTGATCTGCCTCCCGACGTGCCCGACGACTGCGCGTAATCGTGGCACACACCGCGCCACAACACGTCCTTATCGCCTTTTATCATACGCATTACGTATGGACGGATTGTCTCATACTCAACCAAGGGGACGCGTGCGACGAAACGCTCATACAACGAGTCAGATGCCCTTTTCAAGTCTGTGACCACATATTTACGGAGATACTCACACCCTCCCCCTCGCGACAAAAGGCCACGCAATACCTCTATCTGCATACGCGACGATTCAGTCGCCCAGGAGTCAGTGCGTTCGGCAAGTTTTATAAAACTGCCTCTTACAAGTGGCGTGAAATCTATTCTCATACAGATGGATTCAGTTTCTCTTTTTTTATCTTCTTCAATTGGACAGCAAGCATGATGCACGTCACCGTAGTGGCAACCATGTCACACACCGGATAACACCCCCACACTCCGTCAAGTCCGAAATGCGGAGGAAGTATCAGCAGCATCGGTATCATGAATATTATCTGACGCGTCAACGATAGGAAAACTGCCTTACCAGCCATTCCAAGCGACTGGAAGAAATTGGTGCCGACTATCTGGAATCCTACCATCCAGAAGCCTATCGTAGTTATCCTCAGGCAATTCACCGCACACTCTATCTGTTCGCTATCTTGCATGAACATTGATGCTATTGCCTGCGGATTGAATGCTCCAAGCAGACTTCCTATCGTCGTTATGCATAGGCCGGAGCCTGCCGCAAGCCATAATGTGCGGAACAGACGGTCTATGCGTCCCGATCCATAGTTATAGCCTAAAATCGGCTGCATGCCCTGGCATATACCGATGACTATCATGACAAATATCGTGACAAACCTGTTGAACACCACGACCGAAGCAATCGCATTGTCGCCACCATATTGCAACAATGAATTGTTGACTATGGCATTTATGGCAGACCCGGCAACGTTAATCATAAATGGAGCCATACCGATATATAGGATTGACTTTATCACATGCCAATTAAGGGCAAACGTGCCCCGCTTGAAATGCAGCACACTCTTTTTCTGAAAGAAATGCGACATAACAAAGAAGGAGGTCACGATCATTGATATATCGGTGGCTATCGCAGCTCCTTTAATTCCCCAATGAAATCCAAAAAGAAATAACGGAGCGAGTATCGCATTTAATCCAGCACCTATCAGATTGGTATACATTGCCTTCTCCGGATAGCCAGTGGCTCGCATGACGTTATTATAGGAGAATGTCAGATTCATAAGAACCATTCCTGGCAAAACCCACATTAGAAATTCCCTTGCGTATGGCAACGAATTTTCCGACGCACCGAACATTTTCAGGATTGGAGTCAGAAATAACGCAAACAATGTCATGTAGGTTATGCCAATGATTACAGTTAGCTGCACCGAGTTCCCGAGTATCACCTCAGCCATCCTCTTGTTATCCTGACCCATGACGATACTGATACGAGTGGAGGCTCCCGCCCCTATCAGCATACCGAGTGCCGTGGCAAGGTTCATGACCGGGAATGTGACTGCAATACCGCTCACCACGTTGGGATCATCTATGGCATGACCGATCACTATGGAATCAATAATATTGTATACCGCCATGACTACAGTGCCTACTACAGCCGGAAGACTGTATTTCAACAGAAGACGCCACACCTTGGCATTTCCTAATTCTTGTAGACGGTCGGAATTGGATGTTGTGACTGCTGACATGTTTTATTTCCTATTTTTAGTGTGTCACCGAAAGATTTATAGTTGGAATGGGATACGACTCATTTCGTGGAAAGATTTATCTCACGGTAGATATGGAATGCAAAGTTACTAATTTTAATCCGTCTGCCAAATAGGAAAACTCATCATCACAAATCCTCGCTTTCATTTCACACACGTGGATATATATAGTACGTTTATACACCGACACAAGTTTTCGCCACATATATTTTCTTCTCATAATGGAACCACATGAACTTAGACCCCATATCAAAAGAACACGACACTTTTAACCTTCCGGAATAAGTTTAGACGATTTCAATAACATTTTCTTATCAATCATTCCTACTTATTGACCATTCATGTGTTATTAGGTTAGAAGAAGTTTTATTAATTTTGCACTCTGAATAATTCCCACCTCTGTTATACCGGGGTATTCCGGGATGCGTCATTCGTAATCTCCTCTTTTTTTATTAACATATCCATCTATTCCACTATGAATCGCGGACTTCTTGCTTTTTTTATAGCGATAATCACATCCCTGCTGCCGGATGACATGCTGGCACAGCTCATTCCTGTAGACGAACAAAAGGAATTCACGGATTCTCTGAAACATGACCTTCAGTTCGGACCATACTTCGGTCTTTATAAGGATAATTATTTCACTGTCGGCACAACCCCGTTCCGGAAACCGACATCAACGAATTCAGACGTGAAGTTTCAGATCTCACTCTCGATTCGTCTTACAAATGCAGTACTCCCTTGGAACTCTTTCCTCTTCTTATTCTATACGCAGAAGACTTTCTGGAATGTATTCCAGAACTCCATGCCCATGCACGATCTCAATTTCAACCCGGGTATCGGATGGAGCAAGCCATTCTTCAATAAGGGGAGATACGCGGGCAAACTTACCATGCTCGTTGAGCATGAGAGCAACGGACGTGATGGTCTGGACTCCAGAAGCTGGAACAGGGTGTCGTTCTATGGATCTACCATAATTGACGACTGGCTGATGGTACACGCCAAATTCTGGATTCCAATAATTGATGGCGAAAATAATCGCGACATCCTTAAATATTGCGGAATATATCAGAGCGGTGTCGTCGTGACAACACCCAACAAGAAATTCAGTTTTGGACTGACAATGGTGAAGAGAAGCGGATGGAACTTGAATTTCAACACCATACTCGAAGCCAGCTGGAAAGTGCATGAAAAATCCAACCTGAATCTTTTCGCACAATATTATAATGGCTATGGGGAAAGTCTGCTTGATTACAACCAATTCCATTCAAGACTCCGTGTCGGTATCGTGTTTAAGCCTCATTTCTTTTCCGAATTTTAAAAATATAGTATAGTCTCTTGCGTTTTAATATGGCAGGATACTTATAATCTAATTATTATGTTTGATTCCGAAATAAACATCGCTTCCTGGATATGCTTGATTGCTCTATGCGTAAGCTCCGTAATCGCCATTCTCGCAAGATTCATTCCTATCATCAGGACCGCACGCACTGCCAATGCCCAGAAAGGGGAGGCAGAACTTGTGGAATTTCATGAGGGTGAGGAGGTGCCTAAGGCTTCAGTAATTGTATATTGCTTCATCAACGAAGACTCCCTGATGGAATACCTTGATGTCCTCATGAATCAAGACTATCCCAACTATGAGGTAATTCTTATCAACGAAGGGAGCTACGACGTTTCCTTCTCTCTCGCCGAACGGCTGCAACAGAAATATCCCGAACGGCTGTACGTCACTTTCATTCCGCCGGAATCTCACAATGTCAGCAGGCGTAAGCTCGCTCTGACCATAGGTCTTAAAGCGGCAAAAGGGGAGATAGTGGTCACGACTGCATCAAATTGCATAATCACATCCCCTCATTGGCTCAGCCTGATGATGCAGCCGTTCATCGGCTCCGACCGCACGGATGTTGTGCTCGGATATGCCCATATAAATTTCGCCAACCTGCGTGGACCTTCCAAATGGTATAAGGAATTTGATGCGACGCTCACAGCATGTCAGTGGCTCGGTGCGGCTATAAATCATTACCCCTATCGCGGCGACGGCTTCAATCTTGCCTACCGCCGTCATCTCTTCTTCGAGCAGAAGGGCTATTCCAAGACGCTACACCTCATGAATGGCGACGATGACCTCTTCATCCATGATATAGCCACGCGCACCAATACCGACGTGATGATTGCTCCCGACGCTATCCTCACATACGACTATGGAGAGGCTGCCAACAGAATCATGTCTGACCTAAAGGAAAGATACCAGTTCACAGCACAGATGCTACCCCGACTCCCTTTCCTGAGAGCCGGATTGGGATCTGCCATGCAGATTACCGCCACTGTTTGCGGCATAGCAGCCGCAGTCCTGGCTCTTCCAAATATCCTCCCTCTTATTGTGGCGTGCTCGTTGCTTGCAATACTCAACACGTGTGAGATCCTTCTATACCGTAAAGCGGCAAGGGCACTCGGTTCAGTATGCCTATGGTGGGCATTGCCCCTCTTCCTGCTCTGGCATCCTATTGGAAATCTCATCTTCAAATACCGCTACCGCAACCAACGGAAGAAGAATTTCACGTTCACTTAAACAGACGGATATGACGCACTCCGAAAAACTTCCGGATAAGATTACTTCTCTATTCTCCGTTATCGTTATATGCTATAATCAGGAACTGACCATCGCGAAAGCTCTTGACTCTGTATTAAGACAAAAATGTGACCATCTCTTTGAAATAATTATCGGTGATGATTCCTCATCCGATTCCACACGTAAAATATGCGAACAATATGCCGAACAATATCCGGATATAATCACGCTTTTACCCGAAGAGTGCAATCTTGGATTAGTAAGGAATTATTTCAGATGTCTAAAAGCATGCAGAGGGGAGTATATAACCGATTGTGCAGGTGATGATGAATGGATAGGGGATTCAAGACTCTCCGATGCGGCAAGACTTTTTGCTGAGTATCCGGAAGCCAACGTGGTATATTCGGACTTCATAATTAATGATATAGAAAAAAACATCCGATATAATGCTTATTCTCGCCTACCATATCTGAGATGGAATAGGTCGGAGATAAAAGGTGAAGAATTGCTTCCCGATGTACTCAATCACGTAAACGCACTCCCCTATGTGCTTTCGGCTGCAGTCTACCGTAAAGAGTGCGTGGAAAAAATCCTTAATGAATCCCCCGACATGATATGCAATCCCTCATTCGGATGTGAGGATGTGCCGATCATGGCGGCACTTGCCTCTTGTGGGTCTGCCGTATTCAATCCGGAAGTAAGATTTCTATATAACATTGTTGACGGTTCCATATCCAACTCATCAAATCCTATAAAGTCTGCACGGTTCTATCTAAAATCGCTTCGCACATCACGCATCCTCTCAGCATACTATCATCTTCCCCAATCGCGACTAAAAGAGATGTTTGAGGCAAAGACACTCTACCTCTCCGCCACAGCCTTTGATACCAACGACAACGGCTTTCTCCAAGAGTTAAAAAAAGAGCTAAGAGAATGGTCGCTCACCCCGACAAAAAAAACACGACTCTACCTCACTCTGACCCAATATCCCATACTCAACAAAATAGCCTACTCCATCAAAGCTCTCACTAAACGCCTACCCCCCATCCATCAATAGAGTAAGACCCCATATCATAAAAATAACGGTCGCTGGAATCGTTTGCTTAGTGCAACCTCCACAGCGACCGTATTTTTATACGATGGAATCTAATATACGATGGAATCTAATTAGTGCGTTTCGACTTTGTGGGTGGGAGGGAGTGTGATATTGCGCACCTCTATGGCTTCCACGATGGCATCGGCAAGACCGGAGAATGCCTTGACTTCCGGATTAGTGGAGTCGGCTTCCGACGTAGCGAGCAACGTGGATGTCGGCGCACCGCAATCCGCATCGTTGCAGATGTCCGCTACCAACGGTATCTGTGCAAGCAGATTGACACCCAATTCCTCTGCCAATTTCACGGCACCACCATTGCCGAAGATGTAATAACGCTCTTCCGGATGTGGCGCAGGCGTGAACCATGCCATATTCTCAACAATACCGAGGATAGGCACATTTACCTTGTCACCTCGGAACATCGCAATACCTTTACGGGCATCAGCCAATGCCACCTGCTGAGGCGTTGACACAACTACAACGCCGGTAATCGGTAATGTCTGCACAAGCGTAAGATGAATGTCGCTCGTGCCCGGGGGCATATCGATAAGGAAATAATCCAGATCTCCCCACCAGGCATCCGTAATCAACTGCTTGAGCGCATTGCTTGCCATACCGCCGCGCCAAAGCACCGCGCTGTCCTTGTCAACGACAAAACCGATGCTCAGCATCTTAACGCCATACTTCTCCACCGGTTCTATCCAATCACGACCCTCCTTATTGACCATATAGAGCTGCTCTCCCTCCACGCCAAACATCTTCGGGACAGACGGACCAAATATATCGGCATCAAGAAGACCCACCTTATAGCCCTTTGCCGCCAACGCTATCGCCACATTTGCTGCAACAGTGGATTTACCTACCCCACCCTTCCCGGATGAGATTCCGATTATATTCTTCACCCCCGGAAGCGGATTGACAGGTTTCTCCACCACAGGACGACGGAATTTGACCGCTATATTATCCTTGATGTCAACATCCGGTGAGATATAGGCCTTGATTGCTGCCTCGGCAGAGCGCACAACACTTTTGACAAACGGATCTGTCGGTTTGTCGAATATTATAGAGAACGACACCTTATTTCCGTCGATACGGATATCATCCTCTATCATCTCGTTGTCAACGAGACTCTTGCCATTGCCCGGATACTTCACGTTTCTCAGGGCATCAATTATCAGATTGGGATATAATGTCATGGTTGATGGTTGATGGTTTATAGTTTATGGTTGATGGTAATTATCACTCCCCCTTTAGAGGTCTGGAGAGCTGACATTTTGAGGTTGAACGGTATGACGCGGATACGCCCGATAATCATCCTTCTCTATATCGGATGAATCAGGCTCCTGAAGATTGCTGAAATCAGGCACACGCATCGAAAGCAACTTTATCTTCTTCCCTCGCGACAACCACTGGCTCTCATAATACGTCTTTATCGAACTTACCGGATCCGCCATGCCACTCCCGTAAAGGTCGTCAGTGTTGACAAGCATCTCAAAGCCATTCAACTCGGCAAGACGGCGAGTGTACTCATATAAGAACGGGGAATCGGTCTTTAGGTTTATGACGCCTCCCGGTTTCAGGAACTTTCCATACATCTGTAGAAACCTTACCGACGTGAGACGTTTGCGCGTCTTCTGCATCTGCGGATCAGGGAAAGTGATCCATATCTCATCTACTTCTCCGGGTGCGAAGAACTTATCGATATTCTCAATCTCGGCACGCAGGAATGCGGCATTACCGATGCCTGTCTCCTCCACCTCCTTGGCTCCGCTCCACATACGTGCACCCTTTATGTCGACACCTATATAATTGCGTGCGGGGTTCGACTTTGCAAGCGCGACGGTGTATTCACCTTTTCCACATCCCAGTTCAAGAGTGATCCCCCCCTCATTGCCGAAGAAGTCCTCATGCCACTTCCCGACGTAGGGAAAGCCCTCTTTCAGAAGCACCTCTCGCGGATACTGAAGGGCACATCTGAAAGTAGACATATCGGCAAATTTCTTTAGTTTATTCTTTCCCATGTATTATTATCTGTAATTTTATTTTCTAAAATCAGTTCACCACGAGTATTTTGGTGACGTTGGTAAACGCCTCATCGGAATCAATCCCTGACGACATGACGAAATAGACCCCGCTGCTGACGCGCTTGAAGCCATGATTTGTCACGTCCCATCTCGCTTCTCCACCTTCCGCACGCAATTCCTTGACAAGATTTCCAGATGCATCCACAATCTTCACTACAGCATCGTCCGGCAATCCGTCAATGATGACGAACCCGGTATAATCCGGACGCACCGGATTAGGGTATGCCTTGACAGCATCTTCCGATGATGACGCGGAATGGGATAAATAGTATTCCACGAGTCCGCCGGAGGTGGAAATCATCATTGAATTTGTGGAAGGGATATAGAAAGCGCAATAGACCACATCATCGGGGAGCAGACTTGATCCGGATGTCAGTTCCTCCTCCACGCTTCGTCCATCGGCAGAGAGACACACCATGCCCCCACCCTTGGTGGAGAACCATTTCCGTCCGGCACCATCCGACGTGATATGATTGACCGGCACCAGATTCAGCAGATAATCCGCAAGATTAGTGCCGTCATTACGTGCCACCTTGATACGCGTCACCTTGCCGTCGCCTGCCATGAAATCATCCGGATTGAAATAGAAGAGACCCTCATCATGCCCTACCCATACACGCCCCGTAGACGGATCTTCCCACATGCAACGGACGTTGTGCGCACTCACCGCATTGCCATCCTGATCATAAAGCGTATTTATGATAACAACGTTATCATCCGACGGCTCTGTCGGGGTGCCGTTTGTGTCGATGACAGCAAAAGCATTCTCATACACCTTATTTGAATAAAGTAGCCAATTGCGGTGGGTGCGATAGGTCAGCGGCACCACCTCATCAACATTCGTACACTTCACACCTTTCACGCGCAACCACTTAGGGGCACGGAAATCCGACACGGAAGTTGTAGACCGACGGTCTTCGGCTTCCCAGCACATCAGATGAATCGTCGGCTCCGTCTGATTATCCATGTCGGCATACGACATCCACAGATTTCCCGCCGTGTCAAAATGCGGCTCTGAAAAACGGCATGCCCATTTCCTATCCTTATCCATCGGATCTGCCACTATCGCTATGAACCCCGGAAGATTCTTTCCCGGATCGGAAGGTTTCGACATGTGGATTATGTCGGAACTATCCTTCAGATTCATGCGTATTACGCCATTAGATACAGAGGATACATAGACATAATCCGGATTATCGGGATCTACTGCAATACCATTCGGAGTCTTGATAACACTCCCCTGTGCCGGATTCGTATATATCGGAGAATAGTTTGACCATCCCCCATCCTTATAGCCACTAAGAAGAAGCGGTAATTGGATATTGATTGTCCAGAAATTATAATCGTATCCGAAATTTATGACCAGTAACCCTCGCGACGGATGCTCCGCGATATGAGTGGAGATATACGGTGCAGGGGCATCCGGAATCATATAATCACGCGTGACCACGAAATCATCCCCGTTTCTCTCCATGCTACTCACCCCTTTCCTGCCATTGCCAAGCCATATTTCAGAATAATCGTAGGAAGAGGCGATTACATTCCGGTAATTGTCCGGAAGTGTCAGCGTAGTGCGGCTCCCATCAGCCTGATACTGCCATAAAGATGAAGACGTGGCAACCATTATCCCATCCTTATTGCCACTCACGTTGTAGACGCGGGCGTTATCGGCATTACCAACCTCCACACCCGACGGCGTGACGGTTATGACCCTGACTGCCTGTGGCGAGCCGCCATACGTCAGCAGCAATCCCTTGGAGTCGCCGAGTGTTTGCAGCAAATACGGACGGTCAAATACGCCGACCTCTTCAAAATCATCTATCGAGAATCGGTTGCCCGCAGCGTCGGCAGCCAGCAGACTGTTGCCCCTTATGGCAAGAAGCCTGTCGCCTATGCGAGCAACTGATGTCAATGCCTCTCCATATATGCCGCTCTCCGCCACCTCATGCTTCACAGCATTAATCGCAACATAGCCGAAATCCGTAGCAAGATATATCATATCGCCTGTTGAGGAGAATGATATTGAGTTGACCATCTTTGAATATGACAATGAGGCAAGACGGTAAGCCGGGATATTGACCACATCCCCATTGTCGTAGATAAGGTCAATATCATAGTTGGAATATACCACCGCGAGATAACCACCCCCGGAACAATAGCCGATAAGACTGACAGTATTGTCCGACAGGAGATTGATCGTAGACAACGACTGAAGCTCCTCCCCCTCCTTGTCATAACGGAAAAGGGAATGGCTTGTCGGAAAGAAATTATTGTCGGGAAGCACCTTCCCTGTGAAATACGTAAACGAAGGCGTATCCACCATGTAATTTATCTCTCCGTCGAATGTGGGGTGAATCCTCCAATCCGATGCCTGGATACTGCATAGAGTGAGTGCGGCGGTGATGGAAAGAGTAAGTCTTAATTTCATTTTATGAATATAAAGAGGTGGCTATGCCAGATATTCTATCAATTTTCTCATCGCACGTCCACGGTGGGATATGGCATTCTTAGCCTCCTGCGACATCTCGGCAAAAGGCAACCCCGATTCGTCAGCCACGAATATAGGATCATATCCGAATCCCTCCGTGCCGTGTGGTTGCTCGGCTATAGTGCCGGTCACTGTGCCGGTGAATATCCTGTGCTCATCACCTTTACAAAGGGCTATGACCGTCATGAAACGGGCCTTACGGTCGGTCTCACCATCCATCTTTTCAAGCAGAAGTGCCATATTGTCTGCCGCATTGCATTGCGGACCCGCAAAACGTGCGCTGTAGACCCCGGGCTCACCTCCGAGAGCATCCACCATGAGACCCGTGTCGTCGGCAAAACAGTCATAGCCATATCTCTCCTTTACCCATCGCGCCTTTATCAGGGCGTTCCCTTCAAGGGTGTCGGCTGTTTCCGGAATATCATCATGACATCCTATCTCCGACAGCGACATTATCTTAATCTTTCCGTCCGCCAATGCACGTGCCTCCTCAAGCTTGTGGGCATTATTGGTGGCAAACACTATTTCCTTTATCTCTTGTTCTTTCATCTCTTGTTTCATAAAAAAAAAACGCACCGACGGTGCGTTTTATTGTAGAGTCGTCTACCGGTCATTTGCAGACCAACCCATAGGTCTGTTTCTCCTGTAAGACAACAATATCATCATATAACTATGTTGACAATCTTTCCCGGCACGACAATGACGCGCTTCGGAGTCTTGCCACCGAGCCATTTCTCCGCATCGGGAGCGGCGAGTGCGGCTGCCTCCACCTCTCCTTTTGTGGCATCGGCAGGAACGTCGAGCATGAAACGGGTCTTACCGTTGAAGCTGACAGGATATTTCACGCTGTCCTCCTTCAGATTAGCCTCATCATATTCGGGCCATTCGGCATCCACCACCGAACCCTCCTTGCCGAGTCCGTGCCAGAACTCTTCGGCGATATGCGGCGCAAACGGCGCGATCAGACGAGTGAAGATCTCCATAGCAGCCGGATTGACCGATTTCTGTGCTGTGAGTTCATTCAATGCAACCATGAATGCCGACACCGAAGTGTTAAACGAGAAGTTCTCTATATCAGACGTCACCTTCTTGATGAGCTTGTGCATGGTCTTCAGTTCCTCCTTCGTCATCGGTGCGGTGCAGGAATGGTCGAGCTTCCCATAATGACCCCAAAGTTTCTTCAGGAAGCGGTTTGCTCCGTCGATGCCGTTCGTATCCCACGGTTTCGACTGCTCTACCGGACCGAGGAACATCTCGTAAAGGCGGAGAGTATCCGCACCATATCGCTCCACGATATCATCCGGATTCACCACGTTATACATCGACTTCGACATCTTCTCCACAGCATAGCCGCAATTGTATTTCCCATCTTCAAGGATAAACTCGGCATCGGCAAACTCCGGACGCCATGCGCGGAACCGCTCTATGTCGAGCACGTCGTTGCTAACCATGCTTATATCCACGCGTATCGGAGCCACATCATACTGGTCTTTAAGTCCCTTGCTGACAAACGTGTTGGTGTCCTTTATGCGATATACGAAATTACTTCTGCCCTGGATCATCCCCTGGTTGACAAGTTTCTTGAACGGCTCCGGCTCAACCACAACACCGAGGTCATAGAGGAACTTGTTCCAGAAACGCGAATAGATCAGGTGTCCGGTAGCATGTTCCGCACCGCCGACATAGAGATCGACGTTGCGCCAATATTCATCAGCCTCCTTGCCTACAAGCGCCTCCGAGTTGTGGGGATCCATATAGCGCAGATAGTATGCGCTGGAGCCTGCGAAACCGGGCATCGTGCAGAGTTCGATAGGATAACCCTCCGGAGTCTTCCAGTTCTTAGCACGTCCGAGCGGCGGTTCGCCGGTAGAAGTGGGCAGATAGGCGTCTACTTCGGGAAGCATGAGGGGCAACACGCTCTCATCCATCACGTGAGCCACGCCATCCTTATAATACACCGGGAACGGTTCGCCCCAGTAACGCTGGCGTGAGAATATGGCATCGCGCAGACGATAGTTAACCTTCACTCTGCCGATTCCTGCCTCCTCTATATATCGTTTTGTCTTGGCAATAGCCTCTTTCACTTCAAGACCGTTGAGATCAAGCTTCTCATTGGCGGAATTGATCATCTTACCCTCCTTGGCATCGAAACTCTCCTCGCTGACATCGGCACCCTCAATCAACGGGATTACAGGAAGATTGAAATGACGTGCGAAGGCATAGTCACGGGAGTCGTGCGCCGGAACAGCCATGATTGCGCCTGTGCCGTAGCCGGCAAGCACATAGTCGCTCACCCAGATAGGTATCTCCTTACCGGAAATAGGATTCAGTGCATAGCTGCCTGTGAAGACACCCGATACTTTCTTATCGATCTGACGCTCACGCTCTGTCTTATGGCTCACCTCTGCGAGATATGCATCAACGGCATCCTTCTGTTCGGGAGTGACAAGCATCTCCACATATTTTGATTCGGGAGCAAGCACCATGAAAGTGACTCCGAAACTTGTATCGGCACGTGTGGTGAAGATCTCAAGGTCAAAATCCTTTCCAACTACGGGGAAACGCATCTCTGCACCCTCGCTGCGTCCTATCCAGTTGCGCTGTGTCTCCTTGAGAGAATCGCTCCACTGAAGTGTGTCGAGACCGTCAAGCAGACGCGGAGCGTAAGCCGACACACGCAGACACCACTGGTTCATCACCTTCTGCTCTACAGGATAGCCGCCGCGCACGCTGACACCCTCCGTCACCTCATCGTTGGCGAGGACTGTGCCGAGAGCCTCACACCAGTTGACCATCGTCTCCCCCTGATAGGCGATACGATAGTTCATCAACACGTCAGACTTCTCCTTCTCTGTATAGGCGTTCCATTCATCGGCTGTGAATTTCAGTTCTTTCGAACATGCGGCATGGATACCCTCTGTGCCCGACTCCTTGAAGCGTGCCACAAGATTCTCTATCGGCATTGCCTTGTCGGCATCAAGATCATAATATGAGTTGAACATCTTGATGAATGCCCACTGTGTCCACTTGTAATATTCCGGATCACAGGTGCGTATCTCACGGCTCCAGTCAAATGAGAAACCGATCTTGTCAAGCTGCTCGCGATAGCGGGCGATGTTTGCCACTGTGGTTTTCTCCGGATGCTGACCGGTTTGGATTGCATACTGTTCTGCGGGGAGTCCGTAGGCATCGTAACCCATCGGATGAAGCACATTGAATCCTTGCTGACGCTTGAAACGGGAGTAGATATCGCTCGCTATATATCCGAGGGGATGACCCACGTGAAGACCCGCCCCCGACGGATACGGGAACATGTCGAGCACATAAAACTTCTTCTTACCCGGTTTCTCTTCTGCGCGATATATCTTATTGTCGCGCCAATACTGCTGCCAGCGTTGTTCTATTTCGCGGTGGTTGTATTCCATTGTGTCGTTATTATTATCTGACTGCAAAGTTAATAAATTCCATCCGCAGTGCAAAATAATCGCATCACAACAATAGCCATAACTAAAAAATCGCATAAAAGTCCATTCGTCTTGAGAGAACAAACAACCACACTACCCGGCGAGACATATCAACACTACCCAAAGAGAAAAAGATCGCACCACAACAATTGACACAAACAGTGCTAATGCTGCTAATACAAGATGCGAATTTATTTGGGATTGTTGGTCTTTTCAGTAAAAAAGGGTAACTTTGCAGCGAATTTAAACAGGCTTACGCCTTTAATCAGTAATTCGCGCTACGGCGCATTTATTATGTCGACAAATACTACAGATAACGCTCGCAAGGTGACTACCCGACGCCTTGTCGAGATGAAACAGAGAGGCGAAAAGATCTCTATGCTCACTGCATACGACTTCTCTTCTGCAAAAATCCTTGATGAAGCAGGTATTGACGTGCTTCTCGTCGGTGACTCCGCTTCAAACGTAATGGCAGGAAACGTCACAACCCTCCCGATCACTCTCGACCAGATGATCTATCACGCAAAATCAGTAATCAAAGGCACCCGCCGTGCCCTCGTTGTCGTTGACCTACCATTCGGTTCTTATCAAGGCAACTCCAAGGAGGCTCTCGCGTCTGCCATCAGAATCATGAAAGAGAGCCATGCCGAAGCTGTCAAGATGGAGGGTGGTTCGGAAATCAGAGAGTCGATCGAACGGATCCTTTGCGCCGGAATTCCCGTGATGGGGCATCTCGGTCTCACCCCCCAGAGCATCAACAAATTCGGCACCTACAACGTCCGTGCCCGTGAAGAGGAGGAGGCAAAAAAACTGATTGAGGATGCCAAACTCCTTGAAGAGATCGGTTGCTTCGCTCTCGTGCTCGAAAAGATCCCCGCTGAACTAGCTACCCGTGTGGCAAAAGAGATCAGTATCCCGGTGATCGGCATCGGTGCAGGCGGGGGTGTTGATGGTCAAGTGCTCGTCATGCACGATATGCTCGGAATCAACAAAGGGTTCTCCCCTCGCTTCCTCCGCAGATATGCCGACCTCGCGACGATAATGACCGATGCAGTAAAGAACTACATCTCCGATGTCAAAAGCGGCGATTTCCCCACTCCCGAAGAATCTTATTGACAATAACCCTGACCCGGTCAGGGAATACAGACATATCGAAAGTGTCTAAGACTGAAAGAACTCTTTCCGGACTTCCGGAGAGAGTTTTTTTCAACCATTCATAAGATAAGGTGTTATTTAATTATATAAAATTAAACTTCAACACCATATCATCCATGTCAATAAAATCATCCCTTACCCTGTCGCTCGCTTCAGCTCTATCAATATTGCCGATATGCGCCAACGCACAGTCTGCCGGTCAAGACCCGACGGAAGAAACAGTATCAATCAAGATAGTAGAATATCGCGATTCCACCGACACCTACATAACCCTCCATGAGAATGCCCCCAAGTTGCAGGGCACCCCCGACGTGCCTCGCTTCACGCTTCACGGTAAGGAGGGGAAATTCTATATGGGTCTCGGCGCAAACATAAAGAGTGTAGCTCTATTTGATTTCGGACATCCGATACACGACGACAATATGTTCACCACTTCCGCCATACCGATTGAGCAGCAACCGGGCAACGGTGCCCAGTTCCGGTTCAGTGCGCAGCAAAGCAACATATATCTGAACGTCGTGGCTCTTCCCGGCACGAAGAATCAGCTCGGCGCATACATCTCGATTAATTTTCTAGGCAACGGATATACCCCGCAACTACAGGTGGCTTACCTGAAATATCGTGGCATAACAGCCGGATATAATTATTCCCTATTTACTGATGTGGGTGCTGTCCCGACCACTATTGATTATGAGGGTCCAAATGCCTTTGCCTGCATGATACACGGCAACATATATTACGAGCACCCATTCGGCAAAAATAAGGAATGGAAAGCCGGAATCGGAATAGATATGCCCTCTTATTCCGCAACCAACGCATCACAGACTGCAACAGTAACACAGCGCGTACCCGATATCCCCTTCTACCTACAACGGTCATGGGCTAACGGCAACGGCTGGCTAAGGCTCTCAGGAATAATACGCAACCTGTATTACCGCGACAACTCAGCTTCCCGTAATATCGACAAGGTGGGATGGGGAATAAAGGCAAGTGGCAAGACCCCAATAGCCGGAGGATTATCCGCCTACTATCAAGGAGTGTACGGTAAAGGTGTCACAAGCTACATACAGGATCTCGGAGGCACCGGCATGGATCTTATGCCCGACCCGGAGAATCCTGGTGCACTCAACCGCGTGGAGGCTTGGGGCGCATACGGCGCACTGCAATACAATTTCTCCCCCAACGTGTTCTGCACAGCCATGTATAGCCACGTCCGCACTTATGCAAACCAATATGCCGACTCATCAACTCCATGGAAGAATGGATATAAGTATGCGCAATACGTGGTAGGCAACGTCTTCTGGAAAGTCAACTCCATCGTGGAGGTGGGGCTGGAATATCTATATGGCAGACGTGTGGACTTCGACAACCGTCAGGCGCACGACAACCGCATACAGACACTCCTACAAGTAAGTTTCTGACAAAGTTTTCATTTGGAAGTAAACTTCCATATCAGGGAAATGTATTAATTTTGCAATGAAGTTTTCAAAAATAATATCTGATGACATCAAAAACAACCCCTGTCTTGCTGCTGACCGGATACCTCGGAAGCGGTAAGACCACTCTTCTCAACAGGATACTCAACAATCGTAAAGGAATCCGCTTCGCCGTTATCGTGAATGATATCGGTGAAGTCAACATTGATGCCGATCTCATCGCAAAAGGCGGGGTGGTCGGTGGTGACGACGATAGCCTCGTGGCTCTTCAGAACGGGTGTATCTGCTGCACACTCAAGATGGATCTTATGCAGCAGCTCTCGGATCTCGTCAGCGGTGGATTTGACTATATAGTGATCGAGGCAAGCGGCATTTGCGAACCCGAACCCATCGCTCAGACCATCTGTTCGATGCCTGCCATGGCTCCGAATCTCGTCAGGGAGGGTCTCCCTATTCTCGACTGTATCGTCACGGTGGTCGACGCCCTTCGACTCAAAAGCGAGTTTAATGCCGGCGACTCCCTTACCACAAAGGATCTCGGTGAAGAGGATATAGAGAGCCTCGTCATTCAGCAGATCGAGTTCTGCAATATAATCCTCCTTAATAAAATCTCGGAAGTGACGAAGGAAGAGGCAGAACATATTAAAGGGGTAATACGCGCCCTGCAGCCAAAAGCCGAAATCATAGAGTGCGACTATTGCGACGTGGATCTTGACAAACTCCTCGACACCCGTCTCTTCAATTTCGAGAAGACCGTCACAGCCGCCACCTGGATTCAGGAAATCGAAAAACCCCTCGATGAGATCGAAGAGGAGGAGCATCATCATCACCACCATCATGTCAATACTGACAATACTGACAATATTGACAATACTGACAATATTGACGATCCTGACAATCATAACAATCATGACGATCATGACGATCATGACGATCATGACCACTCCCACTGTGATCACGAGCATGGCGTATGCCATTGTCATCACCATCATCACGGAGAGGGTGAGGCAGAGGAATATGGTATCGGCACCTTCGTATACTACCGCCGGAAGGCTTTCGACATTAACAAGTTTGACTGGTTCGTTGCCAAACACTGGCCAAAGAGCGTGATACGCGCAAAAGGTATCTGCTACTTCTCCGACAACACCGACATGTCGTATCTCTTCGAACAGGCTGGCGTGCAGAAGAAGCTGACCGAAGCCGGACAATGGTATGCCACCGCCCCGGAGGATGAACTCCAGCGTATGCTGGCAACCGACCCCGGACTCATGCGTGACTGGGATCCCAAGTATGGCGACCGTATGCAGAAAATAGTCTTCATCGGGCAACACCTCGACCGCCACGCAATCACCGAAGCACTCGACGCTTGCCTCGAATAACACAGAAAACAAATTTTAACAATAGGCGCGACATGTATATTGAAAAAAATACATGTCGCGCCTTCATAAGACAACTAATTCTTTAATTAACATTCAACCACTTGACACAAATATAATTATTCTAATAATACTAATATGTCTTAATAGGAAGATGTTTTAAAAAAGATATTCATTAACTTTTTTTAACACATTGCCATATATTTTAAATTAAATATTATTATATATTTGCCATCGAAAAAGAATTTGCAAGCGGTTCATATTTGGTTTTGATAATTACTACATCAATCAAATTTGTTCGCATTTGTATCCATTGTACCAAAAAATAGACAATCGGTTTAACTGAGCCGATGATTTCAATAAAAACCATTATTAACTAAACTACATTGATCCGATGAGAAAACTATTTTTCTTTATGTTGGCAATGTTGGTATGCTCGCTTGAGATTTCTGCCCAGATCCATACGGTTAAAGGCACAATCTTTGATGCTACCAATAATGAGCCATTGGTAGGGGCAACAGTCGCACCTATCGGAGGAGGGCAAGGCGTCGCTACTGACATTGATGGAAATTTCGTGCTACGAGTGCCACAAGGTGTCAAAAAAGCAAAAATAACCTATGTCGGTTACACTCCGACAACTGTAGAACTAAAAGATGGCATGAAGGTTTTTCTTCAATCAGAATCTGCGGAGCTTGATGATGTTGTGGTAGTTGCTTATGGTACTGCCACAAAGGAGTCCCTTACAGGATCAGTCGCTGTAGTAAATTCCGCTGAGATTGAAAAAAGGCCTGTCAATACGGTCACTTCCGCACTGGAAGGAATCGCACCGGGTGTGCAAGTATCGAGCAGCACCACTGCAGGTCCCGGCGGAGCTCCCTCTATTCTTATCCGTGGCATCAATACCGTAAATGGCACGAATGCTCCGATATATGTTGTCGATGGCGTGATATTCAATGGCTCAATTGCTGATATAAATCCGGAGGATGTTGAATCAATGTCTGTGTTGAAAGATGCCGCATCATGCGCACTTTATGGTGCGAAGGGTGCAAATGGCGTGATTCTCATCACGACACGAAAGGCCAAGTCCAAAGGTAAAGTTGATGTGACCTTGAAAATAAATCAAGGCATATATCAGAGAGGGCTTCCTTTCTATGAGACTTTAAATTCCAACCAATGGATGGAAACCACGCTTACCTCAATAGTCAACAGTCAGAATTCTTTGGAGAATAATGAGCTTACTCTTGACCAAATCCGAAAAGACCAGATAGAACATTTCTTTGATAATGTCCACGTTTGGAATATATATGGTGATAAGAAAGCTGAAGATATATTCAATGAAAACGGAAATGTGGTGCTTAATCCGTTAGCGGCGTATGATGACCTTAACTGGTGGGATGCCATGTCGCAGAATGGTTATCGTCAAGAATATAATGTCTCTGTTGCTGCGGCACAAGATAAGTTCAACGTATTTGCATCAACCGGCTACCTGAAATCGCAGGGCTATATGATCAACACTGATTTCGAGCGTTTCTCAAACCGTATCAACCTCTCAGCCACTCCCGTGAATTATTTCAGATTTGGAGTGAACACCAACATGAGTTACCAGAAATCGCAGGATGATGACCTTGATGTCGATGATCTTGGGGTTACATCCAATCCTTTCAACTACGTTTATCGTGCCCCGGTATTCCCGTATTACAATCACGATATGAAAACAGGCGCGATCATTTATGATGAAAATGGAGAGAAAGAATGGAACACGAATCCGGGCTACACTCCCTATGAGAGCAACATCGCATATCTATTGCGTTCAAACAGCAATAGTTTCAACAAACTGACCGCAGACCTGTCAGTAAATGCGACAGCAATCCTTCCCTATGGATTCGAATTCACCGTGAGAGGGGATATGTTCAGATCAAAACAAGAATACAAGAGTTTTGGCAATCCGTGGGTCGGATCGGCTCTCGGTTTCGGACGTCTGAGAGTCACCAACTATAACACCAAGACCTACAATTTCATGCAGACCCTTACGTGGGAACATCAATATGGAGACCATCATGTCGATGTGCTGCTTGATCATGAAAATTATTCTTACGATTATGGCTACAACTACCAACAGGCTTCTGACATGATATTCACAGCCGGCGCTTTGGAACTTACTAATTTTGCAAAGAACGAGAGCTATTCGGCATATCATATCCAGCGCACCACAGAATCTTATCTTGGAAGAGCCAGATACAACTACAACCAGCAATATTTCGCAGAGGCCTCACTTCGCAGAGACGGCACATCACGCTTTGCAAAAGACTCACGCTGGGGCACATTCTGGAGCGTCGGCGCAAGCTGGATTATCTCCAAGGAGAAATTCCTCCGCAATATTGACTGGATAAATTATCTCAAGCTTCGCGCATCTTATGGTACAGCCGGTTCGGATGCGGCAGCAAATTCCTATGCATATTGGTCTCTTTACGCACAACGTGCTGCCAGAGTCGACAGCCAGCTGGTAATGTCACCCTCTCAGATGGGCAACGACAAAGCGAAATGGGAAAGCGTCAGGACTCTTGACGTTGCCCTTGAAGGCACTCTTTTCAACGACAGATTAAATTTCTCTATCGGATACTTCTTGAAAAAGAATGTGGATCTTTTATATAACGTAAAACAGCCTGCATCAGCCGGTGGAAAATGGGACGGCGCACAATGGACTATTCTTACAAATATCGGCACAATGCAAAATGTCGGATGGGAACTTATGTTCAAAGGCGACGTCATCAGGACAAGAGATTTCCGCTGGGGTTTGAATCTGGATGCATCATTTATAAAGAACAAACTGACAAAATTGCCGGCAAGCGGCAACCAGTGGACCTCGAACATCGCCCTTATCGAAGGGAAAAGCCGTTATGAATTCTACATACCCACCTATGCGGGCGTGGATATGGCCACAGGTCGGGCTCTTTATGAGATCAACAAAGACAGCCATGAATTCATGGAGCTCAACGAAGAGACCGGCAATTGGGAATTCAGCCAATCCGCTTGGGATTCCAACATTGAGGGAGCGAAGAAAAACAATGCCTATGTAGAAATCGACGGTAAGCCCTACACCACACAAACGACATATTCATCAAAAGAATTCCAGGGCTCATCCCTTCCCACCGTATTCGGTTCGTTTGGAACAACACTCGAATGGAAAGGTATAACCCTGGGAGCACTGTTCACCTACAGCCTCGGGGGTAAAGTCCTTGACAGCACCTATAACAGCCTTATGTCTTATGGCGATGGCAAAACCAACAGTTACCACAAGGATGTGTTGAATTCATGGACCGAAGCTCCTGCAGGTCTAAACATGGACGACCCCTCACAACGAATCAGCAAAAAAATAAATCCACAAATCAACGCACAATACTCCAGCTACGACAACGCCACATCTTCGCGCTGGTTGACGGATGCAAGCTATCTCCAATTCAAAAACCTCTCCGTAGGTTATGATTTCCCGAAGGTAGTGACCGATCCTATAAAACTTCAGGCTTTGAACCTCGGATTCAATGTTGAAAACCTATTCACCGTTACAAAACGGAAAGGCATCAACCCCGCATACAACTATTCAGGCGGACAAGGTAACTATTTCGTTGTCTCAAGAGTATTTTCTTTCCAACTGACAGCTCGTTTCTAAATCTTATAAACGAAAAAAACGACATGAAAAAAAATATAATAACAAAAGGGATTGCCGCTCTCATGGTCTCTACCATGCTAACTCCGGCATTGACCTCTTGCTCATCTGATTATCTTGATAAAGAGCCAATCACATCAACAAGTTCCGCTGATATCTCGGGCACAATAGAAGGCGCAAGAGCAGCAAAGACAGGTTTGTGTCAGGGAATGTACCGTCAATTCACAGAACATAAGCTCAACGGCACAAATGGAGAGGCTTGGATGATGATTTACTATGGTGAGGTTTTTGGTAATTCAATGCTCAGCAATCTATATTGCGGACATGGGACAAGCGACACTTATGCAAACTGGAGTCAGCTTCGCCAAGAGACTTATTGGGGAGCACAACAGATGTGGTATTATGCATATAATCTCATTAATTGGGCAAACCTCATAATCGAAAACATCGACAATCTGGACTCATACGACGGAGAGAGGGATTTCATCAAGGCGGTTGCCTTGACAATGCGTGCACATTTGTACACGCGGCTTGTACAATGTTATGCGCCAAACTGGGAAAATGCAAACAATGGCGATGTCAAATGTTTGATCATACGTAAAAACAGCACAACTGAAGATTTACCATTCAGCACCATGAAGGAAGCTATAGATCTGATTTATGCTGACCTTGACGAAGCCATCAACCTCTTTGATAATTGCGGCTGGAAAAGAGACTTCATTTGGGAACCTGACGCCTCTGTTGCCCGTGGAATATATGCCCGCATAGCCATGATCACACATGACTATCAGAAAGCGCAACAAATGGCAGCGGAAGCTCGGAAAGGATATCCCATAATGTCTGCCGATGAATATACTTCTGGCTTTGTGACTGCAAATGACGAGTATATGTGGGCTACGATGTATGAAGCACCCGCACAGTCTATATATTACTATGCCACCGGTGCCTACAATGCATGCAACGGACGCTATCAGAGTTCGTGGGGCTATGCAGTTAACTCAATTGATTATATGCTGTATAAAAAATTCCCCATCACCGACATCAGAAAGCGGTTGTATATAACGCCCGAATTCCTTGAACTCAACAAAGAACTTGCAGATAAGTATGGTCTTAAAGCTGAAGATTTTTGGGATGCATCCAAAATTTACACTAATGGTATGAGGATTCAGATCAACAGTCAGAATACAGCCATGAGAGATTTCATAATTGAATATGGAAAACAAGAATATGCCCGTCAAGATAAAATCAACGGATTCTTAAGCGGCACCATTGCTCCATATCAAGGGAAAAGCACCGAAGTATTATTTGGAACACAATACAAATTCTGGGGCAACCAGGTATATGGTATGAATCAATGGCCGTTTATGCGTGCATCTGAAATGGCATATACCGAAGCTGAGGCAGCTTACCGCAACGGTGACGAAGCCACGGCACGTAAAATTCTCATAGAAATTAATAAGGATAAGCGAGATCCAAATTATGATTGCACCTCTTCCGGTGAAGCTCTTCTTCAGGAAATCAAAGATTACAGAACGTTTGAACTTTGGGGTGAAGGTTTCAACTGGTTTGATATGAAACGTTGGCACGATCCAATAGTCCGTGTCGGTTGGGAAGCCGGGAATATGGAATCCGGAAACAGAGGCGTCTCATTCACTCAAAGATTTGATCCGGATGATTTCTACGGCTGGGTTATAACCGTTCCAACTGTCGAATTCAATTATAACAAACTTGCAAATCGTGCGGATTTACCTGGTGGTAACCGATAATCTATTGAAATAGAAGAGGGATGATATTCAGAACATCATCCCTCTTCTATTTCACATACTTTTAGGATATTTAACCTTTCGGAACATGTTTAGACAACTCCCTTGTTTTAATATGGTTGGTTACTTACAATATTAATTATTAACTTTGCAATCTTCAATAACGATACAATAATGAAAATATTGATTCTTGGAGCCGGCAAAATGGGCTCCTTTTTCTGCGACCTTCTCTCTTTCCGTCATGATGTGGCGATTCTTGACACCGACCCGCAGCGGCTGCGTTTCACGTTTAATGTGCAGCGGTTCTCTTCGCCGGAGGAAGTGAAGGAGTTTGATCCCGACATGGTGCTGAATGCCGCCACCGTCAAATATACCATCCAAGCGTTTGAGGCTATTCTACCATATATCCGGCAGAATGCAATACTCAGCGATATCGCTTCCGTAAAGACCGGATTGCCGGAGTTCTATGAGAAGGCCGGACATCCTTTTGTCAGCACCCATCCTATGTTCGGGCCCACATTCGCATCTCTCTCTAATCTTCGGAATGAGAATGCCGTAATTATCAAGGAGGGGGACCATCTCGGAAGGGTTTTCTTCAAGGATATCTACAATGAACTGAAACTAAACGTGGTGGAATACACTTTCGACGAGCACGACGAGACTATGGCTTATTCCCTCGGAATACCGTTCGCATCCACTTTCGTATTCGCCGGAATAATGAAGCATCAGGATGCTCCGGGCACAACGTTCAAACGCCATTTCGACATCGCGCGTGGCGTGCTTAGCGAGGATGACCATCTATTGAGTGAGATCATGTTTAACCCTCACACCCCGAAGCAACTTGAGAAGATACGCACCCAGCTCGCAGAACTTCAGGAAATCGTGGAGCACCACGACAGCTCCGCAATGAAGAAATTCCTCACCAAACTGCGCAACAACATCAAGTGACCGGGATAAACCATCTCTGGAATTAAAGCGTTTAGTCTATGTCTAAACGCTCTTTTTTATGTCTTCATCCACTAAAACACCGGCTGCCGCCACTACCCCTGCAAGCGGCACATCATCCCGACGCTACTACGTCTTCCTCATATTCTATCTGGTAATGTTGAGCGCGTTCGGATCGTTTGTCAACGACATGTATCTTCCGACACTTCCGGAAATGGTAAGGTCGTTCCATACCACCACGTCCACCGTGCAACTTGGTCTGACATTCGGAATGATCGGACTCGGAGTAGGAGAAATGATACTCGGTCCGTTAAGCGACAGGTTCGGAAGGAAGCCGATACTTATCGGGGCACTCATAGTGTTCTGCATAGGTGCCGTATGCTGCGTATGGTCAAAAACCATACACGTCTTCATCTGGTGGCGACTTGTGCAGGGACTGGGCGCATCCGGCGGTTATTTCCTCGCCCGCACCATTCCCGCCGATCTCTATCAGGGACGCGCATTGGCAAAAGTAATGGCTCTTGTCGGGGCAATCAACGGTTTCGCGCCGGCAAGTGCGCCGGTGATCGGCGGACTTGTGGCTCGTTCCATCGGATGGCAAGGGATATTCTGGATACTCTTCGGATTCTGTGCATTCCTGCTTCTCATATCTCCGGTATTCAAGGAATCACTCCCCGTCTCAAGAAGGATTACAGGTCACTTCGGGGTGGCATTCAAGAATTATGCAGTGCTTTGTCGCAACCGTCATTTCGTCATACACGTCATGCTCAAGGGGGCGGCCCTCGGCATCCTCTTCGCATACATATCCTCAGCCCCATTCATCATACAGGACCATTACGGCTACTCACAGATGCAATTCGGTTTCTTCATGGGTTTCAACGCCCTGTTCGTTGCCACAGGCTCCATGATCGCCCTACGGTTCAAGCCCCTGAAGAGAGCCGCTGTAATAGCCGGACGCACGCTTACGCTCGTGGCGATTGCGCAATTCGCATGCTTCTTCCTAATTGATAACGTGTGGGTGTATGAGGCTATGAACCTCCCGATGCTGTTGTGCCTCGGAATGCTCTTCACAGTAGGGAATACGCTTGCCATGAATGAAGGCAGGGACTGTGCCGGCGATGCCTCGGCTCTGATCGGGTTGGCAGGCTATCTGTTCGGGGCAGTAGTCAGTCCTCTCGTGGGTCTTGGAGATATAGTCCATTCCACTGGCATAGCGATAATATCGCTCTCTGCAATCACCCTTCTCTTCACCCACATGAGCCGCGACCTCCCCGCCGACCTCTTGCCGACTCCCGCTTCTGCAAAGAGAATGGCACCACCCTCCCCTGAAAACAAATAATACCATCCGTGTAATATGGGATGCTAATAAGCGTTATCATGATATGAAAAGATTCCTGCATATTGTCTCACTCTTAGTCATGTTTCTATTCATGACATCTACATCGGTCTCCGCACAGCTACGGTATGGGTTCCGGTTCGGAGGCGACATAGCCTCTGCCCGACTGAAAAATGCCGGCGACGCCACTCTGCGTAATGGCGGAGGTTTCAGCGGCGGCTTCGTATTTGAATACCAGATGCCGAAATGCGGTTTCGCCCCCGACATCGCGATACTCTACACACGCTATAACACCCGTCTTTCCGAAACAGGGAAAGATCCGGTGAGTTTCGGGCGTAACTTCATCGAGGTGCCGGTGCATTTCAAATATAAGTTCTGGATGAAATCATTCCATGAGCTGTTTGGTCCGATGATATATACCGGTCCGTCGTTTGCTTTCCGTGTTGGCAACGACAACAAGGCTCCCCTCTCTTCAAAGGTAGTGCAGACCGGATGGGACGTGGGGATCGGATTCGATATTGTCAACTTTATCCAGATTGCAGGCGCCTACCGGTTCGGTCTCGGTAATGCCGTCAGCAGCTATCCATCTCATCCCGACGCCTCTCTGAGAACGGATTGCTGGAACATCTCCGCAACAATCCTGTTTGACTTCTGACGCGCCTACGATATCATTATATACTGAATATACATCAGCAGGTTTATGATATAATACCATAAACCTATAAACCATAAACCATAAACCTATAAAATGGATACAAAACTTTTCATTAACCGTGCCGCCGATCTCGTGAAGGAATATATCGCGGAGGAGGAAGCATACACCGACAACGTGCAGCTACAGATCAACACTCTCACCTGGGACATGGAGATTGCTGATCCGGAGAACGATCTTCCTGACTGCGACTATTATCCCATGATGGATCTTGTGAAGATGAGCGTGGAGAATCCGGGACAATGGGTGCCTGATATGGATGCCATTGAGGAGATGGCTGCCGATTACGTATTCACTGAATAACAGATACCGAATCACTCATAATCATCCTATAATCCCACTATGAGGAGACATCCGCAGTGTCTCAAATCAGTATCATCCACCGTTTCTTACGAAGCGGTGAGATTCTGTATATCCATAATTATGGTGTGCATATATGCCGTGATACAGTGCGGAGTAGCGGCATCGGATGACGTGTCACGTAATTTCCTTTTCTCAAAAATCGATAACCACGGCGACACGAGGATAAGAAGCATCATACGATTGGATGACGGACGCACGGCGTTTGCCACTGTTGACGGTATCGACATATTCGACGGGTCAAGATTCTCCCATCTTTTCAATGTCACATCCGATAAATATCCGCTCCGTGGATATGACGGCTACCATCATCTTTATCTCTCGCACGGCGGTAAATATCTATGGCTTAAAAATATGCATTCTCTCCAATGCGTGGATCTCGACACCGAGATATTCGCGACGGATGTGAAGGGAGTGCTGCATGGACTTGGAGTAGATGCCCCGGCGGATGATTTCTTTGCCGATAAACTGGGAAGAATTTGGATTGTAGCGGGGGATGACCTTCTGCTCCCGCAATGCAAAAAGAATTTCAGTATAGACAATCACTACGGAGGACTAATAGACTTGGCTGCCGATGAAGATTCCGCCTATCTGTTCTACCGCAACGGCATCGTAAGCCGTCTTGACATCAAATCCGGTAAGATTGTCTACTCCGTTGCCGCCTATCCTGAAAGTAAACACTTCAAATATGAGTTCACATCGCTTCTCGCAGAGTCGTCCGACGGATTCTATCAGATCAGGAATGGAGCGGTGGGCGCACTATTCCATTTCAACGTCAAATCCGCATCTTGGGAGAAACTTCTTGAATCTGACATACGTCTGAATACTATTGCCGTATCCGATTCCGGCATCTTCATCAGCACTCCTAACGGTCTTATACTCTATAATCCTTCTGACCTCTCTTTTGAGCATATCCCTTATCTGCGCACTAAAAACGGCAATCTGCTGGCATCAGAACTGAGCACTATTGCTGTTGACAATAATAACGGTATACTTGTCGGCACGCTCAACAGGGGCATATTCTATCATAATCCCTTGCTCTACCGATATCATTCCATCCCGAAAGGCACACCCTCCCCGCTCTCCACCCCTGCTGCATCATCTGTATTCTCAGAAAATATCGACGGATCAGTCAACATAAACCTCAACGGGAAATTTGCAAACGTGACTTTTCCCGATTCCCTCAGATACGGTATAGAAATCGCATATACCGATTCAACGCCAATCACGATGTCGGGAGAATATGGGTCAGGAGCCTCTTTCGTGTCGGGAAACGGGGCAATATTCTTCAATGAGACCGACCGCCTTTCTATTTTCGTTCCTAATGATTCGGCTTCCATAACTAATAGCCGGACTCCGTTCATATCAGGAATACTTGTCAATGCGAGGAGGATAGAACCGCTTCGTAGCTATGACGGCGAAGTGGTGACGACTAAGATTGCGGCACGTTCGGAGGCAATCTCCCTACCCCATTACGGTAATTTCATCACATTTGAAGTCTCTGATCCCGACATATCCTCTGCCAATCCAAAGTTCGTATTCATGCTGGAGGGTGCGGATAAGGATTGGCGGTATGCAACTCCCTCCGATATCCGCAACCGTATGCTGACCACGACCTACACTGCCCTTGCTCCCGGCAAATACCGGTTCAGGGTGAAGAAGAGTGACCTGCCCGATTCTCCTGAGGCATCAATCGACGTGGTGATTCGGCATCCGTGGTGGGCGTCGCCCATAGCGTTCGCGATATATGTACTTATTGCAATCATTATTGTCATCACCGGGATACGCATATATGTGGCACGTGAAAAAAGGCGCATAGAGGCGGAACAGAAGGAGAAGTTTCTTCTGGAGAGGATAAGGCAGCTTATAGAGGAGACCGACAGATATAAGTCGGAAGCACCGGCTTCTCCTACCGATAGTGACGGAGACAATCAATCCGTCACAGGCGAGTCAGAGCTATCAGACGAAGACCGTGATTTCGTGACGCGGGCGATTGAGACGGTGGAACGGAATCTTGACACGCCCGGTTATTCCGTGGCGCGTCTCAGTGCGGATCTCTGCATGGATCGCACCGGACTTTACCGTAAACTGACGTCGCTCCTCGACAAATCGCCAAGCATCTTCATACGCGATATCCGTCTGAGAAAGGCGGCTGCCCTTATCTCCGAAGGGAAGATGAGCATCACGGAGATTGCCGACGCCACAGGCTTCAGCTCCACAAGCTACATGAGCAAATGCTTCCAGGAGCATTACGGCTGCAAGCCATCGGAATATCACAACAAATAACTCCTCCCTTCGACATATCATTCAACACGGATATGTAAAGGGATAGATCTTTACATTATTTCAAAAAATTTTTATCAAAAATAACAATTTTCTTCTGAAATGTCAGTTTGTTCAATACACATTATGTAATATATCGGCATGTATGTTATTTTACCATCTGTATACACTTCTCTGTCATTATCCAAAACAATTGCATTAGAGACATTATAGTCTTTATTTTCAAGAAATTTGTCAAGTGCCCTATGAGTCGTATAATCTTTACCGGATTTCACTTCAATTGGCAGCACTGTCATATTTGCAGTATCGTTGATCAAATAATCAACTTCCCCATTTTTGTTGTTGTCATAATAGAAAAGATCGTGACCATGGGCTTTCAGTTCTTGTGCTACAATATTCTCGTAGACTGCGCCAAGATTGATACTTAATTCATCTTTCAATACAGGTGCAATGTTGTTTCCATACAATCGCCATGTGAGTAAACCGACATCGTTGAGATAAAGTTTTAAAAGATTCTTATGAACAGATTCCGATAATGGGTATTTGGGGTTGGAAATAGCGTGTACATCCAATGCTATGCCGGAAGAGACGAGATATTCAAACTCTTCGGCAAACCAATCGAAGCGATCACCCTTTTTACCCCGAATATCCTTAGCAACGATACGTTTCTTCTTATTTTCCATTTGTGACACTATCATATCATAAATTCTGCGGATTAAAAGTTTCTTACTTGCCTCTTTCTCATATTTTGCAGCATCCTCTTTATAAAGATCTTGTATTGCATTTTGCACTTCTCGCACCCTGACTATATTGTGGGTGTCCAGATAAGTATTGACAGCATCAGGCAATCCTCCGACCAACAAGTATTTCTTAAACTCCCCTAATAGTTTTTCATGTTGAGCCTCTGTCACTGACAATCTGTTTATATAACAATTACGGATATAGTCAAGAGACTCTTTCCCCCAACCTTCTGCTATAAGCCATTCTTCAAAATCAAGTTGAAACATTTTCTTGCGAATGATACTGCCTATTGGTATGGAGACGGTATTCTGTAAGGCTATACCAAGTAAACTTCCACTGGCGATGTAAGTAAACTTGCCCTCTTCACGTATAAATTTAAGCATTGTGAGATACTGGGGATAATGTTGTATTTCATCCAAAAATATAAGTGTATCCGACTTATTTCCCAATTTACCTCCAGCGACCATACTTAATGTCATATAGAACTGGTCTAACCCTCTAATATCACGGAATAAGCCATCTGTTTCGTCATCTTGCGCAAAATTTATCTCAACGAAGTTCTTATATAGTCGTTTTCCAATCTCACGTATTATGTATGATTTGCCAATTTGTCGGGCGCCCTCAATAATCAATATCTTATCATTTCCGGACGTCAGATGAGTTTCTATTTCAGAAGATATTTTTCTGTACAGCATAATTGATCTACTCTTTTATTTAAATTCACATTTACAAAATTACACTTTTCCCAGAAAACGAACACTATAAAATTACACTTTTCACAAAAAATAAACACTATAAAATTACACTTTTTCCAAAAACAGGCATTATAAAATTACACTTTTCCCAGAAAATTAATACCATAAAATTACACTTTTTTAATTTATGATCAAATATGTCACTATGTGACCTTCGTATGCGGAATAGTCTCAACAAATAATGTTTTTCACTGTAATTCACAACTATAACATCCTTATTTTTATTTATAATATTGCGGATTTCAACATTATTCGCCTTTTTTTCAACATCAGTGTTGTTGTATTTTATCGTTTTGCACCTAATTTTGCGACAAAATTATCTAACTGACAGAAAACCTAAATGTAAAACTATAAGATCATGAAGAGATTCAAATCTGCTATCTTGTTATGCTGGTTGTGCGTCGCAACATCTTTTGCATACGAGAAAACTCCCGACGGGATAAAGACCACCGTCGGACAAGAGAACATCAGCATCAGCTTCATCACTCCTAAAACGGTAAGGGTCGTGAAGTCGCCTGCCGGTGAGACTGAGAAGATGAAAACGAGCTACAGTGTGGTTGCAACTCCGGAAAATGTTGACTTCAAAGTAACGGAGAAAGGTGGCGCGACTGTTGTATCCTCAAACATCCTTTCTGTAGCGGTCAGCAAATCCGACGGTTCGCTCTCTTTCTCAAAAGCAGGAAAGAGACTGCTGAGCGAGAAAGGCTCCGGAAGTTTCAAGCCTTTTAATGATGCCGGCACCCCAGCCTATACAGTCAGACAGGCATTCTCTCTCGAAAAGGGGGAGGCTATCTACGGACTCGGTAATCTTGAGAACGGAGAACTCAACCAGCGAGGACAAAACCGTCGTCTTATGCCCGGAAATATTGAGGATGGCATACCCGTCATGGTGTCGGTGAAGGGTTACGGTATATTCTGGGACAATTATTCACCCACCACCTTCGGTGACAATGCCAACGAAACCTATTTTGAATCGGAAGTGGGCGACATGATCGACTATTATTTCATGGCTGCCGATAATATGGAGGGCGTCATCAGCGAGATGCGTAATCTCACCGGTGAAGTGCCGATGTTCCCTCTCTGGACCTACGGTTTCTGGCAAAGCCGCGAGAGATATAAGACACAGGATGAGACAGTCGGCGTGGTGAAGAAACACCGTGAGCTTGGTGTACCTATCGACGGCATAATACAAGACTGGCAATATTGGGGCAACAATTACCTATGGAATGCCATGGAATTCATGAATCCTGATTTCTCCAATCCTCAGAAGATGATGGACGATATACACGGCATGAACGCCCATGCGATAATCTCTATATGGTCATCTTTCGGTCCGCAGACAAAACCATACCGTGAACTTGCTGAGAAAGGACTTCTTTTCAATCTTTCGACATGGCCCCAGTCGGGCATAGCCGAACAGTGGCCTCCGCGTATGGATTATCCGTCAGGAGTGAAAGTGTATGACGCATATAGCCCTGAGGCACGTGATATTTATTGGAACAATCTCACTCGCCTGCACAATTTCGGCATGGACGGATGGTGGATGGACTCCACAGAACCTGACCATTTCGACTATAAGGAGGAGGATTTCAACCATCAGACGGCAGAAGGCTCTTTCCGCAAGGTGAGGAATGCATATCCCCTTCTCACTGTCGGCGGCGTCTACGACCATCAGAGAAAGGCTTCCGACGACAAACGCGTGTTCATCCTCACCCGCTCCGGATATGCCGGACAACAAAGATATGGATGCAACGTATGGACCGGCGATGTGTCGACAAGCTGGCAGAATCTACGTAATCAGGTGCCTGCCCTGCTTAATTTCACCATGACCGGCAACCCGAACTCCAACTGCGACCTTGGTGGGTTCTTCTGTAATGCCTATAACAACAATGGACCCAACTCGGCAGTAAAGAATCCGTTGTTCCGCGAGCTATACGTGCGTTGGATGCAACTTGGCGTATTCCTTCCGATGATGAGAAGTCATGGTGCCGACATCAAACGAGAGATATATTATTTCGGAGAAAAGGGGGATAACGTATATGATGCGATAGAGGATGCCATACGCCTACGGTATGCAATGCTACCGTATATCTATTCCACCTCATGGAACGTGACGAAAAACAACGGCAGCTTCATGATGCCTCTCTCGGCATTCTATCCCGAAGATAAGAAGACATGGAACTGTAAGGATGAATATATGTTTGGCGAAAATATCCTTGTGGCTCCGATCATGAAAGCGAATTATACTCCCGAACTGATTGCAAAGACTGACGAGAACACCGGCTGGGACCGTAAGGAAAGTTTCAACGTGTCGGCTTCATCCGACCCTGATTTCATGGCTCCGTATACCACTTCTGTATACCTCCCCAAAGGGAAATGGTGGGATTTCGAGACCAACAGATTGTATAAAGGTGGCATGAATATTGAGAAAGAGGCTACTATAAAGACTCTTCCGGTATTTATAAAAGCCGGAGCAATTCTTCCGATCGGACCGGACGTGCAATACGCTACAGAAAAGCCGTGGGACAACCTGACAATAAATGTATATCCCGGTGCCGATGGGAAATTTACCCTCTATGAGGATGAATTTGATAACTATAATTATGAGAAAGGGAAATATTCCACCATCGATTTCATCTGGAACGACAAGACCGGCACCCTGACAATCGATGACCGCAAAGGAGATTTCCCCGGCATGCTTAAGAACCGCCGTTTCAATGTGGTTCGCATCAGTGAGAAGGGCGCAACACCAGTCGCCGTGGATTACGACGGCAACAAGAAATCAGTGAAAATCTGACAGATAAGCCGGAATAGAAGAAATAAAAAAATGCCGTTGATGACAATATTGTCATCAACGACATTTTCGTTTTTACGGTCCTTATTGTCAATTCTGTCAATATCGTCATTACTGTCATTATTGACATTATTGACATTATTGACATTATTGACAAGCTCGGTCGGATATCAGAGGATTTTATCCAGCTTATCGGTGTTTGCCTTTATCTCGGCGTCAGGCACCTCATAATCGGCAAGGTCTCCGCTGTGATACTGGTCGTAGGCAGCCATATCGATGAGTCCGTGACCCGACAGGTTGAACAGGATGACCGGAGCCGTTCCCTCCTCGTTGGCACGACGTGCCTCGCGTATGGCAGCGGCTATGGCATGGCTGCTCTCAGGCGCGGGGATGATACCCTCGCTGCGGGCAAAGAGATGTGCGGCGGCAAACGTCTCTGTCTGCGGTATGTCTACTGCATCTATGAAGCCTTGTGAACGCAACTTGCTGACCACTGCGCCCGCACCATGGTAACGCAATCCGCCGGCATGGATATTGGCGGGAGCAAAGTCATGTCCGAGGGTATACATCGGTATCAGCGGAGTGTAGCCTGCCTCATCTCCGAAATCATATTGGAACACACCCTTCGTAAGTTTCGGGCAAGACTGCGGCTCAGCAGCCACGAAACGGGTGTTGCGTTCTCCGGAGAAATTATGACGCAAGAACGGGAAAGTTATGCCGGAGAAGTTGCTGCCTCCGCCGAAGCAACCGATCACGATGTCGGGGTATTCACCTGCCATCTCCATCTGTTTCTCGGCTTCCAGACCAATCACTGTCTGATGAAGTGCTACATGGTTGAGTACAGAACCGAGCGTATACTTACAGTTGGGGGTAGTCGTGGCAAGTTCCACAGCCTCGGAGATCGCCGTACCGAGCGACCCTTGATAATTCGGATGCTCAGTGATAATCTTGCGTCCGGCTTTTGTCGACATACTGGGGGATGCCACCACCTCCGCACCGTAAGTCTCCATGATGGAACGGCGGTAAGGTTTCTGATGATAGCTCACCTTCACCATATATACAGCAAGCTCAAGACCGAAATGACGAGCGGCAAGCGAAAGAGCCGCGCCCCACTGTCCGGCGCCCGTCTCTGTCGTGATATTAGTGATGCCCTGTTTCTTGGCATAATACGCCTGCGGTATAGCGGAGTTCAGTTTATGTGAACCTACCGGACTGACGCTCTCATTCTTGAAATAGATATGTGCCTTAGTACCGAGAGCCTTCTCCAGACCACGAGCACGCACGAGTGGTGTCGGACGCCATATACGATACATATCGCGCACCTCCTCCGGGATCTCAATCCATTTGTCAGTATCATTCAGTTCCTGTCGGGCAGCCTCCTCTGTGAAGACAGGGAACAGATCCTCCGCTTTAAGAGGCTCCTTTGTGGCAGGATTAAGCAAAGGGTTCGGTTTCTCCGGCATTTCCGCCAGCACGTTATACCATGCAGTCGGTATATCTTTCTCTTGAAGAATAAATTTCTTTGATTCCATGTATTTTTATTAAATTTTCCTTTCAGACTGCAAATTTATACAAAAAATCGGACAAGTAAAACAACCCAATAACGATAACCAAGCCGATATTCAATTTTTAGTCCATTACTAAGGTCTGCAAACTCCCATATTTCCCATAAATGAATGCACTGCAAACAATGGAATATTCCTGGCATCCCCACACTTTTATGGGAGAATATCCAAGATATCCCTACATTTTTATGGGGGAATAATCACGACATCCCCACACTTTTATGGGGGAATAATCACGACATCCCCACACTTTTATGGGGGAATAATATTGATATGTACGTCCTAATTGACAATAAATATACCGTATTTGCACTCCTCGACTATTGAGAATAACCGATTATTTATTCCATTTGATATATTCCACAAAAGTTTCATAAAGCGTTTCATTAGATTTTATAATCCAATACTTAAAGCCTAAAAATTCAGCCTTGGAATCCAATTCTTCTATAATCGCATTTTTATTCTCATCTGTTGGATTATCAAGCCAAGATATTACAATTGACTGAAAATTTGTAATTTTTGAAACAGCATACTCATAAAATAATTGTTCTCTAATGTTTCTTATCTGTTTTGTTCCATTAAAAATCCGTTTTAAAAGACTAATTGTCATATCAATACTCTCTGACGATAAGCCTTCACTTGAAAAAACAGCCTGCGCATTAGGAAAATCCAAATATTGCCGAATCTCCTCCTCAATATTATCCTCCGTAGGAGTAACCAAATCATTAAACAATGACGATTTCTTCCCATTGCAATAACTGCAACTCAAATATAAATTAGACCATTCAAATTTCAATTCAGGATACTTATCTCTACTTTTATGATGCTCTACCTGAAAATCTGTAATACGGATTCTCTCACATAAATAGCATTTCCCGTTTTGATCTGCCCTAAGTTGCCTGACAACATCCTCCCCCGTCCAAGCCAAACGTTTGGATAAAGAAATCGGCACTTCTGAATGCTTATAAATCTTTATCATATCTCAGAACAACTGCTTTATCTTACTGTTATACTTGATTTCAAGTTGACGATATGCACCAACCAATTCAGGAGAAGTTGCCTCCGGTATTTTCTTGAAGTCAACCACCAATTGTCTTGCTGTCATTCTTTCCATATCTGACAAAGATTCTTTATTAAGAAGCATTTCCAGTTCCCTATATCTCTGACGGGCATAATCAGAATCTGTTGATACGCCAAAATATCCTTCTGTGAGAGCTTGATATGAATAATCCGTAAGATTAGTTATAGGTTCTTGATGTTCAAGATCATAAGCAGTGGCGTTTGGCAATGAACTCAACACAAATGGAGAATGAGACGTCACTATAAACTGAATGTTAGGGAAAAGAGTCGTCAACATTGGCAAAATCATCTTCTGAAGTTTCAGATGCAAGTGAGTCTCTATCTCATCAATCATAACAATTCCCGGTTTACTGAATTCCATCGACAAACTGCCGTCAGACTGCATCCTTAAGATTAGATCTGCAACTATATCCAGAATCGCGACAAAGCCATCGGAAAGTTCTGTGAATTTAAAACTCTTGCCATTTGTAAGTATTTTAAATGAATAATCCTTATAATTAAACTTAAGTTTCAGATTCTCATCTTCAAAAAACTTACACAATATATCCTCAAAATTATCAATCCATTTCTTAATATCATCGGCATCGCCATTCATATTTTCATTCCGAGCCAATGCCTCTTGTATTTTTAAATCAGAAAGAAAGTTAAGTAATTGGGACGTAAGATTAAAACCCATATCCCCATTTGCTGACAATACAGGTTTAGTCGGATTTTTAGGTTCCAAAATATCCGTTTTACGGGCTGCTTTATAAAAAGCTATTATAAAATTCCCATCCTGATAATCATTAATAAAGCCATATCCATCGGCAAATGACACGTTCACCTTATCATAAAGACCATCATACTTCTTCTGATAGTCTGTCAATGCTGCCTTTGCATGAATATATTCAGGACTACCCTTTTCACTCTCTTTTATAGCATCTTCTTTTGACTTTATCCATTCATGATAATTAAGGAAAGTGAGATCAATATCATTTTTTATTTTTCCCAGAAATTCCGCAATCGCATTAAGAAGCACGGTCTTTCCGCTACCATTCTTACCTGTCAGAATCAGATGTGGGGAATTCTCATCTGCAATCTGAATTGATATGTCCTGTAGATGATACAGTTTATTAACATGTATTCCTGATATATATCTATTCATACGATTTTTTTGTGGGATATTATTCGCATTCTCCTTACAGCAGTCCCATATTATTTTCAATTACATTAATTGAAAATAAGAAGTTTTGCTTTCAAGAACGCAAATATCTGTTAATGTTGCGAAGATACTAATTGTTTTCAGCATAAAAAAATATTACTGACCTTTAGTAAAAAATAAAATGCGATTATTTAGCATCTAAAACTATCACGGAGTACACAAAGAGCTCGGAAGGAATCAAATATACGGAGTTCTCCGTGTTCACTGCGGTTGAACCTTACCATTGAGTATCACGTTACCTTAAAAATCGTATTTTTCGCAATCTTTTTGGGAAAAACTTTGGGATTTGAAAGAAAACCTCTAAATTTGCAGTCACAGACCGCCTCGCAGAAGCCTCGGTCCGGGGTAACGAGGGACGGGATGTGACAGACATTTTAAGAAAGCGTTTATCCACGCTTATCCCGGCCACTTGAAATTCTCGCAAAATTTCTTACCAAAGCCAAGGATATAGCAACGATAGATGCCCGTGGTATGTAATATTTAGCTTCCGGCAAACATCTCGTGAGAGATATGCCGGTGGCATACATTACATATATAAGCGTGGGCTTCTGCGTTGCTGTCCGACTTTGGTAAGGCAATGCGAGAAGCCTCAAGTGGTAGGATGGCAACCGATACAGACTCCTACGCTTTTTTCATAAAATAACTTGCCGACGAGGGGATGACCGAGGCTTATATAAAACAACTCAACATGAAAAAACTATTACTTTTCATCATGACGATGCTAATCGCAAGCATTCCCACGCATGCAGCGGTAGGCGATGAATTTGAAATTGACGGTCTCAAATATGCCGTCACTTCCGAGGGAAATCCCGCTACCGTATCTGTTACCGGTTACACCGGAGAACCCACAACCGTCAATATCCCGGAAGCAGTCACCTTCCAGGATCAAGAATACACTGTAGTCGAAATCCATTCACAGGCTTTTATGTATTGTCCATCATTAACTGATGTGACAATTCCTTATTCTGTCAGAATCATTGGAAAGATGGCTTTCACAGGCACACCAATAACAAATGTAATTATTGGAGAATCTGTTGAATTTATAGGGGATTCAGCCTTTGAAGGATGTAAAAATTTAACCAAAATCTCTATCCCTAATTCTGTTGAGACAATAGGGAAGATGGGATTTAGTGGTTGCAACTCCCTAAAAGAAATAGACTTCGGAGAAAACCTAAATCTTATTGACGTTGCTGCTTTTATCGGATGCAGTTCGCTAACTAAGATTGATTTTGGAGATAATTTCACCAATATTCTACAAGCTGCTTTTGAAGATTGCACATCCCTAACAGAAGTAAGGATTGGGAAGAGTGGAGCAACGATTGATGATGAAGCATTCGCTTCATGTGAATCCCTTACCGATTTTATAATGGAGGGACCCGTAGTGATGCATGATGATCCATTTAACAAATGCACCAATTTAAAGAAATTAGATTTCCCGGAAGGCAGTTCACTTCGTGGGAGTGCATTGGCTGGATCTTCCGTGACCGAGATTTCCATGAAAAATCCAAAAGACATTTTCGATGGGGCTTTCATCGGATGTTACACTCTTGAGACAATAAACGTGGAAGGTTCGGGATATATTTCCATAGATGGTGTTTTATTTTTGAATGGAGCATTACTAATCCAATATCCTGCCGGGAAAAAGAATGAGACTTACGAAGTGCCGATCCATGTTGCTGAGATCTCCGAATATGCATTCTTCGGTTGCAAAAATCTCAAAAAGTTGACATTAACGCCTCATGTAAAGGAAATCAGACTGAGTACTTTCAACAACTGCTCCTCCTTGGAGGAGATTTATGCCTTCCCGTTTGATGTGCCTACATGTCCTGAGTTCAAAGGTTGTTCTGACAATATGACACTCTATGTACCATTCGGAATGGAGGATAAGTATGATAATAGCGACTGGGATTATAGAGTCGGCTCAATACGTGGAATACCAACATTAGAAATTCCACAAATCATATCTAAAGAACTACACGTTGGAGAAACCTTCTTAATTGAACCTGACATAGTAATAAATCCAGAATTCCCATTTTTGCATGGATTGACTACTGAAGTAAAAGAATGGTATTTTGACACCCTACCTGAGAATACTGAGGTGATCACTATTGAAGATAATGGGGTTGTAACCGCCAAAAACGAAGGTCGGGCAATAGGCGAATATATGCTCATTGATGAATACGGAGGAGAATACTATGGTGGATTTGATATCACGGTCACAAATGAAGCCGGTGTAGACAGCATCGGCTCCGATGAAAACAATGCTCCGGCAGAATATTACAACATGAACGGAATTCGTGTGAATCCCAAATC
The DNA here is from genome assembly GCF_004793975.1 of Lepagella muris. Classification (NCBI taxonomy): domain Bacteria; kingdom Pseudomonadati; phylum Bacteroidota; class Bacteroidia; order Bacteroidales; family Muribaculaceae; genus Lepagella; species Lepagella muris. The sequence goes on from NZ_SRYB01000020.1 coordinate 55,489, forward strand.
TCTTACTCCAGGAATATACATCAAACGCCAAGGCAACAAATCCTACAAAATTGTAATACCGGAATAACCCACTGACTCATTCCACTCCTTACGACCGTCCCCCGAACCAAATCGGAGGACGGTCTTTCTTTTGTGCTCCCTACGGTTAAAAACTACGGAGTCCACCAAGGGCTCGGAGAAAATTTAAATACTCCGCGCTCTCCGTGCGCTCTGCGGTTAAAATTTGTCAGTGCGTTCTGCGGTTGAAATTTGTCAGGATATGGTGATAGCAAAAATTTTTTCAAAAAAAAATTGGGAGGTAGGGTGATGAAATGGTAATTTTGTATGTCTAATATAATGACGGAGGATGACATTTCCGTCATCGTAACATTAAGACAACAATGCAATATTCCATAAAAGAGTTTGAACATATCTACATCAGGCATTTCCCGGAGGCCATAAGACTGGCATTCTCTTTCCTTCATGATGAGGATGATGCCCGCGACGTAGTTCAGGAAGTGTTTACCAAACTCTGGGAATCAAATAGCATTGTCTCATCTCATCAGGCTTTCATAATACGCGCGACAAGAAACGCATGTCTAAACCGTATAAAAGCCACCGATATACGGGAACGAATCGTCAATTCCTTCCCGCTCGAACCGGATGATGAGGATGAAAGCACCGACGAGATATATGCCGATGTGCATCAGACGCTCCCTTCAATACTTACCGACAGAGAGCGGCAAGTGATCGACAGGATCTATTCCGAAGGAATGAGCTATAAGGATGCGGCAAAGAGTCTCGACTTATCGGTGTCCGCCATAAACAAATATACAGTCAACGCTTTACGAAAGCTTCGCAACCATTTCAAAAACAGGGAATCATGACAGATATACAGAAAGAGATACTCATTGAGAAGATGATAAACTGTCCGACCGATCTGACAGATGAGGAACTTATGCTCATTCTATCTGATGAGGAGCTCAAGGATATCTATGAGACTTCAAGGATACTCAAGACTTCTCTTGCAAAGCCACCGGAAACCGACCCTCGCAAAGAATGGGAACTATATCGTCCGCGTATCGCACGCAGACCTAATATGTTCGGATGGATAGCACGGATTGCAGCAGTATTTTTCGCTGTCGTACTGATAGGCAAGATTGTTGGTTATTCAATAGACTGGCTTTTGACCCGCGATGCGACAATGACAGACACTATTGCCATGACAACCATTCCAAGTCATGACCAAGCCAACTCACAATCTTCTGAAACGGCAGTGCCAGTTTTTCAGAATGAGATACCGACAGAATCCATCAGAAAGCAAGATGCGACAGAAGTGCCAAAGAGGAATAATCCCAAGAAAAGGAAGGCTGCCTCTACTCAGGAAGAGAACCCGGATACTTCTTCGGAGATAGTTTCCGATGCTGAGATTGAAGAATATCTCAAATTGCAACAGGCCCGCATTGACAATGAAATCGCGATGATCATGGCTGAGATATATCTGAATGAATATATGATGATGAACCCAACCTCCGCGAATCCCGACAATATCGATAATTTTACGGAAAACCCCTCTCCATCCTCTGCAATAAATATCATAACAAACCTATAACACTACCTATATGAAACTACCTTTATTGAAACTCATCTGCGCGTGGATGGCATTCGTGACATGCACAGCCACTGCCCAGACCAACATCAAAAAGGCATTTGATGCCATCATCGATAATTCTATCGTGACCGAAAATCATTCCCTTGAAATGGATCCCTCCACCGGGGAAAAAGTCAGTCAAATGGATTATTATGAATTTAAAATGCCTGCTGATAAATTCGGAATTATAAAGAATGCCGTCGGCGCGTTTGACAAAGACAAACATTTATGCTTCGGACTTTTCAGTGGGAATGATCGTCAACCAAGTTCACCGTGGAGTTTAGCTGTGGGAGACGGGCAGAGATCAGTGAACATACTTACCTATGGAGGAGAGTATATCTATGCTCTATTCTCAGCTCCTAAAGAGGAGGATCCCAATGGGATATACCGCTATGCCCATGGATTAAGCTACCGGCAAAAAAATGATTCTATTTATGGAATTTTGGCTACGACATACGCTCTCACATTAAAAGCAAGACAAGATATTAACGAGAAAAAGAAATTAAAAAAATCATTTCAACTATCCGAAGACGTATTAGAATCTTTCAATAACAAGGATTTTAATCTGAATGATCTGTCGGCATTGATGAAGCAAGACTCATGGTTTGACACTCTCATGACATATATCCAAGGACTTGAGTCAGAGACCATCGCCACCCAACGATCTCTCGCAACCAAGATATATAAGCATACCGCCAATATAAAGTCAGCTAAGGATGTCACTGAACAGGATCGCACCACTGCAATAAGGATACTATCGGATTTGATCAACACACCGCTTGATAGCGTAGTGAAAAACCTTCTTTCCTCCGCCTTACAGAATCTATAAACAATTTCTCATATCCGACGACGGTATCACGTGACGTGACGCCGTCGTTTTTTCATATCCATTTTTTGCAAAGTATTGTAATACTGATATTTTTTTTATAATTTTGCATGGTATGGCAATCTGAGCAATCGTCTGGGATTGCCTAACACTATATAATTTAAGGTTTAATGTTTATGGTTTATGATCATTAAATTTTGTATAATGAAAAGATTCGTGAATTTTCGTGAATCTTAAACCTTAAACTATAAACTTTAAACCCCTGAAGTGCAGCTTGCGAAACTTCAGTATATAATTTGAAGTTGTATAAACTTTATAAAAAACAATTAGCCATGACAGAGTATATTTTAAAAGTAGAAGACAAGAGTGCCTTATCTTTGATAAAAAAATTGTTGGCATACATACCCGGAGTAACCCTTTCTCCGATTAGGAAACAAAAGAAAACAGGTCTTGATGAAGCGTTGGAAGACGTAAAGCAAGGCAGGGTAACCCAGTATTCCTCTATTGACGAAATGTTTAATCATCTGAACATTAAAGTATGAAGTACACAATTCGAAATACTAAAAAATTTGATAAAGACTTAATCAAATGCAATAAAAGAGGATTACCCATAAAGAAAATCTATGAAGCTCTGACAATTCTACAAGAAACCGGATCCCTGCCTGACGAATATCGTCCTCACAAACTACATGGCAAATATGAAGGGCTATGGGAATGTCATCTCAATGGAAGAAACAGCGACTGGGTGATGATATGGGATCAGAACGATTTTGAACTGACACTCTTGATGTTGCGTACAGGATCTCATTCCGATTTATTATAGCTGACAATATCATAACCGTGATTATGTTTAGCTTTTTCAGATGAAATATTAGTCGTTTCTCATCAAAATTCACTAATTTCGCAGAAAATTTCATATAACGTTTTCAAAGATATGGCTACTACATTGGTAAAGACCGATTTCAACTTCCCCGGTCAGACTGCCGAATATCATGGCAAGGTGCGTGACGTCTACACTATCAACGACGACATCATGGTGATGGTCGCTACCGACCGTATTTCCGCCTTTGATGTGATTCTTCCCGAAGGTATTCCATATAAAGGACAGGTGCTCAACCAGATCGCCGCTTATTTCCTTGATGCCTCCGCTGATATCGTCCCCAACTGGAAACTCGCTGTGCCTGACCCCATGGTGACAGTAGGACTTAAAGCTGAGTCTTTCCCCGTCGAGATGATCATCCGTGGATACCTTACCGGAAGCGCATGGCGTGAATACAAGAAGGGTTGCCGTGAGCTCTGCGGTGTGAAACTGCCCGACGGTATGCGTGAGAACGAACGCTTCCCGGAGCCTATAATCACCCCCACCACAAAAGCTGCCGAAGGACATGACGAAAATATTTCCCGCGAGGAGATTATAGCCCAGGGACTCGTAAGCGAGGAGAACTACAAGGTGATGGAGGACTACACCCGCAAACTTTTCGCCCTCGGATCAAAGATGGCTGCCGAGAAAGGTCTTATCCTTGTCGACACTAAATATGAATTCGGTCTGCGCGACGGCAAAGTAATCCTTATCGACGAGATACATACCCCCGACTCTTCCCGCTATTTCTATGCCGACGGCTATCAGGAACGCTTCGAGAAGGGTGAGGAACAGCGTCAGCTCAGCAAGGAGTTCGTTCGCCAGTGGCTTATTGACCATAACTTCATGGGACAGGAGGGACAGACAGTTCCGGAGATGACTCCCGAATTTATCAACAGCGTGTCAGACAGATACATCGAGCTATATGAGCACGTGACCGGTAACAAATTCGTAAAGGCGGAGGGTGCTGACCTCGCAGCCCGCATTGAAGACCACGTGACCGACTGCATCCTAAACCTCAAGAAATAATCACATATAAAGATAAAGAAGCCGCACTCCAATCGGAATGCGGCTTCCCTTTTTATATCACCATACCCATAGTCAGGTCATTTCATCTCAAGATACTGAATCTTGTCCATGTCGCCATAATCAAGATTCTCGCCTCCCATACCCCAGATAAACATATAGTTGGAAGTGCCTGCTGCTGCATGGATGCTCCATTCGGGCGACATAACCGCCTGTTCATTGTGAAGCCATACAAGACGGTTCTCCTGGGGTTCTCCCATCAGATGGCATATAGCATTTCCTTCAGGAACATTGAAATAGAAATATGCCTCCACTCGACGGTCATGCGTATGCGCCGGCATCGTGTTCCACACGCTACCCGGCTTTAGCTCCGTAAGACCCATCTGCAATTGGCATGGTCCCTCCTCAAGGACGTTGGCAACTATCAGCTGGTTGATCACACGGTCGTTGCTCTCCTCCATGCTGCCCGCCTTGATGCAGTTTGCCTTTATCGAACCCTTACGCCCGTCTATCGTGATCAGCTGGGTCTTATACTCCTTATGCGCCGTGGTGGAATTGAGATAGAACTTAGCAGGATTGGAGGCATCCTTACTACGGAAGGTCACCTTCTTATTGCCACGACCAACGTAGAGAGCATCCTTGAAATGAAGTTCATAGTCCTTTCCATCTACATTCACTATGCCGTCGCCACCTATATTGATGACGCCAAGCTCTCGACGCTCCAAGAAATAGTTGGCTTTCAATGGGTCGATGGTTTCAAGCTCGACAGTCTTCGCCACCGGCACCACGCCGCCGAATATCAGGCGGTCATACATAGAATACGTCAGAGTCACCTTATCCTTCTCCATCACCGATGGCATAACGAAGTGTGACCGGAGCTGATCAGTGGTGTAATGCTTGAAATCATCCGGATGCACGCAACGCATCATGCTATAAGTGGTCTGTGCACCCGCCGACATTGTAGCGAGAGCAAGTATTGCTGAAAATATCAATTTTTTCATATCATTCTGTTGTTTCAATTTTATCTGAATTATTAGCTATCATAGCTTTCTGATTACGCAGGATATGCACGCGGTTCCACCACATCATACCCATCGTGGCAACCACGAGCAATCCGGCTCCCACCCATTTGAGATTCTCCGTACATTGGAATATCACCCATGCCAACGGAGAGGAGGCGAAATCGAGACTTCCACCCTCAAAACCTTCCGGTATAGCCACTGCCGAGTCTCCCGTAGCGGCATACACGTCCTTAGCCGCAAGAGTGAACCATGGGGAAAGGTTTGTCACCATATACAGACCGATGATTATGACCACAAGTCCGATTATGAAAGTCTTGACCACGTTACCCTTCGTAAAAGGCAGAACAAGTGGAAACACGTAGAACATCCCAGCCAACGATGCCAACGGCAGGAATTGGTTCCCCGGAAGCAGCACGGCGAGGGCAAGAGTGGCAGGTATAAGCAATAATGATACCACAAGCGTAGTGGGATGACCTATGACAAGTGCCGGACTCATGCCGATGTTCAACCCGTCAGCCCCCTTGAATTTTCTTGCTATAAGGCTGCGGGTAGCATCCGAGATCGGCTTCAAGCCCTCTATGAAGAGCACCGTTACACGGGGGATAAGCTCCATAACCGCACCCATCTTTATTCCGAGTCCCAGGATATAAGGGATCTTATCCACTATCTCGCCAAATGAGGAACACGTCAGGCAACCGATCACCATCCCGACAACCACGCCGAGAAATAATGGCTCACCAAGCAATCCGAATCTCTTCTTCATCCCCTCCGCATCAATCTCGATACGGTTCATTCCCGGAATCTTGTCAAGACCCTTGTTGATAGCCCATGCAAAAGGCACGAATCCTGCGCAAAACGGCTGGGGAATGGATATGCCATCCATATCCTTATAGAAATTCTGAAACTTCTTTGCCGTCATGTCAGCAAGTATCAGGGTGACGATATAGCATATTATCGCGCCGAAGAAGCCCCATGCCAAGGAGCCGGAGGCAAAATAGATCACCGCACCGATGAATGCGAAATGCCAATAGTTCCACAGGTCGATGTTGACGGTGCGAGTCGTCTTCGTCAGCAGCATGATGATGTTGACACCCAGACATACCGGAATTATGAACGCGCCGACAGCCGTGTTATATGCCACTGCCGCAGCAGCAGGCCAACCCATGTCGAACACTTTCAACTGCAAGTCGTAGAGACCGACAACGGAATTCAATGCAGGACCGAGGGCGGATGTGAGCAACGCAGTCACTATCGACAGACCCACGAAACCCACTCCGACTTTCAATCCTGATTTCAGCGCGTCGCCAAACTTTATGCCTATACACAATCCGAGAATCGTGAAGATTACAGGCATCATCACCGCCGCACCAAGACCGATGATATAGGAAAATACCGACTCCATACGTTATTTCGGCTGTTTTCCGATATATGCCAATATGCCGCCATCCACATACAGCACATGACCATTTACAAAATTCGAGGCATCTGAAGCCAAGAATACTGCCGGACCCATCAGATCCTCCGGGGTGCCCCAGCGTGCTGCCGGTGTCTTGGATATGATGAACTGGTCAAACGGATGACGACTGCCGTCAGCCTGACGCTCTCGGAGCGGAGCTGTCTGTTCTGTCGCTATATAGCCGGGACCGATGCCGTTGCACTGGATATTATGCTCGCCATATTCCGAGCAGATGTTGCGCGTCAGCATCTTCAGACCACCCTTCGCAGCGGCATACGCGCTGACCGTCTCCCTGCCAAGCTCACTCATCATCGAGCAGACATTAATGATCTTCCCATGCCCCTTGCGTATCATTCCGGGGATGACAGCCTTAGCACATATATAGGGAGCCACGAGGTCAACGTCGATGACGCGACGGAAATCCTCCACTGCCATCTCCTCCATAGGTATGCGCTTGATTATTCCGGCATTGTTGACCAATATATCAATCACGCCTACTGTCGCCTCGATATCAGCCACCATATCCTTGACTGCCGCCTCATCCGTGACGTCACACACGTAGCCCTTGGCATCTATCCCAAGAGCCTTATAAGCAGCAAGACCAAGTTCCATGCTGTGTTGGCTTGAACTGTTGAACACTACCCTCGCACCAGCCTCTGCAAAAGCCTGTGCCATGGCGAAACCGATTCCATGAGCAGCACCCGTGACGAGTGCCACCTTTCCTTCCAATGAAAATTGATTCATGATAGTTGATTTTATCTTTTTATTTTATCTTAATACGAGCTACGTTGAAAAGGCTACGCCTCAATCTGGCAATAAATATATGCTCAGACAACGTTACAAATATAAGAAGTTTTCACGAAATTATCCATATCATCCTACCAATATTGCAATATCCGGTATGCTTTCTCCTCAATTTGAAATATTTTTACACCCCACCTTAAAAACCTTCCCGACACGTCATCTGTCTCATTATTTACCTCCCATTATTTCATGCGATCTCATACTGATACTCCGGCACTCCGTAATGACATGATTTACAATACATATAATTTTATGATACTCTAATTTATTGATACTATTCCATAATTATGATTACCGATTGCACTTCTTTCTCCTGAAAAACTTTTTTCTCGCCATAACTAAGATTGACAATTCTTGGAATTTCTTTTTAAGAAATATTTTATACCTTTACATAAATAATCTTTGATATCGGCTTATATGGAACACTCAAAGATTGTCACCTATAGCGATATCCAACCTATTTTGAAATACCATGTGTATGCAATCTAAAACCATCTTCTTCCTGACAACAATCTTGTGTCTATTCTCCATAAACGCATTATGCCAATCAAAAGGGAACTCTATGATAACGATTCCCGGCGAAGATAAGATACGACACTCCACCGTCAATAATTTTGCGATGACTTCCGACGGAACTCTGTGGATGTGTACGGAGGAGGGATTGATTTCATTCGATGGCGTACATTCAATGTTCGTGAAGGTAGAGGATACGGACGCTGTTGCAAAAAACATAAAATCCTTGATTGAGATGCCGGGAGGCAGATTTCTGATCGGTTCGAATGAAGGGTTGTTCCTGAAATACCGCGATGAATCTCAGGAAGAGTCAAAACGGATCTTTCCGGATAAGATACCGGAAGTGCTGGCAATGGCACGAATGCCTAACGGGAATATATGTGTGGCTTCGAAGAAGGGTGTTTTCATCTTAGATCCCCAGCTAAATGATGCAACCATTGTCAACGGAAAGAATCAGACGATAAACTGTATGCTGCCTGTCAATGGGAAACTATATCTCGGCACTGACAACGGTCTGCTATATCTCGACAAGAACAATCTGTCTGACACGGGCATAAACGGGTTGACCGACATTCCAATAAATCTCATGGCAAATATTCCTGACAAACTTTTCCTATATTCCCAGAAATCAGGAATGATTTTCACCGTAAACCCCACTGCCAACACAATTGACTCAATTCCTGTAGGCAATTCACTGATCACAGGCATTGTGCGCACTCCTCAGAATGAAATACTCGTGGCTACAAACGGCGACGGCATTCTACGGCTTGATCCATCTTCAAAGAAACTCACCAAGGAATCCGGCTATAATCTCAGATCAAAGAATAACGTGGAATGCAAACAGCTGTATTCACTCTTTGTCAGCAATGACGGACAATTATTTGCCGGATACTACAAGATGGGTGGCGCCTACTCCCCACTGAATTCCAAATTTTTCAACTATTATTCCACTGACGGATTCAATTCCCACGGGAGATCGGTCAGAAGTGTGACAGATTCCCCCCGCCACATTACAATCGGCACCCGCGACGGTGCATTCATCGTAGACAAATCAACCGGCAAATCCGATCATCTCTCCAAAGATGTATTAGGCTCGAATCTGGTGATCTCAAGCATATACCACAATGGTGAAATATATATCGGCACTTGGGGCGGGGGATTGAGTATCTACAATCCGGACTCCGGTAAGATACGTAACGCCACCTTCTCTTCCCAGATGCCTACCGGAATAACGAATTTAAGACACGACCGCAGCAATAATCTTTTCGCGTGTGCTACCGACGGCATATTCATGCTGAAAGACAACACGTTTGAAAAGATAGCCGATAATACGATTTCAGGAGAAGTCACTAACGCTACAATCTTTGAACTATTTTTCGATTCAAGCGGAAGGTCCTGGGTCGGCACATCTAAAGGGATATTCCTTTTCGACAGGAATGTGGGCAAACTGACCCGCAACGGCTTGCCAAAGAATTTCCCGCAGAATAAAGATGTGAGACAGATGTATGAGACTACCGCACGGAATCTGATCATGATCACCGATTCCGGAGAAATCATGGTATTTGATGAGAATCTCAGGCAGAGTGCACATCAAGCCAACCTCAGCGCAATCAATGAAGCACGGGGCGTGGCTCAGGATTCCAACGGATACGCATGGATCACGTCTATAAACGGGTTATGGAGATATGGCCCGGAAGCGCAGATCCTGTCACTCTACGACGACACGGAAGGTGTGGAAAATCCGAACTTCAATCCCGGACGACCAATCATCACCCAATCCGGCGACCTGCTGCTATGCAATACGGAAGGATTGCTATATGCCAACATCAAGACCCCCGGAGAGACCCGGATGGGACACAGAAAGGCATATCCGGTGATTATAGAGACCGCTGACGGAAGGACAAAAGTGCCCCGAAAGTATGACGACAAGGATAGATTCGTGATTGATCTTCCCAAGTATGAGAGTCATATAAAGATATATTTCTCCGATTTTGCTTTTGTGGAACATAATCCCAACCGCTACCAATACTCCTACGACAATGGTAAAAGCTGGAACAAGCTGGATGCGGATATGTCAATGCTTATGACCAATCTGAAAAATGGTGAAAACATCATCAGAATACGCCAGACCGGTAATCCTACCACAGAAAGCATAATCGCCGTAAACAACAAAAGCGACGGTAAGGTGCCGCTATGGCTTCTCTTTTTTGTGACATTAGTGGCAATCTTCGCGCTCGTGCTGATTCTCCGATTCATGAAAAGACGCCATAATGGCAGCAATCACACAGAATTGCAATCGGCAGAGACCACGCCTCCCGTTGCCGTTGAGCCAATGGTGGAGACAACCTCCACCTCTTCCTCCACGGAGAAGCCTGCCGAAAACAATGATAAAGAGACAGCATCACCGGATGTGAAGAAGAAATATGCGGCAAACTATATCTCGGAAAAGGAATGTAATCAGCTCACACGACGTATGAACTCTCTGCTCAAAGAGACTAAGATTTATACTAATCCGGATCTGAAAGTGGCGGATATAGCCGCAAAACTTGGTGTGTCGAGCCATAAGATAAGCTATCTTCTCAGCCAACACCTCAACACCACCTACTACGACTTCATATATGCCTTCAGGGTGGAGGAATTCAAATATCTCGCGAAAGCCGACAAGAAGCACATATATTCATTGACGGCACTTGCAGAGAAAGCCGGGTTCAACTCCCGTGCCACTTTCTTCCGCGCTTTCAAGAAGTCGGAGGGGATAACTCCGGGAGAATATCTCAAGAATCTGCGTGAAGAGTCATAAACTCTTACAACAATGGCAATCAGCGCGAGTGATCAATGTCGTAATGAGTCTCAAATTATTATCCGATGCGTGCGCAACGCATCGGATATTTATTTATACCTCAATCTATTGACAAGATAATCAATACATATTAATTTTATTAAATATTTTAATATAGCGTGATACCGTGAAATGCATATTATCTTCTAATTTTGCAATGTGGATATTTCTCACGACATTGAACGATGCGGAATATCCGGCAAATGAAGCCATATCTAATAATCTTAAAATTCATGATACGCAAAAACAGATTCATACGGACATCCGCACGGAAATATATTATCGGGGCAGCATTGATGCTATCCTCCGCAATTCTCCCGATAGGCGGCTCCCTATCCGCCGGTGCCGCCACACGTGATAAGCAGATATCTCATCCCTCCTTGCTGTTCACATCGCAGAGAGTGAAGGATGCAAAATCAAGAGTGAAGGCAGACTCCATACAAGCCAAGGCGTATGACTCCATAATAGCACGCGCCGATGCTCTGCTCGATAAGAACGACCATTACAAGATGGAATATCTCGCGCTGGCATATCTCCTGACCTCCGACAAGAGATATATGGAGAAGTTGCGCTCGATGCTCGATGCAATATCGGAAATAGATTCATGGGCAGACAAGGAGATGATGATGCGCGATCCTGCATGGCGTAGCGAACTGCAGATGGCTCATAAGTCGTTTCAGATAGCAATGGCATACGATGCAATCTACAACGACCTCACTCCGAAGCAACGGAAGAAAATTGCAGAAGGGGTGTTCCGCCTTGCCATAGAGCCGTTGCTCGGCGACTGGCTGACGGAGCCGACCCGCATACACTCCCTCAATTCCATGGGGCATAACTGGTGGAGCAGCTGCGTGGGCATGGGCGGGCTACTCGCTCTTGCCATAAGCAATGAGGTGCCGGAAGCGCAGATCCTCGCAAGGAAAGCGGTAGAGGCAATACCGGAATGGTTTGATTTCGCCGGCGACAGGATACAGAATAAGCCCAAGACTTTTGACCGTGAGGGGGGCATGTATGAATCTGTCAACTACGCGAGTTTCGGCATAACGGAAGCTCTTCTCCTTCGTCTCGCATGGCTAAACTCTCATCCCGGTGAGGATCTGGAAGAGATTCCGCAGATGTCGCGCCTTGCCGATTTTTTCATACAGGTGGGCTACCCAAGGGAGGAAGGCATATTCTATAGCCTGAATTTCGGCGACAGCCATAAGAACGTCACCGGAGAAAGCAGCATGCTCCTCGCCTACGCAATGGGGGAAAAGAATCCCGACGTGAAATGGTATGTCAATCAACTCACAGAGGAACAGCATCGTGAGGGATTCCCTCGCTCATTCCCAATGGGTTTTCTTTACACTCCCGACCTGAAGGATGCCCCCGCCCTACCCTCCTCCGACCTTGACCGGGTGTGGGAAGATTTCGGATGGGCGACAATGCGCGACAGCTATATGCCTGATGCGACCATGCTTGCCGTGAAAAGCGGCATGACATGGAACCACGCTCATGCCGATGCCGGCTCGATAATACTTTTCCACAATGGAGAAGACATCATAAAGGATGCAGGAAACTGTAGTTACGGCCGACCCGAATATCGCAACTATTTCTTCCAGTCTGACGCCCATAATATCGTAAAGTTCAACGGCAAAGGGCAGTCGGCATATCAACAGTATCACGGCACAATGCTTCCGGGTTACGTCGGCGGACTAACCTCCGGCAACGGTCTGAAATACGTAATGGCGGATGCAACCGGTCCGACATCGGATAATTTCGCACGCAACCAGCGGCATTATCTCTGGATTGACAACGTGATACTGATTATTGATGATCTGAAAAGCCATGAGACCGGGAGTTTTGAATGGCTATGGCATCCTGGAGGAGACGTCAGGAAAGTTGGTGGAGACCTCGTGATTTCAAAAGGGAAGTCGGCGGCGGTCATTCGTCCGCTATACCCCCAGCCCCTTGCGCCAAGCAACTTTGTGCATGACTATCCGGAGATGTTGTATTGGGATGTGATGCAGGGTCCGACTGAGGATCTGAAGGGCACCGAAGAATACTATTCTCTCAAATTGCCTGCAAAGACCGACCGGATAAAAGGCGTAACCGCCATCATCCTGAAGGATTCACCGCAACAGTCTACTCTACCCACGATCAAGCGTATTCAGGGGAAGAACTGGATCGGGCTTGAGATAACCGACACCATCGGCAAGACAACAAAAGTCTACATCAACGAACTTGCCGACGGAAGACTCATGCACCTAAATTCCTGGATAAATGCCGACGGATATGACACCGACGCCTACATATTCGTGGATAGTCCCGACAAGCAATTCATTGCATACGGCAGTGCCCTGCGCAAAAACGGGAGAAGCATATTCTCTTCCCTGTCGAAACTGAATTTCCTCTCCGTGAAGTCGGACAACACAACAGAAATATCAATCAACGGTCAGCCCCGCATAAGAGCCACATATTCTCCGGAGAAAAGACCGGCAAGAATATCTGTCAACGGCAATACGACCGACGTATCATATCATGACGGCGTCTATCTCTTGCGGACAAAAAGATAACGGATATCGCCGTATGTTCCACTTATACCGTTGAGGAAGTATCCCGTCGTAGTCTCAAATTATTATATACCCCCCTCTCGAAAACTTAATTATAATTTTAATTACCAACATATTAATTATAATTATTGTATATAGTAATTTGTTTTGACTCTTTACATACGTCTGATACTGCAAATTATATTTATATACATTAATTTTGCGTCAGTGCTCACCAATTGCGCATTGACCGACAAATCAATAATACATTCCACATGAAACTATATTTCCCAAATAAATTGATCTTTTTCATGCGTTTTTTCATGAATCCCTCCGGGTTCATGACTACAGGTATAAATCTGCATTCAGGTATTAAATTTGCATTAGGTTTTGTATTTCTGCTGTCGGGGATTCCCTCCGGCAATGCCTCGGCAGCAGAAATTGATTACTTCACAAACCCGGTGGTGTATTCCGACTACAGCGATCCTGATGCAATAGCATCGCCTGATGGTAAGGGATATTACATGACCGCCTCAAGTTTCCACTGCGCACCGGGACTCCCCATACTTTTCTCCGAAGATATGGTGAACTGGGAGATTGTCAACCATGCATTGAAGCAGGTGCCTCCGGTTGATTTCTATAATGAGACTCCACGCCACGGCAAAGGGGTGTGGGCTCCTTCTATACGTCATCACAATGGGAAATACTATATCTATTGGGGTGATCCCGATTTCGGAATATTCATGGTGTCAGCCTCCGACCCGCGCGGAGAATGGACAGAACCGATATTGGTGAAAGAGGGGAAAGGGATGATTGACCCCACCCCACTCTGGGACGATAATGGAAAAGCTTATCTCGCATTTGCATGGGCGGCAAGCCGAAGCAAATTCAACAGCGTGATTTCTCTATGGGAGATGAAGCCCGACGGTACAGCCCTTATCGGTAATCCCAAGATTGTGTTCGACGGCAATGCCGGAGGTAATCACACGTGTGAGGGTCCTAAACTTTACAAACACGACGGCAGGTATTACATCCTGTGCCCCGCCGGAGGTGTTGACAAGGGATGGCAACTCGCATTGCGGTCAAACGATGTATGGGGTCCATACGAATCAAAGATTGTGTTGCAACAAGGCAACTCCGCCATAAACGGTCCTCATCAGGGCGCATTGATTGAGACGCCCTCAAAAGAGCCGTGGTTCATACATTTTCAGGAGAGTCAGCCGTGGGGACGCATATTGCATCTCAATCCGGTGAAATGGGTTGACGGATGGCCCGTCATGGGCAACAACGGTGAGCCTGTCTCTCGGGCAACGATGCCGCAGAAGGCTGTCAAATCACATAATATCGCCACATCCGACAATTTCGACAACGGCATCATCGGTCTGCAATGGCAATGGCACGGCAATTATTCCCCGGAGTTCGGCATGCCGCTCACCGAAGGGAAGATGAGAGTCTACGGTTTCCTCACCGATTCAATACCTAATCTCTGGAATGTGCCTAACCTTTTCCTTCAAAAATTCCACAGTCCCGGCTTCTCTGCAACTGCCAAGGTGAAGGTGACAGCCCGTGATGACAGACAGCAATCCGGAATCGTGGTAATGGGACGCGACTATTTTCGCGTGGCAGTACAGAAACAGGGGGATAAGTTCATAATCAGATGTATAGAATGTCATGATGCGGAGAATTCCGGTCAGGAGACCATCGTAAGGGAACTCCCTCTTACAGATGCCAAAGCTATCGAGGCAGGACTGTATCCCAACTACGAATGTGACATCTGGCTGCGTCTTGACGTCGCCCCCGACGGGATTTGCCGATTCGCATATAGTCTTGACGGAAAGAAATTCAATGACACCGATGTGTCATTCAAGGCACGCGAAGGGAAATGGATCGGTGCAAAATACGGCATCTACAGCATCGCTCCGGCATCTGCCGAACGCGGATGGATCGATGTGGATTCATTCATCGTAAATAATCGTAAAAAATAAGCAACCCATCATAACCATACATTATCCCATCATGCATCATCTCATCATGCATAATATGTTTTTCAGATCATTGACGGCTATCGCTATAGCTTCCACATGCGTGCTGTCGCTATCAAATTGTGCCAGGACAGCACAGGCTTCCGAGTTATCCACAGAAAGCTGCATTGAGAAATGTCATCAGAAAGTGACCCATGCACTACGTCAACTCTCCGATTCCACCGGAGAGTGTGATTATTCCATGGCACCCCGCAACATCGCGCCCGGCGACTCCATCTGGCATCAACGCCCTGTCACTGCCGAAGAATGGTGCTCCGGATTCTGGCCCGGTGTGCTATGGCTGGATTACGAAGCATCCGGAGATGAGGAAGTGGCACGCCATGCCGACCGATATACACGCAGCATAGGGGAGATCGTAAAGGCTCCAGTCTTTGACCATGACCTGGGGTTCCTTGTGCTGTACAGCTATGGCAATGGCTACCGGCTCACCAAGAATCCGGAATATAGGGAGATCATGCTCAATGCAGCCGACTCGCTCGCCACCCTGTTTAATCCGAAGGCGGGCACAATCTGCTCATGGCCCCGCAATGAGAAGATGCTCGGCGGGCATAACACCATCATGGACAACATGATTAATCTTGAGTTGCTCTTCTGGGCGGCGAAGAATGGGGGCGACCGACGGCTGTATGATATCGCCGTAAGTCATGCCGACACCACAATGAGATATAATTTCCGACCTGACGGCACAAGCTATCACGTGGCTGTCTATGACAAGAATACCGGCAACTTCATAAAGGCATGCACTCATCAGGGGTATGCCGACAATTCCATGTGGGCACGCGGTCAGGCTTGGGCGATCTACGGCTACACCATGGTATACCGTGAGACTCATGATAAGAAATACCTTGATTTCGCGCAGAAAGTGACCGACGTGTATCTGAAGAATCTGCCTGCCGACAAGATACCATATTGGGATTTCAACGATCCCACAATACCTGAATGTAGCCGGGATGCCTCCGCCGCTTGCGTCGTGGCGTCCGCACTTCTCGAACTTGAGAACTATGTGGATGAGGCGAATGCGTCAATCTACGACACGGCGGCGAAGGAGATGCTGACCGAACTTTCATCTGAAAGATACTGGTCAGCATCATCTCCGGCATTCCTTCTTCACTCCACGGGTCATCGTCCGGCTGCAAGCGAAATCGACTACAGCATCGTCTACGCCGACTATTACTACTACGAGGCGCTTAATCGTCTCAAAAATAATCAATCCGAAATTTAATTTATAAGAAATTAGCAACTCCAAGGTGGGAAAAAAACGTATGCATAAACACCAACGGACGCTTGCATCAATGAAACGCTTGCTCCTGTTCTTCACTCTCATCACGCTATTTGCCCCTCTGATTGATGCACAATGGCAATGGCGTGTGTCAGTATCCGATTGGATTTCCGGCGAAACAGGCACGTCGCCAGATGCTTTTCTTTGGATTCCGGAGAATTGCCAAAAGGTGAACGCTGTCATGTTTGCCAATCAGAATATGGATGAGGAAACACTTTTTGAGCTTCCTTCTTTCAGAAAGCATCTCTCAGAAATGGGGATTGCCCTTATCTGGTTTGCTCCGATGCTTGAACAGCAATGGGATGTGAAAACAGGAGTACAGCAATCTTTCGACAATACACTTCGTGCGCTCGCAGAAGTGTCGGGATATGATGAGATAGCGACATCCCCTCTTATACCGTTCGGTCATTCGGCACAAGCAACCATGCCATGGAATTTCGCCGCATGGAATCCGAACAGAACCTTATGTATAATATCGTTTCATGGAGATGCACCACGTACAAATCTTTGTGGATACGGACGCGAGAATCTTGAATGGGGACGCACCCGCAATATCGACGGCATACCCTCTATAATGATTGTAGGGGAATATGAATGGTGGGATGCCAGAGTGCTTCCGGCATTGGCATTCAAAATGAAATATCCGGGAAGCTGCATCTCATTTCTTGGAGATGCAGGACGTGGACATTTCGATGTGTCGGAACAAACGGCCGATTACATCGCTCTCTTTATAAGAAAAACTTTGGAAACACGTCCCGATTTAGAAAAGATAAAACCTGAAGATGGATGGCTGGCACAATGGTGGCGACCCTCCGACAAAAAACGTGCAGCTGCAGCTCCCGTAAATAAATATAAAGGGAATCCGCATGAGGCATTCTGGTATTTCGATAAAGAAATGGCAAAACTCGCTGAACAACGGTACACAGCCACACGCCATAAGCAACCTACATATTTGAACTTCCGGCAAAATGGGAAACTTCTCAATTATGATGATAATCAGCATATCAAGACACGCGCTGTATTTTCTCCCGAAGCAGATGGAATAACATATCATCTGAATGTTCAATTCACTGACAGCACTCACAACAATCTCTCTGATAACCATCCTGACATAAAACCAAGCATAAAACGAATCTGCGGCCCCGTCAAAGTCATCAATGATTCAACATTCCGGGTTGATTTCTATCGCATCGGAATCAACAATCCGAAACGATCCTGGGATATGGTGCTATGTGCCGAAGCCCCCGGCAACAGAATTTATAAGGAATCTGTGCAACAGATAGAGATAAAATTACCGGGACGGCATGAGAATGGCAAACGCCAGACAATTTTCTTCCCCTCTATCGATGATGTGCCGGAAGGGACAGAATCTATCGCACTCAATGCCACCACAGACCGGAATCTTCCCGTCAGCTACTTCGTGAAAGAGGGACCGGCGGTGGTTGAAGGCAACAATCTCATCATTACCGGCATTCCACCTCGTTCCAAGTTCCCGGTAAAAGTGGTTGTCGTTGCCTGGCAATATGGCAAAACCGGAGAGGTAAACACAGCAGAACCGGTAGAACAGACATTCTACATCACAAAATAGCTTAAAAACAACTATATCATGTCAAAACAACTAATTTCGGCACTCGTGTTTTCGCTGAGCGTTACCCTCTCTATTGGAGCACAGTCAGTATATCCCGGACAATTTGAAGGGAAGTTTGCCGTGACAGACGTAGCTACTCCGGCTGTAAAATCCTTTGATTTGAAAGATGTGAGATTGCTCCCTTCTCGTTTTCGTCAGAATATGGAGCGCGATTCTGCATGGATGGTGTCAATCGATGTGAATCGTCTCGTCCATTCTTTCCGGAATTCGTCAGGTATATTCGCTTCCCGTGAAGGAGGCTATATGACAGTCAGCAAACTCGGAGGCTGGGAATCACTTGATTGCGATTTGCGCGGACATACCACCGGGCATCTCTTGTCTGCCCTCGCTCTAATGTATGCCTCTACTCAATCCCCTCTCTTGAAAGCCAAGGGTGATAGCATCGTGTCTGCTCTTGCAGAAGTGCAGGCGGCATACGGCAACGGCTATCTGAGTGCCTATCCGGAAGAACTCATCAACCGCAACATTAAAGGAAATTCAGTGTGGGCACCATGGTACACTCTCCACAAAATTCTTTCAGGTCTTATTGACCAGTATCTATACACCGATAATCATCAAGCACTTGAGGTTGCAAAACGTATGGGAGACTGGGCGTGGAACAAAATATCCCCTCTTTCTGAGGAAACACGTCGCAAGATGATACGTAATGAATTCGGTGGCATAAATGAAGCCTTGTACAACCTTTTTTCTATGACCGGAGATTCCAATCATCTGAAAGCTGCTGAATTTTTCTATCATAACGACGTGATTGATCCTCTTAAAGAAAAAAAATCAGATCTCGGCACAGCTCATACCAATACGTTCATTCCAAAGGTTATCGCAGAAATGCGCCGTTACGAGCTCCTCGGGGACGAAACAAGCTTGGATCTCAGCAGATTCTTTTGGGACACAATGATTGATAACCATGTCTTTGCGCCCGGGTGCTTAAGCGATAAGGAACATTATTTCAATCCCACAGACATGGCAAAGCACATATCCGGCTACACCGGAGAGACCTGTTGCACGTATAATATGTTGAAACTTTCTCGACATCTCTTCTGCAACTCACCTTCCGGGAAAATAGCTGATTATTACGAACGTGCATTGTATAACCATATCTTAGGACAGCAAAATCCGGAAACCGGTATGGTGCATTATTTCCTACCCTTACAGACAGGATGTTTCAAAGTCTACAGCACTCCGGAAAATTCATTCTGGTGTTGCGTAGGAAGTGGATTTGAAAATCACGCAAAATATACAGAGAGTATCTACTTTCATGACGATAATTCTTTATATGTCAACCTATTTATCCCATCAACTGTCAATTGGTCAGACAAAGGCATAACGTTGAGACAGAATAGTTCCTTTCCTGAATCGGAGATTGTAGAATTCACTGTCTCCGCTGATTCTTCCATAAGAACGTCAATCAAGCTGCGCAGACCGTCATGGGCAGACAAACCCATTGTAAAAGTCAATGGAAAAAAAGTAAAGATATCTTCCGGAGATTACATTATCCTTGACCGCATCTGGAAATCCGGAGATAAAGTGGAGTTGACACTCCCGATGTCTCTTCATGTGGAACGCGTGAAAGGCAACGATTCTCTCGGAGCCATATTTTATGGTCCAGTATTACTTGCAGGAGAACTCGGAACTGACGGCATTGAATCCCCTGCGCCCACTTCAAATCCATCCCTCTATAACGACTACTATACATACGACTATAAAATCCCCGATGGCCTTAAATCATCTCTCCGGATTTCCGGAGAGATGCCGCAATTGGTGCGACAAGGCTCTTCTCTTAAATTCGTGTCGAAAGAAGGTGACTCTCTCCTACCTTTTTATGACATGCATGACCAAAGGTATGTTGTTTATTGGAATCTTAACGAATAACCACTCTTGAAAACGATTATGAAAAGGACTCTGATCTCAGCTATGCTGACTTTACCGATCATCGCATCCGGACAGACTTTGAGGCTATATTCCCCATCCGGCAACAATACCGTGACGTTCTCCAAGGATGGCAAGGATCTGACTTATTCAGTCAACCGCAATGACACTCCTGTGATACTCCCCTCCCGTGCCGGACTCAATGTAGATAACCGTGTATGGGAGATGGCTCTCGGCAAACGGGATCTGAAGCAAACTGACTCATGGATGGATCTGCTTGAAGTGGATTCCATCACGTATCATACTCCCGTCGATACCGTATGGCATCCTCTATATGGGGAGAGATCCACAGTGAGCGACAGATATAATTCCGCGACACTCCACATGAGCCGTCACGACAAATCCAAATATCGTCTTGACGTGCAGGTGCGTGCTTACGATGAAGGGATAGCATTCCGGTATTTCTTCCCGGAACACCCCGACGCTATATTCCACAAGGTGAACGACGACCTAACTTCGTATTCATTCCCTGTCGGCACGAAGGCTTGGAGCGAACAATGGGCACAAGCCACTTTTGATGTAGGACCTGTCGACTCGATAACCCGTCCCGTGGAACGTGCGCTCACACTCCAACTCCCCGACAACAGATCCTGGGTGGCTCTATTGGATGCAGATGTCGACGATTGGTGTCTCACAAAATACGTGGCTGATCCTAATAGCCAATCCACCTTACGCTCCGTGATGTATTCTCCAGTGGATATTGTGACGTACTACGCCACTCCATGGAAAATAATAATGATCGCCGACTCTCCGGGAGAATTGATTGAGAACAACGACATAGTGCTAAATCTGAACCCTCCTTGCGAAATCAACGATACCGATTTCATAAAACCGGGTAAGATAATGCGTACCCCACGCATCGACACTCAGCTCGGAATACAGACCATTGACTTCTGTGCCGAACACAATATCCCGTACATGCTCTACGACTGGCAATGGTATATGCCCTGCACCAGTCATGACGGCGATGCAACAAAGATTGTTGATAAACTTGACCTCCACCGCGTCATTGAGTATGGCAAGCAGAAGGGTGTCGGTGTATGGCTCTACGTCAACCAACACGCTTTGCAGAAACAGATGGATGAGCTTTTCCCCCTGCTGAAGCAATGGGGCGTCGTGGGCGTAAAATCCGGATTCGTGCAATATGCCTCCCACAGATGGACCACTTGGCTGCACGATATGGTGAGGAAAGCTGCCGCAAACGGGCTTATGATGAACATTCATGATGAATTCCGTCCGTCAGGCTTCTCCCGCACATATCCCAACCTGCTCACTCAGGAAGGCATCTGCGGCAATGAGGAATGGCCCGACGCCACTCATAATGTGACTCTTCCGTTCACCCGTATGATAAACGGTGCCGCCGACTACACTATCTGCTACTTCGATAAGCGTCTGAAAAACACCCATGCCCACCAATTGGCGGCATCCTTAGTGTTCTACTCCCCGCTCCAGACAATATTCTGGTATGACGATCCGTCACGCTATCACAGAGAGAAAGAGATCAGCTGGTTTGAAAATCTCGCCACCACATTCGACGACTCAAAGGTCATATCCGGATATCCGGGGGAGTCAATCGTAATGGCGCGGCGGAAAGGTGACGTATGGTTTGCTGCCGCTATGACCAACAATGAGGCGTCGACACAGACAATACCTCTCACATTCCTTACCCCCGGAAAAAGATACAAGGCATATATATATACCGATGACATGAGCGTAAAAACAGCCACTCACGTCGGCTGTCAAGAACGCACAGTTGTGTCTACCGATAATCTATCTTTCGACCTACTGCCAAAAGGTGGTGTCGCAATACGTTTTGAATTAATGTGACATTTTTTTGATGTGAAGGGCACCTTGCGGAATCGATTCTGCAAGGTGCCTTTTCTATTTTTAGTGATCCCTGAAATAGCACCCGAAAACAACACCTAAAAACAACTTAGGGGTAATTTTCATTGCGATAATGTGCATTTTTTCATCATTCAATCTATTTCTTATCCTATTTGAATGATTATCGCACGTCAGTATTAGAATTTTGAATTATCTTTGCCAAAGAAGTGGCATCAGCCTCTCTAAAATTTGTAACTAAACCAACAACGACTTTAAAATTCATAATGAAAGACCGAAACATTTTCAGAAATTTTATTGCGGCATCATGCCTTGCAGCCCTCGCAATGCCTGCCCTGGCACAGCAATCCCCAATGAACGCTTATCTCTTTGCCTATTTCACCGGTAATGATAAGAGAGATGAATCAATCAAGTTCGCTGTCAGCCGCGATGGAGTGAACTTCACTGCCCTCAACGACAACGCCCCGATAATCGACTCACGTCTTATCAGCGAGACCGGCGGCGTGAGAGACCCGCACATCATACGCTCCGAGGATGGGAAGCATTTCTATATGGTCGTGACCGACATGGTATGTGCCAACGGTTGGGACTCAAACCGTGGTCTGACCCTATTGAAATCGGACGACCTCGTAAACTGGACCCCCTCTGTCATAAATATCCAGAAAAGATACAAAGGTCATGAGAAACTGAAGAGAGTATGGGCTCCACAGACAATATATGACCATGATGCCGGGAAATATATGGTGTATTGGTCGATGCAGCATGGCGACGGTCCGGATATAATCTACTACGCCTACACCAATGACGACTTCACGGATTTCATCGGCAAACCGAAACCACTCTTCATACCTAAGAATAAGAAATCGTGTATCGATGGCGACATTGTGTATAAGGATGGTGCCTACCACATGTTCTACAAGACCGAAGGTCACGGCAACGGCATAAAGAAGGCCACCACCAACAAACTGACCTCCGGAAAATGGACTGAATATGACGACTATAAGCAGCAGACGGATAAGGCTGTCGAGGGTGCCGGCGTGTTTAAGCTCATTGACTCCGACAAATACATACTGATGTATGACGTGTATATGGATGGTAAATATCAGTTTACCGAGTCTACTGACCTCGACAACTTCAAGGTGATCGACTCATCCGTATCAATGGACTTCCATCCGCGCCACGGAAGCGTGATGCAGATCACGGATGAGGAGTATGACCGTCTGACAAAGGCATTCCCCTCCTATCTAAAGGGGGCATCCAATCCGGTGCTGCCGCAATTCCATGCCGACCCGGAGATAATGTATTCGGAAAAGACCGGCAAATATTACATCTACTCCACCACCGACGGTTATCCCGGTTGGGGCGGCTCCTACTATACCTGCTACTCTTCGCCCGACCTGAAGGACTGGCAGTATGAGGGCGTCACTCTCGACACTGCAACGGATCAGGTGCCATGGGCTAACGGCAACGCATGGGCTCCCGCTATAGAGGAGAAGAAAATCAACGGTGATTACAAGTATTTCCTCTATTTCAGTGCAAATCCTGTCACCGACAATGGCAAGCAGATAGGCGTGGCTGTTGCCGACAACCCGACAGGTCCGTTCAAGGCTCTCGACAAGCCGATAATCACAGAGTCGCCTGTCGGTCATGGTCAGCAGATTGATGTAGACGTGTTCACCGACCCCGCAAGTGGGAAATCATATCTCTATTGGGGCAATGGCTACATGGCAGGTGCCGAGCTGAACGACGATATGCTCTCAATCAAGCCGGAGACTATCACCGTGATGACACCCGAGGGGGGCACACTCGCCGACTACAACTTCCGCGAGGCTCCATACGTGATCTATCGCAATGGCACGTACTATTTCATGTGGTCGGTAGATGATACCGGTTCACCCAACTATCATGTGGCATACGGCACCTCCGACTCTCCTCTCGGTAAGATAACCGTGGCAGAGAATCCCGTGATTCTCTCCCAGATAGGGAAACGCATCGGCACCGCCCATAACTCTGCCCTCAACATCCCCGGCACCGATGACTGGATCACTGTCTACCACCGCATCAACCCTGCATATAAAGAGGGCAAATACTCACCGGGCACACACCGCGAGGTATGCATCGACCGCCTGATATTCAACCCCGACGGCACAATAATGCCCACCACACCGCAATAACCCTCAATCAAAACCTACAATAGCACGGAGTCTGTATGGAAATTACCATACGGGCTCCGTGTTCTATTTTGATATATATTTTATTCCAATTTGATATATATTTGGATTTTTTATTATATCTTTGTCAAGTGAAATCTTGAAAAATTAAGATTAAAACCCACCATAGTAATTCTTGACATGTCAAAAAGCATCCGCATACTGCAATCATTGATCATCTGCATGATATTCTCATGCTGCAATAATTCCAATTACGATTCCTCTCTGGCAAGACTGGAGAATTTATCATCCATCTCCCCTTCCGAGGCATTGGATTCATTGTATGCCATTGATTATGATAAGCTGTCAGCCTCCGACAAGCATTATCATGACTTCCTTTCCGTAAAGATTGCGGATAAGGCATACATGACACACACGTCTGACAGTCTTATCCTGAAAGTGATTGATTTTGAATCCAATCACCGCAGCAACGGCCGTTATGCCGAGGCATTATACTATGGAGGGAGAGTCTACAGCGACTTGGGGGATTATCCGACGGCATTAAGCTACTTCCAAAAAGCCCTGGAGAATCTCTCACCAGACCCATCCAACGATTTCATGAAGGCCAATATACATAGCCAATACGGACGCCTGCTCACATCTATGCGCCTTTATAACGAGGCGATACCCCATATTGAGAGCTCCTTACAAATAAGCAGACTGCAAAAGGATACCGTCAATATAATATACGATCTGCAACTCCTTGGCGGGACATGCTTTTTGGCAAAGAACTATAACTTGGCAGAACAATATTTTAAAGAGGCATTGCAACTCAGCTACAATCAACCGCCATTTCATTCTGCAAAATCATTGATGTATCTGGCAGTAATAAAAGCCAAGTCCGGACAAAATGACTCAGCCCTGTCATTAATAAGGGATATTCCTGACAAAGTGAAATCAACAATACGTAACGATGCTCTCGCCTACGCATCCGACATATACCTTAAAGCAGGTATAGTTGACACTGCATATCTGTATGCTCATGAGATAGTCAACAGTCCCGATTCCGCTCCGAGAGAGATAGGGTATCAGGTCCTGCTCTCCCCAAAATTAAAAAATATCATATCCCTTGACTCCATATATAAGTATCTGGAAGAGTATCGGAATCGGCTTGAGAATTTCTATGATGAGAATGAGATACAATTGGCAATTACGCAGCAGACACAGTATAATTATCAGATGCATGATCGGGATAAGGAGAGGGCGGAGAATGCCTATATAGTGTTGATGTGGGTATTGGTGGCTGTGTTGGTGGTCTCTGCCTCACTTATTATCGGTATCCTTTATTTCAAGAACAGGAATAAGTCAAATATCATCAAATTTCAGGATGCCCTAAAGAATATAGAGGAACTGAAAGATGAACTGAACGAGGCATTAAAAGCAAACGAGACATCAGAATCTGACGTTTCCGATGTGCCCTCATCATTACAGAATTTTAAAGAGAGGGAGATTAAACTTCGCCAACAACTGAAAGATGAACTTCTCTCTTTATACGAGAATGTTGACGAGAATAAAGAAATCCCTCTTGAGATTCTTCAATCTGAAGTTTATCGGAAGCTTCAGACGTTGATAACCGATGGAAAAATCATAAAGGATAATGACCCAATCTGGAAAGAGCTTGAGGAAACGGTACTGACCTGTTCGCCAAAATTCATCTCCAACCTCAACCTGCTTACTTTAGGGAACCTGACCACGATAGAGCTACAGACAGCCCTTCTTATAAAGTGTGGCGTGAGACCCTCTCAGATGGCAATTATATTTGGGAAAAGCAACGGAACGATTGTTTCCAGAAGAGAATCACTCTGCATGAAGGTTCTCGGCAAAAAAATGGGAGTCAAAGTCATTGACGCAATAATCCGCTTATTATAAGCAATTTAACCTCTTATAAAAAAAATGACGGGTGTGTACCCGTCATTTTTCCGTCATTTTTCCGTCATTTTTCCGTCATCGTTTTTTTGTACTTTCCTTAATAATATTCATAATTTTGCGGAAACTAAATCGAAATAACACATGAAAAAAGTTTCCACATTAACATTCATCATCACCTTGATGATTTCAACCCTGTTTTCCAAATCAGCAATAGCAGAGAATCAGGATACCTATAACGTACCTATGCAAAAGGTAGAGTCCTATAAGATTGACCGTGATGGTCGCAGATCAATTGCCCATCCTATAATCTGCGTCATCAATAGGGATGGTACTGTGTCAGGGATACAACCGGAAGAGATTAACACTTACGAGATATGGGATAATACCGGTGAGATATGCATTATGTCAAGCTCCTCTCCCAAAGAATTCACAGATTTTATTTTCACATATCCCGACAACTATCAAATAAGAATCACGGCAGATGATTTCTATCTGATAGGTCGTCTGTAAATTCCAGAATAATTGAATTCCCATAGTATATAAACCCATAAGCTAATCTCATGCTGTCTCAAATATTGATCAAATATAGCAGCCTATTTCTGAAAGGTGTTGACAAGAACGGTCTCAGGATATTCCTGGAGTCTTCTCCTATGTATCCGAACCTACTCTCCGCCATCCAGACCCTACAATATGTCGGGTTAGACTGTAATGCCGGTCAATGTGATTGGGAATATCTGGAGAAACTCGGCTCTCCATTCCTTCTGCATCTGAAACATGACCAATAGGAAATCCTGATTATTGCAAAATGGGATAATATCCGTCATTCGCTGAAAACTTATAATCTGAAAAACAAGCGATGGGATATAACGGATAGAGCGGATGTGGAACGTTTCTGGAATGGGGTGGTGATATACACGAACGACCGACAGACAAGAGAATCCAATGGTTGGCAATTTGGGATTTTTATCCTGATCATATTTGGAATATCCCTACTTGCAGCCATTTCTCTCCATCATGATAAGATGGCTGCAATCTATTACATCCCTATGATTTTAGGTTTCGTAATAAGCTGCTGTCTCTATATGAAATCGGATATGCCTTTAGGGGGGATGATTGACAGGCTATGCAACATATCGACTGCTACAGATTGCGAACGTGTGGATAAGTCTTCTTACAGTTCTGTTGTAGGATTCAAGATGAATTGTCTGGCTTTAGCATTCTTCCTGTCCCAACTGGCAGCCTCCACAATCACGGTATTGATGGAAATATCCGGAAATCTAAGTTCCTTATATTCCATCTCCGCTGCTGCAATACTTCCGATGATTGGATATTCAGTCTATGGTCAGTTCAAGGTCGGCAAGATATGTCCGTTGTGTATCCTTGTTGCTGCCTGTGTTGCCGCAGAGGCTGCCATGTTTATAAGTATGTCCCGGTATTCCATAAATATAAAGATATGTGTACTCTGGTCCGGAATATTCCTGATTACGGCACTTACATTAAGGCTCATCTCAGACTATCGCTCAAAAAATAATGAACATGCTGTTGAGGAGATGGCGTTGCTGAGGCTAAAACGTCGGGAAGAGATAATTTCATTGGAAAGCACTCCAATAAAGACAATTGAATCGCCAATATGGTTTGGGGATAAAAATTCTCCAATCAGGGTGACAACCGTAATCTCACCGGGATGCAACCATTGCCGTAAGGTTGTTGCAGAATTTATCCCATTACTGAAAACCGGATTGAGATTCCGATGGGATATAGTGCTTGGGGCAACCTCAAAAAAGGATTCACAAGTAATTGACAGGTGGATTCAAAAATATCTATCTGACAAGAATGACTTATTCAAAGAATTATCGGTATGGGGCGGCGGTAAAGTTCCGAACTTACCATCATCTGATCTGAATACAGGGAATACCAAAATTTCTGAAATCAAAAAGAGTTTCAATATACTGATCTTAGGAATGAATATTTCAGGATTTCCCAAAATTATTCTGAATGACAGATTATTGTCATCCATTTACACTTCCTCAGATTTGGAATATATAATTACTGACAAAGTAGCTACTCTAAAATGATATCATTTTCAAAAGCAGGTTGCAAAACAACCTGCAAACGTAAGTCGCAACGCGTTATGATGCGACAAATTTTCAATTTCAACCCTAAAACACAACAGTATGAAAGAGATTTCTAAACTTCAACTCATCTCCTTGACCGGAGGCTGGGCCAACCCGGAGAAATGTAGAGATGTGCAGTATATAGCCAATGAGATTCAGAACCATCCGGAACTTTTAGAGGAGTTTGATTGGAGTATTTGGTGTGATGCTTTTGATATGTTCTGCTTAGGCAGCTAATAAATGAGAAGTAACCAGTCATATTAAGACACCATATTCTGAAAATTTATGGTCGCATGCTTGAACCAAAGATTCAAAACGTCCATGCAAGCGAGATTGGTAACTATCTCTTAAGAATTGATGATGGTTTGATGCGTTTTGCAAACATAACTTTCACAAATTTTTAAAAGATTACTTAATAGGATGTTCATTTTGATATAACAAATTTCAATAATATATCAAAATTTGGACTCAAAATCCAAACTTGATTTATCTTAGGATATATGACATTTATTTCAAGTTGTCTACGAAAGAAAGTCAATCCAAAATTTGGGATATTAAACTGGACATCCTAATTACCAAACACTCTCAATATATTAATTTATTATGGAAGATAATCAATGCGAATATTAAGTTATCATAATATATCGTCATTATCATTTTACCATTGTGTAATACGATTAATTGTAGGTATTCTTTTCAGTTGCTCTTGTTTCGAAGGATTTTGCTATGATTATGTTGAGAATAATGATTCTGCTTTAATAAAAGTTGTCTATCGTCGAACTATGGCAACAGATACCATTAACCCAATGGGAAACTCCATTGAAGAGAATCTCATTTTAAAAGCCAATTCTAATCTGAGCATCTTTTACTCAGAAAAACTTTGGGAATGGTGGAAAACAATAGCGTCAGAAAAAGGGAATATAATTAATTACTTCTTAGATCGGAACTGGCACAATTCAATTGCCGGATTAGAGTATAACATAGTCTACCGTAATTATACGCAAAATCTCACTATTGATCATCAAAGATATGATCTGACCAATTGGGAACTTGTAGAGAGTATCGAACGTCCGGAATGGGTTATATGTGACAGTGTTTGTACTATTCTTAACTATGAGTGTGTAATGGCCAAGGCAAATTTCCGAGGGCGCATTTGGACAGCATTTTTCACACCGGAAATTCCGATTAAGGAGGGTCCATGGAAGTTATGCGGTCTGCCGGGTATTATACTAAAGGCATCGGATTCCAAAAATCATTACTCTTATGAGGCGACAGAACTATTCACAAGGAATGTGGGGATAGTTGAATTTCAAATGAAGCGAAATCGAATTAAGATAAAAGACCGTCGAAAAGGGCTACAATACCGAAGAAAATGTCTTTCTGAAGATATCTCAAAAAAGATACAGGCTGCATACGGTTTAGATATAAAAAAAGTTAGACATACTCCTAAAAATTATGATTTTGAGGAGACCGACTATCCTCACGAATAAGACTAAAATGATATCATTATATTCCGAGAAGCAGGCATTGAAACGACCTGCAAACGCTAATACGTCTCGCGTACAAGAAGATAATAATACAACTATTTTTAGTTACTTATCATGAAAAAGATTGACATTATAAGTTTGATGAATCTCATGGGAGGAGCAACTCAAATAAATTGTGCAGACCTTCAAAAATTTGCCAATACAGATGGTCACACTTTTACTGA
Source organism: Lepagella muris (assembly GCF_004793975.1). Lineage (NCBI taxonomy): Bacteria > Pseudomonadati > Bacteroidota > Bacteroidia > Bacteroidales > Muribaculaceae > Lepagella > Lepagella muris. The sequence goes on from NZ_SRYB01000020.1 coordinate 85,636, forward strand.
CGAGCAATGGAATCGATGGGCTGATGCCTGGGAGGCTCATTGCATGAAATAATTGAGTATTTATGGTAATGCAGCAGGCTTCCATATTTATATAAGCCTGCTGCATTCTTTAACATTTTATTTTATGATAAGAAAATTGCTTATTGTGTTATCCTTTCTGTCTACCCTTTACTCACCGGCTAAGACAAGAGAGGTGCATGTAATCGACACTGCAAGAATTAAAATAGTTTACGAGCGCATAATGGTGCTTGACACGTTGTGTCCAAACAAACGATTCAAGAATGACATCTTATCTCTGTTTGCAGGCGACCGTGCCAGTGCTTTTTATTCAGAAGAGAATAGGACTGACTTAGAAATGCAAGATAATCCAGAATATCTTTTAAGAAGTTTTAAAGATCCGGAATTGTCTAAAAATTTAGCGGGACTGGAGAACGAGGCTATTTTCCGAGAATATGATAAGAACCTTCAGACAGTACATCAAAGATATGATCTGTCAAACTGGCAATTGAATGAAGATATTGAGAAACCTCAGTGGGAAATACAAGACTCAATAATCAATATATTGGGTTATGACTGCGTAATGGCATCATCTCAATATAGAGGAAGAAGATGGACTGCATTCTTTTCTCCGGAGATAGCAATACCTGAGGGTCCTTGGAAACTTATAGGATTGCCCGGCATCATTCTGAAAGCGTATGACAATAAAAAAGAATACTGCTATGATGCTGTCGAAATCAATACAGACAAACCAGGATTGGTAGAGTATTATAATTATAGAGACAGACTTATAATAAAAGACCGCATAAAGGGATTGATCCATAGATACAGTGCACAGAAGTCAAACATAAAAGAGAAAATACAGGCAGCTTACGGAATTTCCAATATGGCTGTCAGGACTGATAGCACACAGGACAAGAGATACGATTTCGAAGAAACCGACTATCCTCACAATAAAACGAAATGAAATATCTGCTTGCATTATACATACTCCTTGTAAACTGTTCTACCATCATGTCGCAGACTGTTATCAAAGGTAACGTGTCAGAATCCGTTTCCGGCAAATCCATTGTGGGAGCAAATGTCATGGCAAAGAATCTCAATGGCAAACTTATCGGATTCTCTTTATCTGATGAGGAGGGAAAGTTCTCCATAAAGATTAATGAGTCTGCCGACAGCCTGTACATAAGCTCCACAATGATTGGCTACAAACCATTCTCTACAAAAATAAGAGTTGATGACACTCCTCTTACCATTATAATGGAAGAGGGTGCGTTGCAGCTACAGGAAGTGGTTGTAAAGGGAGACCGTATCCGGGAAAATGGGGATACCATCACATACAATGTAGGCAGCTTCGCCCAGAAGCAGGACAAGACAATAGGCGACGTGCTGAAACGTATGCCGGGCATCGATGTGGCGAACAACGGGAAGATACAGTATCAGGGCACTGACATAAACAAGTTCTATATCGAGGGGAATGACCTCCTCGGAGGCAAATACGGGATCGCCACAAACGGCATATCACATGAGGATATCGGTGCCGTCGAGGTGATGGAGAACCATCAGCCGATGCAGGTGCTCCGAGGACTCAGCTTCTCCGACCGCGCGGCGATAAACCTCAGGCTCAAGAACAGGGCGAAGGCAACATTCCTCGTCCACGGAACGCTTGCCGGAGGTTGGTCGCAGCAGCCGGAGGGGGGATTATGGTATGGGGATATATTCACGATGATGGTGACAGGAAGGTACCAGATGATAACCACTTTCAAGGGGAACAACACCGGCGACAACCTATCCGGGCAGTTGGCGGACTTCACGGCGGAAAGGCCAGACGAGTCAATGCAGGGGTACATCTCCCTGGCACCTCCGTCAACCCCGAACCTGCAAAGGAAAAGGAGCTTCCTAAACAGGTCGTGGATGGTGTCGTCAAGCCATCTGGTAAAGACACGGCATGACGGTGAGTTCAAGGCACAGGTGGACTACAGCAATGACCGGGTGACCGCCCAAGGGGAGAGCAGGACGACGTATCTCCTCGAATCGGGAGACAGGGTGATCCTTGAGGACAGGAACTCCCTCTCCCACCGCAATGCCCTGACCGGGAAGTTCTCATACGAGGTAAACCAACGGGCATATTTCCTCAACAATACCCTGTCGGCTGACGTATCGTGGAACGACATGACGCTCAACACCACGGGCACGCTCGCAAACACCCAGACCGCGAGGATGCCGGAGTATTCCGTGAGCAACCTCCTGAAGGGAATCAGACGGTTCGGCAACAGGCTCGTGACATTCACAAGCCGCAACGAGTGGAACTCTCTGCCCGAAAGGTTGACCGTCAACCATGACGGCAGGGAGTACGGGGAACGTATCAGGCAGCATGCTTTCTACACGGATGAACGTGCCGCTCTCGGATTCGTGTTCAGCGGGCTGCACCTCTCACTGAATGCAGGCATATCCGGATATTTCCGGAATCTTGACACCGATATATGGGGAATCGAAAGCCCGAATATAGCCGATGGGGAGCAGCTGACCACAAACTACATGCGTGTGTTCGCCGCCCCTAAACTGGAATGGGGCTACCGCAAACTTGAACTGATGCTGAACGTGCCGCTCAACATGTATTCCTATTTCTTCTCCGGTGGGCTTCAGGACAGGACGGAACTCTTCATATCCCCGTCGCTGTCGGTAAAGTTCCGGTTCACACCGAGGATGGCACTCACCCTGCGCGGGTCCGCACGACGCTCCCCGGCATCACTGCACAACATACATGACTCATCGATCATGACCGACTACCGCTCATTCTCATCAGGAATTGATGACTACTACACATCGTCGGGGCAGTCGGTGGCTGCATCATACTCTTACCGCAACTCACAGGCGGGGGTATTCCTCTCCGCAATGGGCAACTACGGTTGGAACAGGTCGAAATTCGGTACCGTGCAGAATATCGCCGGTGACTACATCATTCATTCCTACAGGGAGATGCCCTCGAAATCACGCAATGCGATGGCTATGCTCAACTTCAGCAAGACCCTTGACTTCATACGCGGGTCGGTGAGGCTGCAGGGCAACTACCGGAGGACGGATAACAGCATGCTGTCGCAGGGGGTGATGACCGACTACACCAACGACTCATTCCTGCTGTCACCATCCCTGATCGGCAACATCTCATACCTACTGAACTGGACACTCCGTTTCTCATGGGACAAGTCGATGATGAGGATCTCCGGCATGGACAGCCGCAGCTCCGACAACTTCATCTATTCAGGCAACATCACCCTGACCCCATGCAGCCTGCTGACATGGACCACCGGAGGGGAGTTCTACCGCAACCAGATTGAATCCGGACGCTACAAGGAGATGCTGATGCTCGACACAAAGCTGACTTTCAACATCAGCAAACGGCTCGAAATATCAGCATCCGTGACAAACCTCCTCAACCGGCGCAGCTACAGCTACACCACCTACGGTACCCTATCACAGGTTGAACGATCAAGCCAGCTCCGTGGACGCGAGTTCCTGATATCCATATATCTGAAAAAATGATGAATCTGTTTCGTTCAAAAGCAATCAAATGGATCAGGCAGCATGACTCCATGCAGTGCGGAGTGGCATGTCTTGCGATGATATGCCGGCATTACGGCAAGTGTTACAGCCTCGAATATCTTGACGGGTTCTGCCATGCAAACGTGGCAGGGGTCTCGATGCTCGGCATAGCCGAAGGTGCCGGATGTGTGGGACTGGAAACCTCGACTTTCGCAGCGACCACAGATGAACTTGTGGAAATCAAGTTACCCTGCATACTGCATTGGAACCAGAATCATTTTGTGGTGCTCTATGACATTTCCAGAAATGGAGGACGCTACAGAGTGGCTGACCCCGGGAAAGGTCTGATAGACTACTCCCGGAATGAGTTGGAAAGTCATTGGATAAGCAATCGGACGGATGACGGTCCAAGCGGAATTGTGATGCAATTGGAACCGACGGAAAAATTTTACCGGCATGACCATGATAGGAATGGAGAGAAGCGTTCCTTCCGTTTCATGATGGGGTATCTGCGGCAATATAAGAGGTATTTCTTTC